>PGYD01000167.1 GCA_002839495.1 Planctomycetes bacterium HGW-Planctomycetes-1
GTGCGAAATTATGATACCGCGTATCGCCCAGATAAGAGACTATCGGTATTTCGACCGGATAATCTATTTCCACGTGTTTCTTTTTCAGCGCGACGATTTCTTCGCCCGACAGTCCGAGATATTCATCTTTCAGTTTTTTCTTCTTCTCCAGAACGCAGAATCCCAAAGACCCTCTGCAGTGTTTCGTCGCGAACGCCCTTATGATAAGGTTAGGCTTAATCTGATATTCATCGCCGCTGCGCATCCCAATCAATTCTGCCGGTATCTTGTTCCCATCGACCCTGCCCCAGCCGTCTATCACTTCGCGAAGCGGAAGTATAAGGTTTTCCGGCGCAAAGACCCTGCCCGGCTTTTGTCCGCAGAAATTCCTGTGCGAAAGGTAATATGCAATTCCCGCCGAATGGTCGATATGCCCGTGCGTCAAAAGCACGTTATTTATGCTTATAAGCTGGTCCGGCGCCTTGCCGATATCGAAGCACACATCGAGCTGCGGCATACCGATAACGGTTTCTTCGCCGCCCACCGAATAGCCGAGCATCTCGAATTCGTCTATCTTCAGTTTTGCCAGATTATGACTTGCCATATACCCGCATATAATAACGCCGATTTGCCAAATATCAAAATTTAAATTAATTCTGATTTTAGATGTTGGCTTGCAATTGTCGATGCACAGGTCTTGGGTTCGAGTCCCAACACCCTCATTTATTTTTTGCCGTAAGGCAAAAAATAGTTCACCTGTTCACCTGCTCCCATTGCCGTAAGGCAAAAAACAGCTCTTATGCCCCTCTAAAGTAATTTCCAAAATCGCTTGACAATATCCGGTAATGCGGTACAATAAATACAGCATAAAAGATTTAAAAATCTTTAGGCCGCAGAGAAAGACCCGGCAAACTTTCCTTTACAGCTTTTTCTTCTGGTTATTTATCCAAAGGTGTAAAATGACAAAAATGTTAAAAACCTCGCCTGTAAACAGGAAATGCGCGTTTCCGGGCTGCAAACACACTTTAAGCATCTATAACCATCAGGAATACTGCCATATTCATCTCGATAGAATGCCTCTGGACAAAAAACATAGGATTTTAACCGGCCCTGTTGCAGTAAATGACATTATTTGACGCTTCCGCGCCCCCGTTGGCAGAATGTTCGATTTCTCCGCTTTTACCGATTTTTACTTAATTGCTATCTTGTTTTGAGCGACCTGCCTGCACGTCTTCTTCTTTTGATGGTCTTTTTCCCGCCGGGCGTACGCATTCTTGCCAGAAAACCGCTTTTGCGTTTCTTCTTAATCTTGCTCTTACGATGATTTCCCATTATTACTCCTGTTAAATTTTTTACGCATTCTCCACAAATCCGGCAAAATGCACGGATATATGAGGATGTACTGGGGCAAAAAGATTATCGAGTGGAGCAAAAGTCCCGCTCAGGCGTTTAAGACGGCGGTATATCTGA
>PGYD01000007.1 GCA_002839495.1 Planctomycetes bacterium HGW-Planctomycetes-1
TTGAGCCTTCTGTTTGTCATATGAACGAAGGACACGCCGCTTTTATGGCGCTCGAAAGAATCAGGCATCTTTGCACTTCTAAGGGTTTGAATTTTGAGCAGGCCCTTGAAGCCACTAAGGCCAGTAATATTTTTACAATTCACACCCCCGTAAAGGCGGGCAATGATGAATTTAGTCCTGAGCTTATGAACAAGTATTTCGGCTTTTATTTCCCCAAGCTTGGTCTAAACAGAGATCAGTTTCTTGCTCTCGGTAGGATTGACCCCCAAAAGGACAGTGAAACTTTTAAGATGCCGGTGCTCGCATTGAAATTGAGTACTTGGCGTAATGGTGTCAGCAAGCTTCATGGCGGTGTCTCGCGCTCGATGTGGGCTGAGCTTTGGCCGAAGCTGCCGGTTGATGAAGTCCCTATTAAGTCTATTACGAATGGAATACACGCTAAGAGTTTTATTTCGCCGGAGCTTGACCAGCTTTATGAACGTTATTTAGGCTTTAACTGGGACGAGGAAATTGCCGACCCCCAGCTTTGGAACAATGTTGACCAGATTCCGGACGAGGAATTATGGCGGATTCACCAGCGGAACAGGGAAAATCTCATCAACTTTGTCCGAAAGCAGATTAAAAAGCAGATGCAGCGCAGGGGTACTTATCATACCGAGCTTGGCTGGGCCGAGGAGGTTCTTGACCCGGAGGCGTTGACTATTGGTTTTGCAAGAAGGTTTGCGACTTATAAGAGGGGTAATCTCTTATTGAATGATCCGGACAGGTTTATAAAGCTTTTGAACAAAACTGACAAGCCTGTTCAGTTTGTCTTTGCCGGCAAGGCTCATCCTAATGATGAGCAGGGCAAGGAGATTATTCGTCAGTTGATTCATTTTGCTAATAGGAATGATGTTAGGAAGCGTCTTGTTTTCTTGGAGGATTACAATATTGACATTGCTCGTTATATGGTTCAGGGCGTCGATATTTGGCTCAACAACCCCCGCGTTCCTATGGAGGCTTCGGGTACAAGCGGGATGAAGGCGGCGCTGAACGGGGCGCTTAATGTCAGTACGCTCGACGGGTGGTGGTGCGAAGGATACTCACTAAACGGAGGCTGGGTAATAGGAGCAGGCGAAACCTACGACGACCACGAATATCAGGATAAAGTAGAGTCAGAAGCTATATTCGACCTGTTCGAAAACGAAATAGTACCCCTGTTCTATACCCACTCAGCAGATAACCTGCCCAGAGCATGGATATATAGAATGAAAAACTCGATAAAATGGATAGTACCACGCTTCAATACCCACAGAATGGTGGCAGAATACAGCAATAGGTTCTATAAACCGGCAGCAGAAAGATGGGGCAGCCTCGTATCGGCAGGAATGGAAAAAGTTAAAAACGCAGCAACCCTGAAAAACCGCCTGAAAGAAGAATGGAAAAATATCAAAATCGACGACGTCGATGTCCAAATAAAAAATAACGGTGAAATAATACCCCTCAACGGCAACGCATCACGACTGCAAGTCGGCTGCGAACTGGAAATAACAGCAAAAGTAGAACTGGGCGGACTAAACCCGGACGACGTGGCAGTCCAAATATACCACGGCACAGTAGATTCCTGGGGCAATATCAGCCGAGGCAGTATCAAAGAAATGACAGGCTCGGCAGAAAAAACCCCACAAAATACCTGCACCTATACCGGCACTCTAAAATGCACCCGAAGCGGGAAATGCGGATTCGCAGTAAGAGTCCTGCCGGGAGTAAAAGACCTGGCCGACCAATATGAGCCCGGTATGATTGTCTGGGAATCAACGAACGGCAATTAGAACAGGTAAGCAGGAGACCAAGGAGACAATTCAACTACGCTTACGGCAGGTAATTGAAGCCCACCTGCCTTATGGGAAAAAATAAAATTTGGCTTTTTTATTTTTTGCGATGGGATAAAATTCTATCCTATGAGCGAAAAATTAAGACTTGTCGATATCGTGAATGTGGACCCTGTTTTCGAAGGCCAACAGTCCGATTCGCCTGAAAACCACAGGGAAATCGACCTGCCGGAGGTTATCGGAATTTTGCCGATTCGCAACGCCGTCGTATTCCCCGGTACGGTTACACCGCTGGCCGTCGGACGCGAAAAAAGCAGAAAACTGCTCGAAGACTCCAAAACCGGCAATTCCATAATCGGCCTTGTAACACAGAAAAGCCCCGACATTGAAAATCCGACTATCAACGACCTTTATAAAATCGGCACCGCCGCGGCGATTCTTAAAGTCGTAAAGCTGCCGCAAGGTACGGTAAATGTTATAATCCACGGCCTGATAAGATTTCGAATCCTGAAAGTCGTTTCGACCGAACCGTATTTGAGAGTTAAAATCGCGCCGCTTACAACCAGAACTAAAATCACCAAGACACTCAAAGCCTTAATGGTAAGTATCCGCGACGCCGCCAACAACGTCATCAATTTGAGCCCGAACGTACCGGAAGAGGCCTCTATCCTGCTTGAAAATATCGAGACCCCGTCCGCTTTGGCCGATTTCCTCGCCGCCAATCTCAATGTCTCTCTGGCGGAAAAACAGCAGCTCCTTGAAGAGCTTGACGCCCAGAAAAGACTCGAAAAAATCTCCATCGCCCTGGCAAGTCAGCTCGAAGTCCTCGAATTGAGCCATAAAATACAGGGGCAGGTCAAGCAGGCGGTCGATAAAAATCAGCGGGAATATTTTCTGCAGGAGCAGTTAAAAGCAATCCAGTCCGAACTCGGCCAGGACGACAAAAGAACCGAAGATGTAAAGACCCTTAAAGATAAAATCAAAAAGGCGAAAATGCCCGAAAAGGTCGAGACCGAAGCCCTCGCCGAGCTTGACCGATTAAGCAGAATACACCCTGCTTCGCCGGACTACGGCGTAATCAGAACATATCTCGACTGGGTATGCGAACTGCCGTGGAACATAAAAACAATCGATTCGTTAAACATAAGAAAATCGCAGAAAATACTGGAGAAGGACCACTACGGCCTCGATAAGGTTAAAAAGCGAGTTCTCGAATTTCTTGCGGTCAGGAAACTCAATCCTTCCGGCAAGAGTCCGATTTTATGCTTCATCGGCCCGCCCGGCGTCGGAAAAACCAGCCTCGGCAAATCCATCGCACGCGCGATGAGCAGAAAATTCATAAGAATTTCCCTCGGAGGAATAAGAGATGAGGCCGATATCAGAGGCCACAGGCGAACTTATATAGGCGCCCTGCCCGGCAGAATCCTGCAGGAACTTAGAAAATGCGCCAGTAAGAATCCTGTCTTTATGCTCGATGAAATGGACAAAATCGGCGTCGATTTCAGAGGCGACCCAGCCAGTGCCCTGCTCGAAGTCCTCGACCCCGAGCAGAACAATACCTTTACCGACCATTATCTCGACCAGCCTTTCGACCTGTCGAGCGTAATGTTTATAGGCACCGCTAATTATACAGAGCCGATTCCTCCTGCACTTATGGACAGGATGGAAATCATCGAACTGCCGGGCTATACCGAAAACGAAAAACTCCATATCGCAAAGAGATACCTTGTCCCTCGTCAGTTATCCGAAAACGGCCTGAGCAAAAGCAAACTCAAAATTACCGATGAGGCCCTCGGCCAGATTATACGCCGATATACTGCCGAAGCCGGCGTCAGGAATCTTGAGCGGAACATTGCGGCAATTTGCCGTTCGGTCGCTACTAATATAGCCAAGGGAAATAAACGCTCGACGACCATCACAAAAACTCATCTGCACAAAATCCTCGGCCCGATTAGGCACGAATCCGAGCTTGCTATGCGGACGGCCGTTCCCGGCGTCGCTACAGGCCTTGCTTATACGCCTTTTGGCGGAGAAATCTTATTCGTCGAAACCGCTTCGATGCCGGGCAAGGGTCAGCTTATTCTTACCGGCCAGATTGGCGAGGTTATGAAGGAAAGCGCGCAGGCTGCCTTTTCAATCGTGAAGGAAAACTGTAAAAAGCTCGGTATAAATCCGTCCCGTTTTTCAAAGCGGGATTATCATATTCACGTCCCTGCCGGTGCTGTTCCTAAAGACGGCCCAAGTGCCGGCACAGCGATATTTACTTCGATAGTCTCGCTCCTTACGGACACACCTGCCCGTCCTGAGGTTGCGATGACGGGCGAAATCACTTTAAAAGGTCACGTCCTACCTATTGGCGGATTGAAGGAGAAGATTCTTGCCGCAAAACAGGCCGGCATAAAGACTGTTATTTTGCCTTTCAGGAATAAAAAGGATATGGTTGAAATCCCCAAAGAGGCTAAAAAAGCTATGAAATTCGTCTTTGTGAAAAAGGCCGATGAAGTCCTCAATTATGCACTCCAGAAATAAGATTGTTTTTTGTATCTTTAATCGCTAAAATGAGGTTTTCTAACGGGGCGTAGCGCAGTTTGGCTAGCGCGTCGGACTGGGGGTCCGAAGGTCGCAGGTTCGAGTCCTGTCGCCCCGATTTTTCCGCTGAAAATTGGGGGCAGTGCTTGCTGTCTGAAAATGCTATTTTCTAACAATTTGCGGCAGGCTTGCTTTTGTTGGAAAAGTGAATAGAATAAATGCTTATTTTGGGCTTGCTGCCCGGAAAGGATATTGGTCATTATGAGCCTTGAAAAGTTCTTTAACCCCGGCTCGGTTGCGATTGTCGGTGCATCGCAAACGCCCGGCAAGGTTGGATACGAAGTTTTGACCAATATGATTAATGCCGGTTTCAAAGGCAAAATATACCCGGTTAATAACAAAGCTGCATCAATCGAGGGCCTCAAATGCTATCCGGATATTGAAGCTATCGGCCAAACACCCGACTTAGTGATAATTATTGTCCCCGCCAAGATAGTACCCTCGATAATGCAGCAATGTGCAAAGATAGGGGTAAAATCGGTCATTATTATCACCGCCGGTTTTAAAGAGGTTGGTCAGGAAGGACAAATGCTCGAACAGCAGGTTATTCAAATCGCCAAGCAAGCCGGAATCAGAGTAATCGGACCGAACTGTTTGGGCCTGCTCGTTCCGGCCAATAATCTTAACGCCAGTTTTGCCGGAAATTTGCCCAAAAAAGGTATTATAGGCTACCTGTCACAATCAGGAGCCCTGCTGGCAGCTATTCTTGATACCGCCAACGCGCACGGCATCGGTTTCAGCAAGCTTGTCAGTATAGGCAACAAGGCCGATGTTGACGAGTTAGACTTAATAGAGGCTTTCGGAGACAATGATGATACTAAAGTTATAGCCGGCTATCTTGAGAGCATTAGTAATGGCAACGCTTTTATGAGGCTGGCTGAGAGTATATCTCAGCGTAAACCGATATTATTAATGAAATCCGGCGGTACCGGAGCAGGCGCTCTGGCCGCATCATCCCACACCGGCAGTCTTGTCGGCAGCGAAACTGCTTATGAAGCTGTTTTTGCCAGAGCCGGCATTGTTCGCTGCCCTTCCATAAAACTACAGTTTGATTTTGCTCAAGCTTTTGCCAATCAGCCGCTGCCTGCCGGCGACCGTGTAGCTGTTATTACTAATGCCGGCGGCCCGGGTATTATGGCCGCTGATGCTATCGAACGGGAAGGTTTGGTATTCGCGAAGCTGACCGACGAAACGAGACAAAAATTGGCTGCGGTACTGCCGCCGGCAGCTAATATAAATAACCCCATAGATATTCTGGGCGATGCTTTGGCAGACAGATATAAACTTGCTATTGATATGGTCAGCAAAGATGCAAATGTAGATATCATACTCGTATTGCTGACTCCGCAGGCGATGACTGATGCTGCTGCCACGGCACAGGTTGTCGCAGAAGCCTGCCGCGGAAAAATCGGCAAGCCGATTTTAGTCTCTTTTCTTGGCGCTGACAAAGTCGCCCACGCTATTGAAATACTGAGAAACAGCGGGATACCTCAATATGACTCTCCGGAAAGTGCTGTTTTGACGATTAAGACGGTAG
The DNA here is from genome assembly GCA_002839495.1 of Planctomycetes bacterium HGW-Planctomycetes-1. Classification (GTDB taxonomy): domain Bacteria; phylum Planctomycetota; class Phycisphaerae; order Sedimentisphaerales; family UBA12454; genus UBA12454. The sequence goes on from PGYD01000007.1 coordinate 5,938, forward strand.
TCGACTATGTAAGATGGCGCAAACAGCCCAAAAGAGTGGTTAAGCTGTTTTCTGTTAACCGAAGAAAGGTCGAGACAATAATCGAAAAGCATCTCAGACAGGGTATTCGTGAAATTGGCGAGATGGATTCGAAGGAAATACTCGAAGCCTACGGCATTGTTACGCCCAAAGGCGCTATTGCGACCTCAGCCGAACAAGCGGCAAATATAGCCCAGCAGCTTGGATATCCTGTTGTAATGAAAATATGGTCGCCGGATATTCTGCACAAATCAGATGTCGGCGGCGTCAAGCTCGGCCTCAAAAATGCTCAGGAGGTTATAGACGCCTTCGACCTGATGATGTATCGGACGCCGAAAAAGATGCCTGGTGCCAATATTTTGGGTGTACTTGTTCAGGAAATGTGTACAGGCGGCAGAGAAGTTATTCTTGGAATGAATCGCGACCGGCATTTTGGTCCTTTGATGATGTTTGGAATGGGCGGGACAATGGTGGAAGTTCTTAAAGATGTATCATTCTATATGGCGCCGCTGACAAATGAAGAGGCCAAGCAAATGCTCATAAATACGAAAACCTATAAGATGCTCAAGGGGGTACGGGGTGAAAAAGGCGTAGATATCGATGCGATTGCCGAGGGGCTGCAGCGATTGTCACAATTAGTTACAGAATTTCCTCAGATTCAGGAAATGGATATAAATCCTTATATGGTCGGACAGGAAGGCACTGTGCCGATTGCGGTTGATGCAAGAATAAGTGTAGAAAAAGTCTGATTTAGAAAGATAGTTATGCCGGGATTTGACTGGAAAGAAAAATATAAAGATAAAATAAGCAATGCTGCTGCTGCTATGAAGTTTATTGAACCCGGCAATAGTATATTCATTGGCACGGGTTGCGGCCAGCCGCAGCATCTTGTTAATACTTTGGTGGAACACTCGAAGCATATTTATGATGCGCATATTATTCATCTGCTGACTATGGGAACGGCGCCTTATGTCGATGAAAAATTCCGCGAAAAGTTCAAAATGAACAGCTTTTTTGTCGCGGAGAATGTTCGCAGTGCTTTGGAAAAGGGTATCGGAGATTATACGCCCATATTCTTATCTGAGATACCGCATGAGTTTGAAAGAGGAAGAATACCGATAGATGTTGCGCTGATTAGCGTGTCGGTGCCCGATGCGAGCGGTTTATGCAGCCTCGGTGTTTCTGTTGATATTGTCAAGTCTGCCGCTGCCAATGCCAGATACGTCATTGCCCAGGTCAATGCTCGTATGCCCCGGACGCTCGGCAATAGCTTTATTCATATCAATGACATCGATGCCCTCGTACCTTGCGATGAAGATATTATCGAAGCCGTGATACCGGAGCCTAATGCGGTACTTTGCCGAATCGGGCAAAACATTGCCAGGCTTGTCGAGGACGGCAGTACTATTGAATGCGGCATAGGGCGTATTCCGCAGGCATTGGCGGAGTTTCTAAAAGGCAAAAAAGACCTTGGCATTCATACCGAGATGTTCGGCGATTGGATAATTGACTTAATCGAATGTGGCGCCATAACGTGTTCGAAAAAGTCGTTAAATCGCGGTAAAATCGTGGCAAGCTTCTGTATGGGCTCGAGACGGCTTTACGATTATATTGACAATAATCCGTTTTTTGAATTTTATCCGACTGAATACGTCAATGACCCGCAGGTAATAAGCCAGCATGATAAAATGATAGGTATTAATGTCGGACTGGAAATTGACTTGACCGGACAGGTATGTTCGGATTCGCTGGGCTATCGGTTTTACAGCGGCATCGGCGGACAGGTTGATTTTATTCGCGGTTCGGCACGAAGCAGAGGCGGCAAACCTATAATTGCGATACCATCAACTGCGAAAAACGGAAGTATCAGCAGAATAGTCCCTCACCTGACGGAAGGTGCAGGCGTAGTTACGACTCGCGGAGATGTTCATTATGTAGTTACCGAGTATGGTGTTGCGTATTTACACGGCAAAAGTATAAGACAGCGTGTATTGTCATTGGTTAATATTGCCCATCCGAAATTTAGAAAGCAATTGATTCAGGCTGCAAAAGCCCAGAATTATGTCTATGCCGACCAAATCGAACTGAATACAGAGGAAACTCCATACCCCGAAGAATTGGAGAAATATGACGTATTAAATGACGGCACGGAGATATTCTTCAGACCTATTAAGCCCACAGATGACCCAGCGTTGTCCGAGATGCTGTATTCGCTAAGCAGCTCTTCCGTTCAGATGCGATATATGACTCATACCGTCAACTTCCCGCATAAAGACGTTCAGCAATTGACGAATATTGACTACAGGCAGGATGTTTCCATTGTCGGGATTGTTCCGGGTGCTGCCGGAGAACAAATTATCGCTATTGCTCAGTATTATCTTGACCCTAAAAGCCAAGCTGCTGAAGTTGCATTTTTGGTTCAGGATGAATGGCAGAAAAAAGGTATGGGGACACTCCTGCTCGCCTATCTTACACAAATAGCTAAGCAGCGAGGCGTGAAAAAATTCTATGCTAAGGTGTTAGCGAATAACAAGCCTATGCTGACAATCTTCAACAACTCAGGTTTTAATGTTAAAACCGAATTTGACGGTCAGATTTATAGTGTGATGTACGATTTGACAGAACCGCAAAAACAGGAGTAGGTTTTGACAGCAAGAAAAACCGTTTTTGTTCATTCGCCCCAATTTGAACGATATCAGTACCCTCCGGATTATCCATTTAAAGTAAGCCGAGCAGGCCGATTGCAAAAAATAATCAATTCTATGGGACTGCTTACGGGTGAGTTTAGATGCGAAGTTGCGCCCGAACCGGCAAAAAGGGACACTCTTGAAAAATTCCATTCGAAAAGCTATCTGGATGCTCTGCAAGCCGCGGCCAAAGGTGATTTTAGTGTCGAATTGCTTGATATGGGTATTGGTACGCCGGATTGTCCCATTTTTTCTGATATGTATGATTATTCTGTCTTGGCCTGCGGCGCAACACTGACCGCTGCCAATCTAATCCTGTCGCAGGATGCCGAATTGGCCTTCAATCCGTCCGGCGGACTGCATCATGCAGGGCCTCAATCAGCGTCGGGTTTTTGTTATATCAATGATGTGGCGATTGGTTGTTTGGTATTGGCCGAAGCAGGCAAAAGAGTCCTCTATCTTGATGTTGACGCTCATCACGGCGATGGAGTTCAAAATGTGTTTTACGACCGTGCTGATGTAATGACTATATCATTCCATCAGGACGGCAAAACGCTTTTTCCGGGCACAGGATTTGAGGACGAAATCGGCACAGGAGCGGGAAAAGGGTTCTGCGTCAATGTACCGTTGCCGGTTGGAACCGATGACAAAGCATATATGGAAGTATTCGAAGCGATAGCTTTGCCGCTGGCCGAGGCCTACAAACCGGATGTTATTGTTTTTGAGCTCGGAGCAGATGCCCTTGCCGGCGACCCGCTTGCGCGTTTGAAGTTGACAAATAATACTTACGCGGACATTATTTATAAACTGCTTGGTCTGGATAAGCCTATCCTTATGACAGGCGGCGGTGGTTATAATATCAATAATACCGTAAGAGCGTGGGCATTGGCCTGGAGCATACTTTGCGGGGCCGATTTGGAAAACCAACACGCTAACGCCGGTCTTGGCGGTGTTATGCTTGAAAGTACCGATTGGTACGGCGGATTGCGGGATAGACAACTGCTTATCGATAAGCAACTGCATAGTATTGTTACTAATCAGCTAAAAACAACAATAGATTTTATCAGGGCTAATGTTTTTCCACTTCATAGGCTTTGATATATTCAGGCAGGTTCGGAGGACCTATCTTTGGGGCAGTTTTTGGCCGGTGCCGCTTCTTGATTTTCTTGTAAGTTATGATTTGATAAATCGTTGTGATTTTCTGGAGGCAGGTTCAAGTCCTGTCGCCCCGATTTTGATTGGTAAAGAGGATAAATAAGACCCAAACCGCTGTTAGGAAGGCTGTCCTGCAAGTTGCTCTGAATGTGCCCCCTGGTATTGACGATAAGATTCGAACAATTCGCTATAATAACCGCCCTTGAGAACCCTTACACCGATAAGGATAGCACCGAGAATATCCGTATTGATTTCCTTAAGTTCACGCACAATACGCTGAGCGGTACCGCGTCTGGTGATTGCGGTATTAAATACGAGCACAGTACCGTCGGCTAAAGAAGCAAGAGCCTTGGCGTCACTTAAAAGCATCGGAGGACCGTCTATTATCACACGGTCGTAATGCTGTTTTGCGAAATCAAGAATCTCCCGCATTTTCTGTCCGCCGAGCAGTTCGGCAGGATTTTTCGGCAATATACCACTATCAATAACATCTGTATCCGCCATACCGGAAGACCTGATAACTTCTTCAATACTGTAATTGCCGACAAGATAGCCGCTCAAACCTCTGTCCTTTTCCTCCGCTGCGTCAGGATGTACCTTTGGAAAGATCTTATCCAGACAAGGTCTTCGGAAATTCGCATCAATCAAAAGCACCTTTCTTCCCTCGGCCGCGAATATTGCGGCCGTATTCGCTGCAACTGTCGTTCTGCCTTCCCCCGCATTCCCGCTTGTGATAAGAATAACCCGTTGACTTTCGATATCTACAGAGACCTTGAGATTTGTTCTAAATTGTCGATAGCACTCACTCATCATCGAGAACGGCAATTGTCTGACAACCCTCCACATATCAGCATCGGCAGTGTTCGGGTCAAGGTTCTTGTGTGTAACCATACCGAGCAGCGAAACATTTACATATTTCATCACATCTTTAGGTGTACGCAGTAAGTCGTTAAGCAGCTCTAATAGAAACGCCAGACCTAAGCCAAGCATACCGCCGAGAAAAGTACCGCTCGGCACATATACAATAAGCAGAGGCGAACTTACTCTTAATGGCGGCGGAGCAAGACCTATCGGCTTGACTTTTGCGGTTTCAGCATCCTGTTTTATAAGATTATATTTGCTTATCTGTTCCTGAACGGCAAACAGTTTATCCCTTGTTTCTTCTCTTCGTGAAATAAAATCATCATACGTAGCACGAGTATTATCGAGATCTCTCTGCTGGTTTTCCGTCTGTGCACGCAATTCTTCGAGCTTGGCAAGACGATTGGCAATCAGAGTATATTGGTCCCTGATAGTAGTAATGTCCGAATCACGGATTTGCTGGGCTTTCATAACACTGCGTGCATCTTTTTCTGCTATTGTTTGCCGCAGAACCTCCCGCAATTGCTGAACTTCCCTGTGATTTTCGCCAAGATTGGTCATTTTTCGCGCAAGTTCTGCTTCAAGAGAGGCTATTCTCTGAATAAGTCCAATGACAACAGCATCATTTTCAGTAGTCCGCTGCACTATGTCATCGGTAGTTTTTCTTTCTTCGTAAGTTACGATATTTGCACGAATTTGTTCTATATCAGCCTCAAGTTTCATCTTATCCACTTCGAGACTGCCCAGTCTCTGCGTAATGGTATGACGGAAGTTATCTCCCATCCCTTCAAGCTGTGTCAAGCCAGATGAACGCCTGATATCAGCAAGAGAGCTGTTAATACTTTGAAGCCTGTTACGGAGCTCATTTTCCTGCTGGCTGAGTTCACGAAGTTTTCCGCTAATATCGGTTTGTACGGTACTTTGCTGAGATTTTACGAACAAATCGACCATTTGGTTGACAATAAGAGCCGATTCCTCAGCGCTGCCGCAGGTCATACTTACGGATATATAGCTACTGTTCCTATCCGCTGAGGCCCCCATATTTCTTTCGAGATTTCTTATAATTTTCAAAATATCGTCTCTAAACGATTTGAACCAGTTTGTCTCTCGTATTACATCTCTGCGAATCAGTTCCTGAAGCATATTCTGCTGTTTAATCAAAGCAGCCTTTGAGAATCTGAATTCAAAGGCTATATCTTTACTGGCAAGAGGCGTCCCTATAACTGTCGGGTCAAGCTGCCCTGGAGCCAAAACTTCGATATAGGTCCTTGCCGTATATTTTGGGGCAATTCTTCTGAGAACAAACCAAAGACCTCCGCCTATAACGGCTCCGCAAAATGTAAGAACACAGATAAGCAGGATATGCCTTCGAAGGATATCTATAATCTCTTTCGGTGTTAGCACCATTGCCGACTGAGCGGCAAAAGACGGATGTGGAGTTCGTGCCGTCTGGCCGTAACCAGTTGATATTGGCTGTTTATTATTTATCATTTAATATACCTGCTTAGGCCAAAAAGTCCCATAACAAAACAAAAGGCGATTTGCAGACTACATTTTCGATGTAAGCCTTTCAATCGCTGCGGATATTCTGTCTTTGACTTCCTGTGAAACATTTGCGCCTGCAAATTCTAAAGCGCGTCTATAGGCCTCCAATGCCTCGGCATTCTGCCCTAATTGCTCTTTAACCATAGCTACATGCTCATATACTTCCGTTGGGGCGTTAATTTTGTCCTTTTCAAACTGCTGCAGAGCCCTTTGCATAATCTCGTCAGCTTTCTTCGTTTTGCCGGTTTTCAAAAGGACGTAACCGTAGGTATCCAGTACATTTGCATTATTCGGCGCGTTTTTATAGGCCCTTTCAGCATACTCAAGTGCTTTATCTGCGGCCAAATCATTATCTACCAGTATATAAGCCAGGTTATTGAGCACCGATATATTAGTCGGCTGTTTCTGAAGTATACTTTCATACTCTTGAATAGCCTTTTCCAAATAAGCCCTGTCTTGCGTCTTATTAAACACCGTTAGGAGAGTGCCAGCTTTATTAAACTGATACATTATTTGACCTGCATCATCACCTTCTTTGAGTCTGATGCAATTATCAGCATATTCAATCGCCTTGTTATACTGCTGGTTCATATTGTAAAGATTAAACATTACGGTATTGATAGCCAGTGAATCGGGCTGGCTCTGAAGTCTTTCGCTGCACCACTTGATGGTTTCCTCAAAACCTACTATAGCGTTCATTTCTCTAAGTATCGGCACAATGTAGCCTTCGCTAGTTCCCGCCTTTTCAAGGGCTCTTCTGAAATACTGAACAGCTTCGTCTTTCTGCCCCATATAAGCTTTCGCATCGGCCATTCTCGTATAAGCAAGCGGAGCAAAGTCTTCGTCAAGGTGTTTTGTTGCTTCGGCCAGCAGCTGGTCATATTTTTTGGCGCCAAGCAGGGCTCTTAATCTTCCGTCAAATGCTTCTATATTAGGCGCTTCACTGTTGATTTTCAAACTGTTCTGATAAGCAGCATCAAAAAGTTTGTATGCATCATCGTACTTTTGGGTGTTAAGCATAAGATTTGCAGCCCGATTATACCAATTAACATTATCAGGGAATTTAGCTATTAACTCTTGATAAAATTTTACAAGCTGATCAACTTTACCCGTCCTGTAATACATCTCTTCGAGCATGTTTCTGGCAACAGATGATTCTTGTTCCTCGACAGAAGTTTTCAGTTCGGCAATAGCCTGTTCATATCGACCGGTTTGGGCATAAACTCGTGCAAGGTCTATTCGCACTTCCGCGCTGTCCCGCAATGTTTTGCTTTTCAGAAAATCATCAATTGCTTCATTATAATTATTAAGGCCAAGATTAATTTGCCCCCGAAGCCGCCAGGCACGGGGATTATCCTTATCAACGTCCAAATTACTGTTTGCGAGTTTCAAGGCGTCTGCAAGTTTGCCCTGTTTGGCAGTTTGCCATGTCTGCAAAAACAACGCTCTGGGTTCATCCGGATATTTACTGCGTAAAGCCGCAAGCAGCGTCTCTGCTTCGTCAGCCAATCCTGCCTCAAGGTAAGATTCGATTTGCAGAATTTGATTATCGAGAGATTTATCTATTTGCAGCAATTCAGCAGAATATTTCAAAACGGCGGGTTGGTCATCCTTGCTGCGAGACACTAAAATCAACCCTGTTATCACATTGGCATCTTTAGGATTCGCTTCATATAGTTTAACAAGTATTTTTTGCGCCTCGTCAGTTTTTCCGCTTCGGACATAGAAACGCCACAATAAGGCATCCTGGCTCGCAAGAATTTTTTCAGCTTCATCAGACCTGCCGCTATTTCTTAGAAATTCTGCGTACGTTTCAACTATCCGTACATCGTCCGGTGCAAGTTCATAGGCTGTCTTGAAAGCATCGAGAGCAATTTCGTTGTAGGCGTCTTTCTGCGCCTGGATTTTGCTCTCCTGTGCCGCAATGGAAGCAATCCGACCCAAACGAAGTGAATTTTCAGCCGTCGGCCTTGCTTTCTGCCTCTGCTGGCTTATTGCCACTGCCCTGTCGGGTTCTGTGCTGCTTATGAATTGAGTATAAATGTCCTGCAGGCTTAAATCTCCCGGATTTGCCCGAACAGCCGCTTCAATCGCTTTGCGTGTTTCTGCAATCTGATCGGGTGTTGCCGCATTGCCCAGCCGTTGATTTTGTTTATAAAGTACATAAGCCAGGTTTCTGGTAATATACCTGTCAGATGGATTGAAATTATATGCTTTCTGTGCATCATCAATCGCGTCATTTTCCTTTTCAAGCGCTGAATAAGCTTGGCTTCTTATAAGATAAGCACGGGAAAATATAGGCCTTTGTTCAAGACAACTATTGATTCTTTCCACCGCGTTTTGATATTCTTCCTTCACATAAGCCAATCGCGCCACAAAAAGATCTCCTCCGCAGGCATCTATATTATTTCTTCGGGCGATTTCGGCAAGTTTTTGTGCCTGGCTGAAATCTTTAAGGGCAAGTGCGACCTCGAAAAGACCCGTAATCGCATCAGAATTATCCGGCGCAAGCTGCAGAACTTTTTGATAGTGCTCGACAGCCCGTTCATTTTCAGCTTTTGCTTGATAAAACTGACCGAGCGCCATGCTGCTTCGAATCGGATCCTGAATAGATTCGAGAGCCTGTACTGTAATCTGTTCATAACGTTCCGGCGGAACATTGGCCGGCGAGGGTTCTGCGAGTACGAGTTTATATATCTCCGCATTTACGCTGTTCGGATGCACTGCCTGATAACTGTTGATAAGCGATAATGCCTTGCTGTGTTCCTCGTCGGCTATATACCTTTTAAACATATCAACAAATTCAGCGTCAGTAATCTGTTTTGCACCGGTTGCAACAAGTTTGTCTCTTATCTTTCTGCTCTCGTTCTTTGCCTGTTCATAATTAGCTTTAAGTTTTTGATATTGCTCATCCTGTTGCGCCTGCTGTTCGTCATCCGGTTTTTTTTGTATTAGTTCCCAGTTGGCTCTTGCAACCTGAGTATTGTAAAACATATTTTTAAATCTCAAAATATTCGGGTCGTCTGCAGGCGCCTCATCAAGTATTTCCTGCGCCTTGTCCATCATATTAGAACCGAGATAATTGCTTATTCTAAGTTCCCTGCTTTTGGCGGTCTGTCCGAAATTCTGCTCGAAGAAATCTATCGATTCAAGCGAAGACTTCCAGTCCTGCACTCGCGTAAGCACCGAAGCAAATTCAAGAAGCATTTCGGGCCTATTGATGTGTATTCCGTTTCTCAGGGCAGTCCAATAAAACTGTATAACTGCGCCTATCTCAGAGGTATCCCCTAAAGTTTTTGCAAGTTCATAGGCAAGGATTCCGAGCTGTAAATCGTTTTCTGTCCGGCCAGCAGGTGTAAGCTGCTGATATGCTGCGTACATTTGTACAATTGCTTCATTTATCTGACCCTTTGCGAGCTTAATTCTGCCCTGCCACATTATCGCATAAGGATTTTCCGCACTGCCGAGAAGCTGGTCAATCTGATAAACCTCTTTCCCGGCAAGCTCCAGCCATTGTGCGTTTTTAGCCGCATCTGCGGATGATTCCGCCGCCCTGTCTAAATAACTATTAGCCAAAAAAGTATGCAGAGAATATCTGTTTATAAAACCTATTCTCGCTCTCGGTCCGGGCACATCAAGACTGTCAGGAAAGCTTAACGCATTGGTTGCGATATCTATTGCCTTTTGGAAATACTGCAAATCTTTCTCCATTAAATATTTCCTGTAATATAGATTTGCCGCTGTAATCGCATATGATACATTTTGTTTTTCAAGCTCTCTTGCCTTTTCTACGGCATCAATAGCCTTGTCTATATCTTTAGGATTCTTTTGGTATAACTGCACAAGCGAAAAACGAGGTAGAGAGCTATCGGGAAATTTTTGTATAAGCTGAAGAAGATTGGATTTCACTTCTTTAATCTTATCTTCGTCTTTCCCCGCTTCAGCAAGCTTGCTGTTATAAAGATTCACGTAAGCCTTTGGCTCATCGGGAAGATTCTCAATGCCTTTGAGCAGTATCTTCGAGGCCTCCTGACGGCCGCTTTCGATCGCATTGAGCACGCCCCCAGCGGCAAGAATTTCGCCTTTTCGCACCATCGCATCAGCAAGAAGCTGGTATATATCCACATTGTTCGGTTCTTCCTGACTCGACTTTTGAAGATTCTCTATAGCATCATTGATAGCGATTTCTCTATCCGTCATCTGCCCGTGTTTTACAAGCTCTAAAACAGCCTGTCCTTTTATTCGATACAGTCGCGGTGTCGTGTCAAGTTGTCTTTCTATCAGTTCCGATGCGTTGGATTCTACTTCTTTCCAAACCGTCCAATTGCCCGACATCGCAAGCTGATAACTATAGTTGAGCATTGCCAAACGTGCTTTGAGATTTTTAGTGTCGAAATTAATAACTCTGTTCCAGCAGCCGGCGGCCTTTCGCCAATCATTCGTTTCTATATACATATCCGCAAGTTTGAAAAGAATATCGATTCTCAATTCGACATCTCTCTTTGCATAAGAAAAGGCCTGACCGTAAGCCTTCTCTGCCGCCTTGTAATCGGGTTCTGCAAGAGCAAGAGCAGCCTGAGCATCAGCGATATATTTATGCGGGTCTCTGCTGAAGTTCAGAATGACGACAATTGCCGCCATTATTAATAATGCAAGAACTATAGAGCCTATAATTGCTACTTTTTTATTAATTTTTTTAGCCATTTTATAATCCTTTTATAAAAATAAGTTTATGACCAATTAACCTACTGCCAGTCCGGCCAATAATCTTTTTCCAGAACGGGCAACAGAACTTTCAGCAATTTCTGGGCAGCTTCGATAGACTGCTGCTGATTGGGATATATACCCCTTGCATTAAAAAACTTCAACTCAACTTTGGAAAAATATGAATGCTCATTTACCAGGTCGCCCAACGCGATTCTAACGGCGGTTCGATGACCTTTATACATACCGTTGACCTTGAAAAAATAAATAACCGGAAATTCCGCAGATCCCTGCCATATTTCTGCGGCTTTTTGCGTAAACGTTACCATGGTAGTCGGAATTTTTGTCTCATCGCCGGCTAATTTTACATCGCCCAAATCGAAAGTAACCGAAGAGCTACGAACTACTTGGCTGCCTCCGCCTACGTAGCAGGCTTCCGGAACATGCGGCACTTGGTCGGGGTTGCCTGTATAATAAGTTATAAATAAAGAACAATTTCTTGTCGGGCTCATAATATCAGCGGTCGTATCTTCTATAAACCACTGCAAATAGTCCTCTGTTCCGAGCGATTCCAATACATCACGATTATCGATTTTTGATTTTTTTAAAACTTTGTAATGTTCGAGCAGTTTCTCATCGAAATCATCGAACGACTGCTTCAGCGGCAAAGCTTTCTTAATCAGCGTAATACCATGATGCGATTTATAATAACTGATAAACCCGGCTGTTGCCAGAAGACAAACAAGGCTTACCAGAAAAGAAGGCTGAAGATAATTTTTCAGAAAAGATTTCATTCTTCCGGCAAATCCTTTCTGCGAATAACGACTCCCTGCTGAACAGTTTCCTCGACAACAAGATTCGACATAAACCATGCCAGCCCGCCGTATAATCCGAATGCCAGCGGCAGCATTAAAAGACCGAGCATATCATGGTATATACCTTGTGCATACATCGGGTCCCAGAGAATATAAATAAAACCTGTCGTTGTTACCCTGGCAATATTGCACAAAAGCGCTATCGGCACCGTACTCGCAAGAAGAACGAGCCTTTGCCATATTGGACGATAATGCAGATATGCCATTGCAACGCCGAGAGCAAGAAATGCCATCAGCAATCTCATTCCGCTGCAGGCTTCCGCTACATCAAGGCCGGGCTCAAGCCTTACACCTTTATAAACCACATCTATCACCACGCCGCTCGCATTAGCTTCGAGTCCTTTGACAAAATTTAAAATCGCAGCGGCTATCTGGGCATCATGTGTCCTCAAAGGAATTGTCAGGTCGTTATAAATCCTTGCGGGTATCGGAATAGCAAAAACAATATAAATAATGGGCAGCCAGGTATATTTCACTAACTTCCAGCCGCCAATAAACAGAACTATCGCACCAATAGTCGGAATCAACATTAATGCTTTTATATAACCGAATTTATAGCCAAAAACGATGATTGGATAGGATGCAAGGCAGAATATAAGAAGCAAAAAACCTATATAGCTTGTACTTGGCTGAAGACTTAGTATCCCTTTTTTCTTCTGATTAATAAAATACAAACTGAAAAATGGAATGAGAAATCCGTGCGACCAACTGCTGTCGCTTATCCAGCGATACACTATAGAATAAATTTCGGTATGAAAGACACCATAAACCGCCGCTGCGATGATTGCCAACTTTATATACGTATGCACTCCAAGACTTGCCCAGCTTATGTCTTGTTCCGATAAGGTTTGGTTTTCTGTACGAAACCGGTTAACATCCTGCATTAAAAAAATCCTTTTTCAAACTAAAATTAACTATTCTGGATTCCTCAGCAAAAGCGTTGGGTCACTAAGACTCATAGACCTATACCCGAAATTACGGTCGTAGATAAACCCGAAGCCATAAGTTGCCCTGAACGAATTGCGAAGAACTGCCAGCCATCTCGATACGCCGTGCGTTCCGACGTTTATAACGTCGTTAGGCTTAATAAAAAAGTCTGGCTGTGAGCCGTTGGCAATCTTTTCAAGGTCAACCATCACTATCGCTTCTTTGTTCTCGCTTATTCTGCGTATAACCTCGCATTTCTTCGGCCAGGCAAGCGGTCCCAGACCGCCCGCAGCCGCTATCGCCATCTTAAGAGTCATAGGCCTGCCGGTAAGATTTATCACGCCCTGATTATTCGTATTGCCGAGAACGTAAAACTCGCCTACGACATCAAGCTGAACCGTTATAGTATCGCCGGGCTTTATTATAATATTATATCTCGGGTCTCCGCCGTAAAGTTTATCTTTTGGTATTCTAATAACCCTGCTCTGAACGCCTGCACTTTGAATATCTTCCCAGCCATAGCTTTCTGGCAATGCCTGTCTGTCAAAAGGCGGTTTAGATTGAACCTGCTGCTCTCTGCGCTGCGGAATCTCCGGAACTCTCGCGACTGTATCGTCCCGACGAGCCGGTTCTTGAGCGTCTATCCCGACCTGAACAGGCACCCATTTTCCATCTTTAAATATCCATTCAACCCTCGTATTGCTCTGCTGCGGTTGAGGTATTGTATTGCTAACCGCTATATCCGGATTTTGCCGCTTTTCATTCGCTATTACTTCGGGACGGGCAAGGTCTATAAGCTCCTTTTCCGTTATCATTTCAGCCGAAGATATAACGAGCTGGCCCGGAAAGATAATGGACGGCTCGATAACTTCGAGCATTTCACTATCGTCAATCTCTTCCGGCAGTTTATATTCTTTCTGCATCGAATCCGACCGGTTAAAATCATCGCCGGCTTCGACAGGACGCAGCGAAAGTCCCGCGTCTTGTTCTATTCGGTGCTCCTGCCCTGTCAGCCGCCTTGCTATGTAAATGTAGCTGACATTGAATTGACGTGCAGAGCCCGCTGTTGCGAGCGCATCAAGAAGGCGAAAATCGTATCGAGGTATTCCATACCTGTTCGGGGCTGAGACGCCATCGCCGAGAATAGTAAAGACTCTGCTTTGAGAGCTGATAAGCGAAACTGTAACTGAAGGATTTTTGAGAATACCCGGCGAGAGCGACTGTCGTATCTCATCCGCTAATTGCGATTCGGTAAGTTCCGCCGCCTGCAACTGACCGATTTCAGGTATTGATATATTACCGCTTTCGTTTACGGCATAATTATCAACGTAAGCCGCCCCTTCCTGAAGCAGTTCAAAAATGGTAATTCTTATGATATCGCCGGAACTGAACACATAATCCTGCTCGTAAGCGACAACATCTGCAGGACGAGGGTCCTCGGCCCCTTCGTAAGCCGATGCGCTTTCTTCCGCAACGCCGAGCGTATCGAGAATCACATTAACAGCCGGAACAGGCCTAAATCGGCCAATTTGCGAAGGGTCAAGATGGTCATTGCTGCAGCCGGAGAATATCCCCGTTATCAATAGAGAAGTTATCAGCAAACTTCCTATGTTTATTTTAGTCATATATCTTCCTTCATTTGCGAGTCAATCTGAGTCGAAAACCTACCCGCAATCCAGTTCGCGGCCGTGATTTTTATCGGCCAAAAAACAGGCATACTTAACGTCATAACACCTTGTAAAACCTCATAGTATAAAAATTATGAGATATAAACTTATATCGGCTTTTAATCACGATAGGCTGTAAAAATAGATATTGCCGTACTTAAATTAAAACCGCCCTCCGTGGAACTCATAACTCCTTATGAAGCAACCTTCTATAAAAGAAGTGCCAAACGATGATTTATCCGTCATCGTGAAATTATGGTATTTATACTACCCCCCGGCTCGAAATGTTCGCCAAATTCCTTTTTCAGTATATACTTACAAGTGTTATCGGGCCTTATTTACTCCAAAAAACAGCTCATTTGAGCTAAAAGCTCCTTGTCAAAATCGCTGCGATAGCTGTAAATATCGATTTTAGAAGGGTAAAAACCCTTTTGCCCTTTGGTTTTTTGATAATTAAACCCACTAATAAGGTAGAGTTTGTCGCTGCCGGACGTTACGAGGTCGAGCTTTCCGCTTCGCTGATTACGATAGAGATTGACCCTGCCGATTTTGGCCGCAGGTTCGTAAACCTGCCCCTGAAATTTCAAGATTTCTTTCCCTGCCTTGCTCGCCGGCTCTCTAAGTCCTGCAAGATAAAGCTCGAGCAGGCCGGCGGCAATATCCTTGTCCATCATCAGACTGTATAAGTCTTTATCGAAAACTTTGCTGGGCAGCGGTTTTTGGACAGAATATGCACCGTTCTTTACCGACCATGCGATTTCGCCGAAAGGCTCTTTCGCAGTCAGCTTAATCGCCTTTGGATTTGCTGATACTTCGCACTTCTGCTCGGTCAAATACCTGCTGCCATCGCTGCGTAAAAACTCCACGACACAAGACAGTCTTAGACCGGTTTGTGCGTCGATTTTACCGGCATTTTCCTTTTGCTCCTGCTGACAACCTGTCAAACCGCCGAGCAACACCGCCGCTGCAAGAATATAAGTTAGTTTTCTCATATAATAAGTCCTTTATTTACTCTTAATAACTATAAGAAAACAACGGCAGTGTCAAGAATTTCCTTCACATTAGCCGGGAACCACCATTTCGACGGGTCTGTGCCGCGATGGATAATCTGCACCTCGTATCGTTTTCCGGCTCTGAACTGTTTGTAATCTTTCGTCTCCACAACGCCAAACCTCGTCGCCTGATGGGTAATCGGCCCGACGACTAAATCATACCGCTCCGAATTGCTGTTGCTCCAGTCGCCGACGGTTAATCTAAGCTCGCAAACCTCATCCGCCGAAGGCGGCAGCCCCAAATCGGAGGCGTCCATAGGCAGACTGCCCTGCGAGACTTCGTCTCCGTCACTTACGCCATCGCCGTCGCTGTCGGCGACAAACGGATGTGTTTCAAAAACGACTTCCTGCAGGGTATCCAATCCGTCATCATCGCTGTCGGCATAGATATTATAACCGCCATTGACGTCTATAACGTCTGAAATCAACGGATTTAGCTGATATAATACCTCCCAGCCGTCCGGAAGTAAATCGCTATCGGTATCGAAAAACGCCGCATCGCAGTTATATTTATACTCGTTAAGGTTCGACAGGCCGTCGCCGTCAAGGTCTAATTGGGCATCGTTTGCATCGTCCGGAGCAAGGCCGAACCTGAATTCCCACCAGTCCGGCATACCATCGCCGTCGGTATCGAGACTTAAATTCAGCCTTCCGAACTCGAAAGCACCCATATCGACAGTATCGTTAAAGCGGGCATTGCCTTTGATATCTGTTTTTATCGTGAGCGGCAGAGCCAAATTTTTGCCCGCGTTTATGCAGGGGCTTGCCGATTGTAGAGCAAATTCATCGTCAAACTCAGGGGTAATATCGACATTACTTCCGTCATCTTTGCCGAAATTTGGGTCCCAGCCTGTTCCGCTGCCGCCGCAGCCCTCGATATCGCTGTATAAAATATTGTGGGTTGCTGTTATGGTTATAAACCGCTATGCCGCTATCCCAGACAATACAGTTAGCTATATTTGACGTGGAATAAGCGTTATAAATGCCGCCGGTATTGCCTCCCGCCGAGTTGCCAACGATGGTGCAGTTGGTCATTTTTACGGATTTATAGCTGTTGTAGGCCGCTCCGCCATTGGTATGAGCGTGATTCCCCTTAAACAGGCAGTTTATTAATTCCGCAGGCGTTTGGTAATTGTATATTCCGCCGCCTCTGTTAGTGGCATTATTATTGAAAAATGCGCAGTTTATTAAAGTCGTGCTGCTATTACTGTTATAAACGCCTGCGCCGTCGTCTCCACATCGATTGTCGCTGAAGACGCAGTTAATAATCGACATAGAACTTTTGTAATTATAGATCGCTCCGCCGTCGTATAGGGCGTAATGGTTTTGAAATTTGCAATTGGCGACCGTCATATTATTGACGTCATCGTTATGGATTGCCCCGCCTCTGGCGTAATTGCCGGAAGTATTGGCATAGCTGTCGGCGATTGTAAAGCCGTCCAATATCACGTCATTTGCGCCTGTAATGACGTTATAGCAGTTATCGCCTATAATGCCTTCATAGCCTATATCGCCGGTAAGGATGGTGTGGTATAAGTTAGGTTCGCGGTGTTCCCATAGCCCGCCGGGCGGAAAGCCTCCGTAAACGGCAACACCCTGCGGGAATTTGAATGTCGCTGTCCGCAATGACGTGCCGTTCGGATGGCTGCTGTTTTCGTCCGGCCTGTAAGTACCTTGCGCGACCCATATTTGCGTTCCCCCCTCGGCAGCGGCCACAGCGTCCTGAAGATAAATAAACGCTGTTTCCCACGACGTTCCGTCACCGGCAGGAGTCGCACCGGCATCTACGTAAATAATATTATCAGGAAACTGCCGCAGCCACTGCTTTATAAATCGCTTAAGGTCGATAATATCGATTAATTGGTCATCATTAAAATCACAGTCAGCGTTCCAGTTTGCCTCGCCTGCACCGCTGAGCCAGGCACGGCTAAAATCGCAAAATCAAGTAAATTGACTATGCCGTCGGAATTAAAATCAGCGTTTTTCCACTCGAATTCCGTCAGCCAGTAATAAGCGAGCCTAAGCAGGTCGATTTCATCGACAAAGCCGCTGTCATCGAGGTCGCCGCCGAGGCCGGTACCTGTTTTTTGCCAGTTTTCAGCCAATACCGCAAAATCGGCAAAATTCACAAATCCGTCCCCGCCCGCCAAATCCGGACACCAATAGGGCATCGCCGATGTTATTGCCGCGCTGCACAGCAGGATTAAACACACCGCCGAAAGTCTGAAAGTACGGAATTTTCGATAATTCATTTTTGCTCTCCTGAAATTCAGATAGTCCCACAGTTTTTTCTTTAACTTTTTAAAAAGCGATTTGCCGACCGGACAAAATGCCCTGCCAAATCTTCTTCCGTAGGAACTCTAACTGTCTAATAATAATAGCGTCAATAATTTTTTTGGCTCTCGGCTTCGACAGTGAAAAACCGAAATGGCACTCTGTTAATTTGGCACATCGTCAAATTAACAGAAAATTTTATCTATTCTGTTTTTTTGATACAGATTATCGCTAAAATCGAATTTTAGGGGGTGATGATGCCGATTAGAGTGCCAATTTGATTTTCTTAAAAAAATTATCGGCACAGCAAAAATTTTAGTCTTCGCTGCGCCGATAATATGATTCGACTTAAAAGTATAGACTTGTCTATTCTTTCGATTCGGTTTTTTGACATTCGCCGCACTGGAGATTTGCGAGCTGCTGAATCAGATTGAATCTCTCTGCGACATCCTGAGTTGCGAGTTTCATAAGCTCAGCCGCTCTTTCCGGATTGGAACCTTTTAGTGTGCGATATCTGTTTTCGCTGTACGCATAATCGGCAAAGTTTACCGTCGGAGCTTTGGAATCGAGCTGCAGCGGGTTTTTGCCTTCGGCCTTTAAAGCAGGATTATATCTGTACAAAGGCCAATATCCGCTGGCGACGGCCTGTTTCTGATGTTCATAGCCGTTAAGAAGATTAAATCCGTGCGCGATGCAGTGCGAATAAGCGACAATCAGCGAAGGCCCGTTATAATTTTCGGCCTCGACGAACGCCCTGACCGCCTGAACCGGACTTGCGCCGAGCGCGATTTTTGCGACATAAATACTCCCGTAAGTCATCGCGAGCATTGTGAGGTCTTTTTTGGCGACCGGTTTTCCGCCTGCCGCGAATTGTGCGACCGCGGCACGAGGCGTAGATTTCGACATCTGTCCGCCGGTGTTGGAATAAACTTCCGTATCGAGCACAAGGACGTTGACATCCCTGCCGCTTGCAAGGACGTGGTCAAGTCCGCCGTAACCTATATCGTAAGCCC
This sequence comes from Planctomycetes bacterium HGW-Planctomycetes-1, assembly GCA_002839495.1. Taxonomy (GTDB): domain Bacteria; phylum Planctomycetota; class Phycisphaerae; order Sedimentisphaerales; family UBA12454; genus UBA12454. Next base: position 24,716 of record PGYD01000007.1, read on the forward strand.
AGCCGTCGCCGCCGAGTGCCCAGACGCTCTTGCGGACAAGATAATCCGCAACGCTCAAAAGCTGGCTGCACTCGGCACATTTACTCTTGCTGCAAAATTCTTTTAATTTCGCGACCCTGACCCGCTGTTTTTCAATCTCAACCTGCGATGGGTCGTTTGCGAGCGCGGTCTGGCGAAGTTCATCGGCGAAGGTTTTTTCAACACAGCCTTTTTGGGCTACTATATCGAGCTGCTCGAGTGCGAATTCTTTAAACTTATCGACTGCCAGTCTCATACCCATCGCAAATTCAGCATTATCTTCGAATAAGCTGTTGCTCCAGGCAGGTCCTTTGCCGTCAGGTCTGATAGAATAAGGTGTCGTAGGCAGATTTCCGCCGTAAATCGACGAACAGCCCGTAGCGTTGCCGATTAAAGCCCTGTCGCCGAAAAGCTGCGTGAGCAGTTTTACATAAGGCGTTTCGCCGCAGCCCGCACAGGCACCGGAATATTCGAATAGCGGCTGGGCAAGCTGGCTGCCTTTTACCGTATTGAGCTTGTAAAGAGCAGGGTCTGTATTGGGAATCGACAGGAAATACTCATAGTTTTCTCTTTCCTGCGCCCGCAGCGGTTCCTGCGGAGCCATATTGATTGCTTTCTTACCGGTCGGTTTCTTCTCGGCGTCTTTCTGCTGAGCCGGACATACCATAACGCAGTTTCCGCAGCCGGTACAATCTTCAGGTGCGATTTGCACCGTCCATTTCATACCTTCGAATTCTTTGCCTTTCGAGTCGGCGGATTTGAAAGTCCTCGGCGCTTTGTCGAGATATTTCTTGTCATAATTCTTTACTCGTATCGTGGCGTGCGGACAAACAAGCGAACACTGGCCGCACTGAATACAAACATCTGGTTCCCATACAGGAATATCGACAGCGATATTTCTTTTTTCATACTGCGTTGTCGCAGACGGGAATTTGCCGTCGGCGGGCATCTTGCTTACCGGTATCGCATCGCCTCTGTCGGCTATGATTTCGCCGATAACTTCTTTTACAAATTGCGGCGCATCGTTCGGCACGGCAGGCGGCATAGCCGTTTTGCTCGTAACAGAAGCAGGCACATTCACTTCGTAAACTTCGCTCAAAGCCGCATCGACGGCGGCGTTGTTCATATCCACAATCTTCTGTCCCTTTTTGCCGTAACTCTTTTCTATGGCTTTCTTTATGGCCTCGACAGATTTTTCGAGCGGGATGATATTGCTGATTTTGAAGAACGCAACCTGCATAATCGTGTTGATTCTGGCGCCGAGTCCGAGTTTTTGCGCGATTGAAATCGCATCGATACAGTAGAATCTGAGTTTCTTATCTATAATCTGTTTTTGAAGTTCCTGCGGCAAAGTGTCCCATATTTCATCTTTGCTGTGCATACTGGTAAGTAAAAATGTTCCGCCGTCTTTGATAGTGGCAAGCATATCGTATTTTTCGACGAAGCTCGGATTGTGGCAGGCGACGAAATCAGCCTGACGAATCAGGTAAGGTCTGCGAATGATATTTTTGCCGAACCGAAGATGGGAAACTGTTTTTGCGCCGGCTTTTTTCGAGTCATATACGAAATAGCCCTGCGCGTAATTGTCGGTCAAATCGCCGATGATTTTAATCGAGTTCTTGTTCGCGCCGACCGTACCGTCCGAGCCGAGCCCGAAAAACATCGCCTTATAAAGACCTTCCTGCGGTATGATGAACGAATCATCGACGGCTAAACTGCTGTTTGTTACATCGTCGTTAATACCGACCGTGAAATGATTCTTTGGCTCTTTCGCGTCGAGGTTATCGAATACCGCTTTCGCCATTGATGGAGTAAATTCCTTTGAGCCAAGTCCGTATCTGCCGCCGAGCACCAGCGGATAATCGGCAAACGGAGCGTATTTATCCGCCATTGCCTCTCCGATTCCTGTTCTGACATCGAGATACAAAGGCTCGCCGAGCGAACCGGGCTCTTTTGTCCTGTCCAGAACCGCAATTTTCTTAACGGTCTTCGGAATAGCGGCCATAAAATGCCTGTTGCTGAAAGGCCTGAACAGTCTTATCTTCAAAACGCCGACTTTCTCGCCTTTGGAGACGAGATATTCGACTGTTTCGTGAACCGTCTCGGCCCCCGAACCCATAATAATGATGATTTTCTCGGCATCGGGTGCGCCGACATAATCGAAGAGGTTGTATTTTCTGCCGACGATTTTTTCGAAATTACGCATCGTTTCTTCGACAATCGCAGGTATCGCAAGATAATATTTATTTACTGTCTCGCGTCCCTGAAAATAAACGTCCGGATTTTGGCTTGTGCCGCTAATTTGCGGACGGTCGGGACTTAATGCTCTTTGCTTATGTGCCCGCACAAGTTCATCGTCAATCATCTGTCTCATCTGGTCAAAATTGATTTCGTCAACTTTTTGTATTTCGTGGCTCGTTCTGAACCCGTCGAAGAAATGCAGGAAAGGCACACGGGTTTTGAGCGTCGATTGCTGAGCGATAAGGGCAAGGTCCATTACTTCCTGAACGCTTCCGGAGCAGAGCATCGCAAAACCTGTCTGACGGCAGGCCATAACGTCCGAATGGTCGCCGAATATTGAAAGTGCCTGACAGGCAAGCGACCTTGCCGAGACGTGAAATGCCGTCGGCGTAAGTTCGCCCGCGATTTTATACATATTCGGAATCATCAGCAGAAGTCCCTGTGATGCGGTAAATGTTGTAGTCAATGCCCCTGCCGCAAGTGCGCCGTGAACAGCGCCGCTGGCTCCGCCTTCGGATTGCATTTCTGTAACACTCGGAATCGTGCCCCAGATATTTGTTTCGCCCGCCGCCGACTTGGCATCGGCCATTTCGCCCATATTCGAGCTGGGCGTTATCGGATAAATAGCAATAACTTCATTTGTCGCGTGAGCTACGTGTGCCGCTGCTGTATTGCCGTCAATCATTACCTTATTAGACTTCATAACAACTCCTATAACCTGTTAAAATTACTGCAGCACGATTTCCCCAAAAATCGTACTGAAATCCGAAGCACGAAATCCTAAATCCTAAATATAAATGATTAAATGTCCAAAACAACCTGTTTGGGTTATTTTCAGACTTTGGTAATTTGATATTGTTTAGGATTTAGATATTAGGATTTAGAATTTAACCTTTTATTTTATAAAACGTTGCAAAATTAAACCAAACTATACATACTAATACCACAATACTATAGAACACTTCATTCTATACTTATCAGGCGAAATGGCAACCTATTTTTTCTCTTTCAGTGAAACTAATAAGTATGCATCGCAATTTTTAGGCACATAAAAATAATCTTTAGGCATAAAAACTATTATGAATGTTAAATCCTACCTTGCTTCGGTCGAGTTTTTAATCGTTATTTAAGATTTTCTCGATTTGTTCAAGCTCCTCAGCAATGAATTGGAGGTTATTCAGAGCAGAGATATTCTGTTCGACCTGTTCGACCCTACTAGCCCCTATCAGTACCGTAGTAATTCGCTTATCCTGTAATACCCAGGCAATGGCCATCTGAGCGAGCGTTTGGCCGCGTTTGTGGGCAATTGTATTCAAGGCACCAATTTTTTTCAATACCTGCTCGGTAACCTGTTCGCGTTTGAGAAAGCCATACGGCTTTGCAGCCCTGCTGTTTCTGGGAATACCCTTAAGATATTTGTCCGTCAATAACCCTTGTGCCAGTGGTGAGAAGCATATACAACCGATTCCCTCCTTTTCGAGAATATCTAACAGGTCTTTTTCTACCCAACGGTCTAACATCGAATAATTGGGCTGATGGACCCGACAGGATGAGCCGAGTTGTCGTAGAATCTTTGCTGCTTCTATGGTTTGGTCGGGCCCATAGTTCGAGATTCCCGTATAAAGAGCTTTTCCTTGTTTAACGGCTGTATCAAGAGCGGACATTGTCTCATCCAAAGGGGTATTCAGGTCGAATCTGTGTGAATAAAAAATATCGACATAATCAAGCCCAAGACGCTTGAGAGACTGGTCTATACTGGCCAAGAGGTGTTTTCTTGAGCCCCACTCGCCATACGGTCCGGGCCACATCAAATAACCGGCCTTTGTTGAGATAATCATTTCATCACGGTGTTTGGCCAAATCGAGCTTGAGTATTTTGCCGAAGTTGTATTCCGCCGAGCCGGCCGGCAGACCATAATTATTGGCGAGGTCAAAATGAGTAATGCCAAGATCAAATGCTCGGCATACCATCACTCTGCTGATTTCAAATTTGTCTACGCCGCCGAAGTTATGCCACAATCCAAGCGCAACAGCGGGCAACATCAATCCGCTTCGTCCGCAGCGGTTGTATTTCATTTTTTCGTATCTCGTATAAGCCGGTTTATATCTCATCTTCAAGCTTTCCATCATATTTTCACAGGTTAAACCTTCTTGGATGGCTTCTTTTTGGAAGGTTTTTTGGGGGCACCTTTTTTTGTTCTGCCGAGCAGTTCGTCGGCCTTTTCCCAACTCGAAGGCGGCCAATCACCTTTTGACTGCAAGTCCTTCAATTTGTCCAAATTCTTGATGCTGATAATCGTCCTGCACCTTGGAAACTTATTGCAGCCGAGGAAAGGGCCTTTTTTGCTCTGACGAATTACAAGCTCACCCTCCTTACATTTATAACACTTCAAACCCGTCGGCTCAGGAGGAGCTTTGGGCGGAACAATATTGCCATCCTTATCAATACGCTGTGCCGTCTTGCAGGTCGGATAATCGGAACAGCCCAGAAAGACGCCGAACCGGCTGCGCTTTTTTACCATAGGCTTGCCGCAATTAGGACACTTGTGCTCGGTAACCTCATCGACGACCATTTTGCCCTCTTTGTCGCAGGGACTTGCGAACTTGCAGTCCGGATAAGCGGAACAGCTCAAGAATTTCCCGTTCTTGCCGAAACGATAGACAAGCGGCTTGCCGCATTTCGGGCAGGAATATTCGCTCGGAGTCGTCTCGGCCTTTGCGTGCTCCATCTGTTCGCCGGCGATTTTAAGGTCCTTTTTGAACGGGCCGTAAAATTCATTCAAGACGGCGAGCCAATCGAGATGCTGCTCTTCGATTTTGTCGAGCTGGGATTCCATATATCTTGTAAAAGCCATATCCATAATCTTGGGGAAGAATTCTTCGAGCTTGTCGGTTACGACCTCGCCGATGTCGGTGGTATGGAACTGTCTGTCGAGCTGCTCGACATAACGGCGGTCCTGAATGGTGCTGATAATCGAGGCGTAAGTGTTCGGGCTGCCGATGCCTTCCTTTTCAAGCGCCTTTACGAGCGATGCTTCGTTGTATCTGGCAGGCGGCTTGGTAAAATGCTGGTCTGCCCTGATGTCGATAGGGGCTAATTTATCGCCCTGCTTTAACGACGGCAACTGCTGCTCTGCGGAGCCTGTGTGCCAGATTTTTGTAAAGCCGTCAAAGACGAGAACCCTGCCCTGAGCTTTGTAGATACATTTTCCGACGGCAGTGTCGGCGGAAATTTCGAGGGTCGTAGTGTCCCATTTCGCGGCGGCCATCTGCGAAGCGACGAACCTTCGCCAGATGAGCTGATATAATTTATACTGCTCATCGGAGAGCAAAGATTTAATTTCATCGGGAACGATATCGACATCGGTCGGCCTGATAGCTTCGTGGGCCTGCTGGGCGTTTTTGCCGGAGGCGTAGAAGTTGGGTTTTTCGGGAACGTACTGGGCGCCGATATTATTGCCTATATATTTTCTCGCATCGTTAATGGCTTCGGGCGAAAGGTGCGTGCTGTCTGTTCGCATATACGTAATAAGGCCGAGCGTCCCCATCGAGCCGAGGTCGATACCTTCGTATAACTGCTGGGCGATGCGCATCGTGCGTTTTGCGGCAAAGCCGAGACGATTTGCGGCGGCCTGCTGAAGCGTCGAAGTGATAAACGGCGGAGCAGGACGAGATGTCGAGCTTTTTACCTGAATATTACCGATAACAAAATCGGCGTCCTTGAGGGCGTTATATATTTTCTGTGCGTCGGCGGCGCTGTCGGCGGAAAAAGTCTTGCCGTTTACGGTCGAAAGCTCGGCAAGAAACGCGCTGTGTTTGGCGAACCATTCGTTTTGTTTGGCAATGGTCGGGCCTTTAGAACTCCCGTCGCTGTCGCTTGGGCTCTGAAATTTCTGCCATTGGTCGGTATATTCTTTTCGTTTATCGATATGGTTAGTAAATATTGCGGGGATGAGCCAGTATTCGACGGGGACAAAGGCGCGGATTTCGCGCTCCCGCTGGACAATCATCTTGACGGCGACGGACTGCACTCTGCCGGCAGACAGTCCCCAGGCGATTTTCTTCCACAGTAGCGGCGAAATCTGATAACCAATGATTTTGTCGAGGATTTGCCGAGCCCGCTGGGCCATTACCTTGTCGATGTCAATTTTGCCTGGATTGGCAAAGGCCTGCTCAATTGCTTTTTTTGTTATCTCGTTAAAAATTACACGATTTGTTTTTTCCTCCGGCACGCCAAGGACTTGGGACAGATGCCAGGCGATGGCTTCGCCCTCTCTGTCAAGGTCTGTGGCAAGATATAATCTTTTGCAATTTTTTGCGGTGGCCTTCAAGGAGCTGACGAGTTTTTTTCTACCAGGTAATACCTCGTAAGTCGGTTTGAAGTCGTTTTCTATATCGACGTTGAGTTCTCCTCTGGGAAGGTCGCGGACGTGGCCCATCGAGGCCTGGACCGTGAAGTCTGAGCCGAGATATTTGTTAATGGTTTTGGCCTTGGCCGGAGATTCTACGATAACAAGATTTTTCGCTGCCGAGCTTTTTGAATAAGTCGTTTTTGCCATAAGATAAGGACAAATACATACCAAAATGGATATTGTCAAGAAAAAAGGGATTTTATAGGGGACTTTGGGGTTAATGGACAATTTTTTACGGTTTTTTAGAACGCCCCTGCCGCGTATTTCGTAAGATTTAATAGAGATATGGCGGCATTTTAGGAGGGCTGAAAATGCATATAGCACACGATATGAGATTGCTGAATGCGAAATTTCGCCTGTGGGAACACAATATAATGTCGTTGTCCGACAAAATGGTTCACAGCCGAATGTTCTGGGCGGCAGTCGTGCTGATGGCCGGGGTAGCAATACTGCTTGCCCTGACAATACTGATGGGCAGCAGCGAGATAGAATTTTCAACGCCTTTGATTTACCCGTTTAGTCCGTACGCACTTTAAGCTTTAACAATTTTTCAAGCAGAGGTTTTAGATTCCCGACCGCGCTGCCGCGATGAGAGATTTCGTTTTTTTCTGCCGAAGTGAGATGGGCGACAGTCTTGTCCAGAGCCGGCACAAAAAAGACGGGGTCATAGCCAAAGCCGTTGGAGCCGGCCTGGTTTTCAGCGATAACTCCTTCAAGTTTACCTTCTGTTTCAATCAAAACTTTTTCGGGACTTGCCAGACAAAGACAGCAAACAAATCTTGCTGTTCTTTTTTCTTTAGGGACATCTTTAAGCAAAGATAAAAGTTTTGCCATATTTTTATGGTCGAGGAGGGTTCTGTTTTCTTCTTTTTCGCCACTAAATCTTGCACTTTTTACGCCGGGTGCGCCGCCGAGGAAATCGACAACCAAACCGGAATCGTCGGCGAGCGTCCAAAGGCCGGTTTGTTTTGCGTAGCCGAGGGCTTTTTTGCGTGCGTTTTCGGCAAAGGTTTTGCCGTCCTCTACGATTTCTTTTATATCAGAAAAATCGGAAAGAGAAACCCAATCGACATCGAAGTCGAGCATCTCTGAAATTTCTTTCAGTTTGCCGGGGTTAGTTGTAGCGACGAGAATTCTTCTCTTCATTTATTACTTAACCGTTTTATTTCGTCCCTGATTTCTCTTAAAACCTCTTCGTTTTTAATTTTATCATCGATGCTGAAAATAATAAATACTTTTCCGCCATATTTTTTCTCAAACTCTCTAAAACTTGCTTTCATCCTTTCAGAAGGAGAATAGTTGCCAAAATTTGCCTTAGCAGTAACTGGTTTTATTTGTATTCCAAATGCCTTATCACCCACCCAACCCAAATAATCAATATCGCCGGCATGGTCAAGCTGAGGGTCAGATTCTACAAACTTAACTTCTGGAAATTCTTTTTCCAGATTATCCGTTACAACAGATTTTTCTCTGTTGAATCCATCATAAGTCCTGTTGACTGTCAGGTTGTATATATAATCAATACAATCCTGTAGCGTTAATTGATTAAAAGCTTCCTGCCATTCCGGGATAACTATTTCCTTAATTTTGACATATAATCTCTCGCCAAGCTCTTTGAGAACTTCTTTTGTAACTTTGGCAGGATTTTTACCATCAGTGTGAGCGTTTTCCAAATACCATTTTCCCCATTCTTCTATGGTTTTAGGCTGACATTCTCTAATCAAAGACATTACAGCTCCGACCTTATTAGGTCTTGATAACTGGTAAGTCTGACAGGCATAGTTTAGTACTTTCTCTTTTTTGCCGAAGTTTTTTGAACATGTTTTCATCCTCGATACAACCTTTCAATTATGTAAACTTTTTTTGTATCTGAGATTAGTTTCGCCATCAGTGGAGGCTAACCCCTCTTTTACCAAGTGCGCATTAATAAAAGTTTTATTTTGCAGATATAAATAACACAATAAATTATTTTGATTATCATGTTTAACATGGCCGAACTTCATAAAAACTTTCTGGCCTTTTGTCTTCGACTGTAAAAATTCAATGGCTTGGGCTTTTTTTTCGGCCTTTTCTTTTATACCTATCAGTCGAATTTTCAAGCCATTTTCAAGTTCAAGCTCTGTAGGAGAAATAACTTCTTTTACGGAGTGATAGTCCTGCCTTTTTTGACTGTCGCCATTGATTTTAGAGCCAAATTGCAATTTTCGCGGGTCAATTTTCTTGTCAAATTTTACTGGGTCTTTAAAAATATAAGGCAGTTTATTTATTTCTTGTTTCCAGTCAATTTTATCTTCTCTGTTTTGCGCAAGTTCAAAATTAAGTTTATCAAAGAAACCTTTTTCCTTTAAGCCAAGTTTTTCTTTGATAACAGATATAAAATCTGCGTTTATTTCATATCCTATCGAGTTTCTTTCAAGATTTTTTGCGGCCAGCGAGGTTGTTCCACTGCCGAGAAATGGGTCGAGTATTGTATCTTCAACAAAGCTGAACATTTTGATAAGCCGTTTCGGGATTTCTTCGGGAAACATAGCTAAGTGTCCATTTTGCTTTTCGCCAGGAATGTTCCAATGTCCTGTAAAATACTGATTCCATTCTTCTGTTGTAAGCTTTGATTTTTTTTTGACGTTTTCAGATACTTTTTTACTTGTACCTGGTTTTTTGAAAATCAAAATGAATTCATAATCAATTTTGATAATGCCATTTCGCGGATATGGGAAAGAACCCATTATTGTGGCACCGCCAGTGGTATTACAAGTTGTTACTTTTTGCCAGATAATCGCCCCCATATAATCAAAACCGACTGTTTCGCAGAATTTGATTATCTCGGTACGGATTGGAATTATTTTATATCTACCATAATAAACTGACCTTGCAAACTGGTCGCCGATGTTTATACACAATCTGCAACCATCCTCTAAAACTCTGTAACATTCATTCCATACAAGGTTAAGATTGTTTATGTAGTTTTCGTAAGTATCGTCAAAACCTATCTGGCCACCATTACCGTAATCTTTTAACTGCCAGTAAGGCGGCGAGGTGATAACAAGCTGAATAGACTTATCGGCCAGTTCAGTCATTTGTCTCGAATTGCCAATTATAACTCTATGTTTTGTCATAAGTTAACTCAAAAGTTTTTTCAATAATGCGCGCTGGAAATGCAGGCGGTTTTCGGCCTCGTCGAAGACGATTGAATTTTCAGATTCCATAGCCTCATCGGATATTTCATAGCCGCGATAAGCGGGCAAACAGTGCATAATTTTTGCTTTCGGGGCATCGGCAAGAAGTTTTGCATCTACGGCAAAGCCCTGAAAATCGGCGATGCGTTTCTGCTTCTCGTCTTCCTGCCCCATACTAATCCAGGTATCGGTATAAATAACATCAGCGCCCTTTACGGCATCGTGAGGATTATTACTTTGCGTGGTTGTGCCGGCGGTAATTTCATTTGTGCGGTCAATAGATTTTTTGTCAAGCTCATAGCCTTTTGGCGAGGCGATGACGATTTTCATACCGAGCTTTGCACAGCCGAAGGCAAGAGAACGGGCGACATTGTTACCGTCGCCGACGTAGGCAATTTTTACGCCGGCCAGTTTTCCGAAATGTTCGCGAATAGTCATAATGTCGGCCATCGCCTGACAGGGATGCGACCAGTCGGTAAGGGCGTTTATAACGGGAATTTCGGCGAATTCGGCAAGTTCGATAACCGTTTCGTGCGCGAATGTTCGGGCCATAATGCCGTTTGCATAGCGGTCGAGGACGCGGGCCATATCTTTAAGGGGTTCTCGTTTTCCGATTCCGCCGATGTCTTCAGGTTTTACATAAATAGGACTGCCGCCAAGCTGGCTCATAGCAATCTGGAAACTCATCCGCGTTCGGAGAGACGGCTTTTCGAAGAGCATAACCAGACTCTTGCCGGCAAGGCAAAGGTCCCGATTGCCTTTTTTGTAGTATTTCTTGAGCGTATCGCTCAAATCGAGCAATTCAACAAGCTCATCAGTCGAGCAGCTGCTTATGGAAAGAAAATCTTTCATTTAAACTCCCTGCGCTATCGCTTGGGCTCTGTAACCCTAACTGATATTATTTAAAACATTATCGAGAATATCAACAGCCTTGTCAATTTCATCTTTTGCAACGTTCATCGCGGGCATAAAGCGGAGGACGATATCCTGCGTGCAGTTTATCCGCAGGCCGTTTTCGAGACATTTGCTGACGATATCTGCACCGGCGGCTTTGAGCTGGATGCCGAGCATAAGCCCTTTGCCGCGAACGTAGTCGATTATTGTGTGCTTCGATTTTAAAGCGTTGAGCTTATCAGCGGCATACCGCCCGATTTTGGCGGCGTTTTCGAGCAGATTTTCTTCTTCAATCGCTTCAATCACGGCGATACCTGCCGCGCAGGCCAGACAGTTCCCGCCGAAAGTCGAGGCGTGGGTGCCGGGCACGAGCGAAGCGGCAACATTCGGCTTTGCCATCATTGCGCCAATCGCTGCGCCTCCGCCGAGCGCCTTGGCCAAAGTGATAATATCGGGAACGACATCGTAATGCTGATAGCCGAACCATTTGCCGGTACGGCCCATACCCGTCTGAACTTCGTCAAGTATCATAACAGCCTGATTTTTATCGCAAAGCTGACGAATGGCTTTCATATATTCCGGCGATGCGACGTTAATTCCGCCTTCGCCCTGAATCGGCTCAATCATCACGGCGGCAACCTCATCGTCAAATGCTTTCTCCAGTGCGGCGATGTCGTTAAACGGGACATAGACAAAGCCGGGAACTACAGGCTGGAAGTTTTCAAACTTTTTAGGCTGAGCGGTGGCAGCCATCGCACCGAACGTCCGGCCGTGAAAACCGCCCAGAGTAGTGATGTATTTATATTTTCCCTTCGGCGTGTGGATTCGGGCAAGTTTCAGCGCCGCTTCGTTGGCCTCTGCGCCGCTGTTGCAGAAGAAGCTCTTGCCGCCGAAGGCGCGCTCGCTGAGCAGCTTTGCAAGTTTGCCCTGCAGCTCGGTATAAAAAGTATTGTCCATATGCAATAGCTTGCCGGCCTGGGTCTGGATTGCCTTTACGACTTTGGGGTGGCAGTGGCCGATACCGCTTACCGCCCAGCCGGGAAACATATCGAGGATTTTATTGCCGTCCGTATCATATATATAGCTGCCCTGACCGCGGTCGATAACTCGCGGCAGTCGGCCGTAATTGGCGATAACATACTGGTCGAACAATTTGATTACATCCTGAGTGTTCATTTTTATTCCTATTTAACTATCTGCGTGCCGACGCCTTCTTCTGTATAGATTTCCAAAAGCAGCGAGTGCTGGATTCGGCCGTCGATTATATGAGCTTTTTTTACGCCGCCGTCGAGAGCAAGCAGGCAGGCCTCGACTTTTGGCAGCATACCTTCGTTTATCACGCCGGACTCAATCATCTGCTTTATTTCCGCTTCGGTTGCGCTTTCGATGCCGCTGTCGGTGTCGTTGATGTCCTTTAAAATTCCGTTCGTATCGCTGACGGAGACAAATTTTTCGGCTTCAATAGCGGCGGCGACTTTGCCTGCTGCGCTGTCGGCGTTGACGTTGAGCTTTCCGCCTGCGCGGTCGATAGCTACGGGCGCGATAACCGGAATCGTTCCGCTTGCGCAAAGGGTTTTGAGCAAGGTGCTGTTGACGGTTTTTACCTCGCCGACGAGGCCGAGGTCGATTTTTCTACCCTGTGAATCGGTATAGCGCAGAGGCTCTGCGAACAGAACGCAACTGCTGAGCGAGTGCATACCCATCGCATCACAGCCGAGGTGCTTTATTGTTTCGCAAATCGAGGCGTTCATATCGTGGACAAGTACGTGCTCGACGATTGCCATTGCCCGCTCATCGGTATATCGGCGGCCGTTGACCCACTGAGGCTCGAGGCCGGATTCGTTCATCGCTTTGGTGATTGCTTTCCCGCCGCCGTGGACGAGGACCGGCTGTATGCCGACAGTAGCCATAAAGACAACGTCGGTCAGCAGCTTTTTGCGCAGATTGAGGTCGTCAAGAACGCTTCCGCCGAGCTTGACAACAACGATTTTGCCGCGAAAAAGACGGATATACTCCATCGCAGCAACAAGTGCCTTCGCTTTCTCAATAGCTCTTTTTACCATTGCTTCTCCATAAAATTTCCGGATGCAGGAAACGGATAATTATATATATTCCAATCCGAGACGGTCAAGTAAAGATTTGGCCTTTTACCGGTCTTTTTAGCGAAAATAGACTACATCCCCCCGGCTGTCGAGTTCGGCAATAACGCTTTGGAGGCCGGAGACCGCCCTTGCCGTCCGGTCATAGTCGATTTTGTCCGGTGTATCATAAGGACTATGATAGTACTTATAGCGAAATGGAGCTGTGTCGGTAACCATAATAGCGGGATAATCATACTGCCAGAACGACCAATGGTCCGACCAGTTAATACCCGCTACAATTTCAGGGATAGCGCCTCCTTCCGATGGGAATTGGCAGTTTTTGCGAAATGAACCGATAACAGTATGCAGAAGTTTCCGGGAATCGCCCAAATTACTGACAAAGCCGATAAAATTGCCCGTTGAGGGATATGCCAGATTAAATGGAAACGGATATTTCTGGCTCCCCGGCTCGTCGCTATAATAGCCGATAGTTTCAAGACTCAGCATAGCAATAATGTTATCGCCGTTCGTCCGGCAGCGTTTGGCATAGACCATACTGCCCATCTTGTCTGTGTGATAAAAAGGAGGTTCTTCATTGACAAAAAGTACGAAACGCAATGTGCGGACATTCTCGACGCCGGCAAAATAACGGGCCAGCGCAAGCACAGCCGCTGCGCCGGAGGCGTTATCATTGGCGCCGACAGTTCCATACACCGAATCGTAATGTGCGCCGATAACTATTATCTGTTCAGGATACTTTGTTCCCAGCCTCTCGGCTTCGATGTTATAACAAGTTTTCTTCTCGACTTCGTATTCCTGCCGGCGGACTTTGTAACCGGCTCGAACAAGGCAATCTTCTATGAAGTCGGCTGCGGCAAGATACCGCTTATAGTTCCAGATATTGCGTTCGCCTATTTCGCCGGCAAGTTTATTGACATCACGAACGAGACCGTCTCTTATCAATATTTGTTCGTTCGTTAAGGCGGGTAATGGCCCGCTATAACTTTTTCCAGGCATTCTTATCATTAAATAATATCCCAAGACACATATTATCATAAGAAACAAAGCAAATACGGCAAGTCTGATAACGGCGGCAGGAGTTATAATTTTTATGCGAAATCCGCACCTGTTATATTTCGGCTCCGGCGCGGGAGTTTTGGACATATTATTCTCATCAGTTTGCAATTGTTTTCCCCTGTAAAAAACAAAGAAAGCCAACGATCGGATTCGAACCGATAACCCCCGGTTTACAAAACCGGAGCTCTACCGTTGAGCTACGTTGGCAATAAGACAAAAGAGTCTACAAAATAGACCGCTTTTTTGCAAGTAAATTCAAAAAAGGCTATAGTTCGAAAGTCTGGTCTGGCGAGGGGATATGGGCGTTTTTCATACCGGCATCGAGGAGCCTGTCGGAGAAGAATTCGAGGGCGTTTTGCTCGCCGTGGACACAGAAAACGTGCTCGATGTGCGATGCGCCGCATTTGCCGAAATAATCGAGCATCTCGAACTGGTCGGCGTGGGCGCTCAAGGCGGCAATTTCGTCAACTCCGGCCTCGAGCGGCATGGGCGTGCCGAAGACCTTGACCTCTTTTTGATGCTCGGCAATCCGGCGGCCAAGGGTGTTTTGGGCCATATAGCCGACAATCAAAACGATGTTTTTCGGGTCGGTTATATTGTTCTTTAAATGGTGAAGGATTCGGCCCGCTTCGCACATTCCGGATGCGGAAATGATAATCATCGGGCCGGGTATGTTATTTAAGGATTTGGACTCCTCGACGTCCTCGGTGTACCGCAGGGTCTCGAAATCGAAAGGCTTGCGGCCGTCAATCAGAAACTCCACCGCAGCCGAGTCCCAGCATTCTCTGTGCTTTGTGTAAATTTTGGTCGCTGCGCTGGACAGAGGTGAATCGACATAAACCGGCAGCGGTTCGATTTTGCCCTCGGTATAGAGCTTGTTCAGCAGATAAACAAGGTATTGGGTTCGGCCGACGCTGAAGGCGGGGATAATCAGCTTTCCTTTAGTCTGGCAGATTTTATCGACGACCTCTTTCAGGGCGGCTTTGACATCTTCGGCGGGCGGATGTTTGCGGTCGCCGTAAGTGCTTTCAGTTATTAAATAATCGATATCCTTTATAACGACAGGGTCTTTTAGAATCGGGATGTCGCGGCGGCCGATGTCGCCGGTGAACATAAGTTTTTTTGTACTGCCGTTCTCCCTGAAATTTATTTCCGTAAATGCGGAGCCTAAAATATGGCCGGCATCGTGAAAACAGACCTCGACATCGTCGAAAATTTTGAAAGGTTTGGAATAAGGGACAGGCTCAAGATGCTGCATCGCCTTATCGGCATCTTCAGCGGTATATAACGGCTCGAACGGGGCCTTGCCCTGCCGGAGACGCTTTTTATTGACGTACTCAACATCGTAAGTCTGGATGTGGGCGCAGTCCTGAAACATTATTTCGCATAAATCGGCGGTGGCATCGGTGCAGTACACTTTGCCCTTATATCCGTTTTTGATGAGGGTCGGGACATTGCCGCTGTGGTCCATATGGGCGTGCGAGAGCAGCATCACATCGATTTTGGCAGGGTCGAAGAGGAAATTGCGGTTCTTCTCGAACGCTTCCTTTCTTTTGCCCTGAAACAGGCCGCAGTCCAAAAGAATGTTTTTCCCGTTAATTGTTACAATGTGAGCCGAGCCGGTAACTTCGCCCGCGGCCCCGTGAAAAGTCAGTTTCATCGCTAATCCTTAAACAGAATTTTCAGTGCGGCAATATTTTATCAGAAAAAGTCAAAATTAACCAGAGGTTTTTATATTGAGCTTTTTGCGAATGGAAAAGAGCAGCGGTAGCGAAGCGAGCTGAAAGAGAACGGAAAAGTAGATTATTTCCCATTAAAAGTATTTACCGATAGTCAGGCCTACTATTACGCCGACGAAACCGCAGACATTATGCAGTAAGATATTACCAAAGGCGTGAATCAGCCGCAACTCATTTATGAACCTGACCGTATCGAAGGCAAAAGATGAAAACGTGGTGAAGGCTCCGAAAAAACTGATAAAAATGACTGTTTTCAAGTGTGCGCTGATTGAAAGCCTGTTTTCGAGTAAGGCCCAGAGCAGGCCGAATACAAGACAGCCGAGAATATTAACGGCAGCGGTACCGAAAGGAAAAACAACTGTTATATTTTTCTGAACAAATCCGCCGAGCCAATAACGCAAGAGAGTTCCTGCGGCGCCGGCGAGTGCAAGGAAGAAAATCTTCTGAAACATAAAAAATCTCCATAAAAAATATTCGGGATTTATTAGTTGGAGGGTACAAAAAAACTCCAACAGTTTTAAACACTGCAGGAGTCATCAGCCTCATCGGCGGTTATAAGGAGAACTCCATCTCCAATAAGGAAAGCTTATTATACTAAAAATTTTTTAAAAGTCAAGAGGCAGTATAAATCATATAAAGCCCGCCTGCAAGCACAAGTACGCCGCAGATTTTCTTGAGGATTACCGCGCCTTTGGATTTTTCGTTCCAGTTGAGATAATGCTCTATAAATTCTGTAAAAGTGCCGGCAAGGACGATTACGCAGCAATGACCAATGCCGTAAACAAGCAGCAGTAAAATCCCATAAAAAACATTTGTCGAAGCAAGTTTGAAAGTAACCGCCAGCATCGGAGCCATATACGCAAAAGTACAGGGTCCTAAAGCGATTCCAAATACCAGACCTAAAATAAACGCCGCGAGCATTCCTTTGCGTTTCATACCGACTTTGCCCGGTCCGGAAAAAGGCATAGGAATAATATCGAGCAAATGAAGCCCGACAAGAAAGAATATGGCGGCGACGAAATAATTGCCATATTTGCCTACATCGCCGAGCATTCGCCCAGCCGCGGCTGTAAGCGCTCCGATTGCTCCAATCGTAATCAGAATACCAACGGCAAACAGCGTCGAAATCCAGAATGCCCGTTTGGTAGAGATTTTGCCCTGTTCGTCCCCGCCCACTGGCGAGGTCTCGCCACAGGCGGAAATAAAGCCGACAATAAGCGGGATGCTCGCCAGATGACAGGGACTTAGCAAAATGCTCAATACACCCCAGATGAACGATGCGGCAACGGCTATGAACCATCCGCCTTCAACCGCACGAGTTAAATGTGTAAATAATTCCTGCATTATTTATCTTCCTAAAAATCGAACCCGAATTTTTTCCACGTCGCCAAAATATCCTCTTTCGAGAAGAATCCTTCGTGGCGGAACAGTTCTTTACCGTTCGGGTCGAGGAATATCTGCGTCGGTATCATTCTTACGCCGTATTTCTGACCGGGAGCAGGGTCTTTCCAGACATCGTAAAATTCCACCTGCAATTTGCCGGCGTATTCTTGCGTCAATTCGTCGAGTATCGGCTTCATCATCTTACAGGGAATACATTTATCCGCGCCCAACTCGAGCAGTCTCGGCAGTTTTTGCGCATCGACCGCTTCGATAGTCATAACAAGCGAGTCATTAGTATCGCTTGCGATTGTTCGCAGCAGATTGGAATTATTCTCCGCTTTCTTGAGAATAATAACCGCACTTACCGCAGAGACAAGGAGCAAAACGATAATTATTTTCCAGAGATTTCCCATTTCAGCATTTCCTTTAATTGTTCGATTGTCGGCGATTTGCCGACGGATTTAACTTCACCGTCAATCACAAGAGCAGGCGTTACCATCACGCCGAACTTCATTATATCATTAATCTTCGTAACTTTTTCGATTTCATACTCTATACCGAGTTCTTTGGCCGTTTCTTCGGCAAATTCAGCAAGTTTTTTGCACTTCGGACATCCCGTTCCGAGTATCTGTATCTTTTTCATCCCGCACCTTCTTTCATTCTCATATTTTTAATTAACCAAATAGATTATATATTAACATTTTGAATCACACACCTTTATTTATTTTTATGAATAATTAGAAGGTGCGGGATTCATCATCTTTTTCCTTCTAAACGGTTTTGAACCAGTTTTGCGTCTTCAAACATATTTTAACTAACATCAGCATTACCGGCACTTCAATCAATACGCCGACAACCGTCGCAAGAGCGGCGCCGCTGGACAAGCCAAATAGCATTGTCGCTGTCGCGATAGCGACTTCAAAATGATTCGATGCGCCAATCATAGCCGATGGAGCGGCGTCTGCGTATCTTAATTTAAGAACTTTCGACAGCCAATAACCTATCGCAAAAATCAGTGTAGTCTGTATAAACAGCGGAATCGCAATCCAAAGTATCGTCAAAGGATTATTCAGAATCGTCTCGCCCTTAAAGCTGAACAAAAGCACAAGCGTAATCAGCAGTGCTATAATCGTAACCGGCGTCAGAAAATGCAGAAATTTTTCATCGAACCATTGCCGGCCTTTATGAGCGATAATCCATTTTCTCGAAATAAAACCTGCCGCCAGCGGCAGGGCTACATAAATCGCAATCGAGAGCACAAGAGCCTGCCAGGGAACAGGTAATTTTCCGACGCCGAGCAGAAATCCGCCCAACGGCCCATAGAGCAAAAGCATACTCAGCGAATTTATCGCAACCATAACAAGTGTATGGCCGTCGTTTCCTTTTGACAGATAGCCCCAAACAAGAACCATCGCAGTACAGGGCGCGATGCCGAGCAGGATACAGCCTGCTAGATAACTTCGCCAAAGCGGCACTTCAAGCATTTTTATGCCGCCTTGTTCGATTACCTTTCCAACGCCGTAAACTGCCCCGACGGGTAAATCTAATCCGAATGGCATTTTCACAATATCGACGGCATCGACGCCGATAAAGCCCCTGAATAAAACGCCCAGAAACAGAAACGCTATCGCATACATCGTAAAAGGCTTTATCGCCCAGTTAACAAAGAGCGTCAGGCCGACAGGTTTTATGCTTTTGCCGGCCTGAAGAACTTCGGCAAAATCAATCTTGACCATAATCGGATACATCATAAAGAAAAGACAAATCGCGATTGGAATCGAAACGACCGGAGCGCCTTTGACATAAATCGCCATAGCATCGAGAGATTTTGCAAAGCCCGGAGCAAATTTGCCCAAAATAATTCCGCCGACAATGCAAAGTATCACCCAAACGGTCAGATATCGCTCGAAAATGCCGAGATTTCTTGTTTTTTCTTCTGCCATAAAATTTAGAACGCTCCGAAAATCATTCCTGAAATGGTCGCCATTATTACCACGAGCAAAATAAATACGATTGTTTTTTTTGTTCCCATAACCGAACGTATAACGAGCATACTCGGCAGCGACAACGCAGGCCCTGCCAATAAAAGCGCAAGAGCAGGCCCTTTGCCCATTCCTGCCGAGACGAGCCCCTGTACAATCGGCACTTCAGTCAGTGTAGCGAAATACATAAACGCCCCCGCGACAGATGCAAACAAATTCGCACGCAGCGAATTTCCGCCAACAGCCGCTGAAACCCATCTTGAAGGAATAACACCTTCGCCGCTCGATGTGCCGAGCAGGAAACCGGCAACGATAACGCCGCCGAAAAGCAATGGCAAAATCTGTTTCGCGAATGTCCACGATGAACTCGTCCAGTCAGCCAAATCTTTTTTGCTGAACCACATCGCCAGAAACACAATCATCGCCGCCAGACTGACAGCGGTTATAATCCATTTTATCGAATAAATCGCAGCCCACGCCCCGCTCTGCTGAATCGGCTTTGCCCAGTTTGCGAAAACCAGAACAGCGACCATCGACGCAAAATACAAACCGTTCTGCCAAAGCGGCCTGCTCTTTTCTTCGTCAGGCAACGCCATCGCGCTGTCGGCTTTTTGTATTTCCTCTTTGCGATATATCAAGTGCATCAATAAACCTATTATTATACTGAACAAAATCGCGCCGACCGCCCTTGCAAGACCGAGCTGAAACCCAAGAATCCTTGCGGTAAGAATAATCGCAAGAACATTTATCGCAGGGCCGGAATAAAGAAATGCACAGGCAGGCCCTAAACCCGCTCCCATTTTATAAATCCCCGCAAACAGCGGCAAAACCGTGCAGGAACAAACAGCTAAGATACTGCCCGAAACGGACGCCACGCCGTAAGCTAAAATCTTATTCGCCTTTGCGCCGAGATATTTCATCACCGAAGCCTGGCTCACAAAAACCGATATCGCCCCCGCTATTAAAAACGCAGGTATAAGACAAAGCAAAACGTGCTCTCTGGCGTACCATTTCGCCAATATCAAAGACTGCGTAATAGCGTTATCGAAACGCGCAATCCCGACCGGCAGAAAATATAACGCCAGAAAAACAGCAACTATTAAAACTAACTTTGCTCTGTAGAAAAGAATACATTTAAGTCATAGGTTATGCCGATGATTGATTATAGCAAACGATTTTACAAACTTTTATCGAAAGGATGCCGCTATG
>PGYD01000057.1 GCA_002839495.1 Planctomycetes bacterium HGW-Planctomycetes-1
TTTTAGATTAGGGGGATTTAGACTGTGGGGGTTCGACGTTGATGCGGCTGCGCAGCGTGGTTTTTGCAGCAAAAATGACTAATTGATGTTCGTCAATCACTCTCCTGGAGATCTGTGGGAATTTAGACTATGGGATTTTAGGTTTTGCTGTTATGGGTGCAGCGGGTTTTTGAACTGAAAATGCGTAGTTGACGAACGTCAATCAACGAGAAGGGAAATAAAGGGATTTAGGGCGGGGGATTTTAGATTGAGGGGGTTTTAATAAAATTACACTATGCTTGTATGCAGTATACAGCATACAAGTATAGCAGTGTTGAGATTTTAAGAAAAGGGGATTTTTCGGCTTCGCTCAGGACGATTTACGCCGGATTTCTCGACTGCGCTCGAAATGACGGGACGAGATTGCCGCGCTGCGGCGAGTAAACGAAAATGACGGGAACGAACCCGCCGTGAAACGGCGGGCTAAATATAAAAACGAACGCCGCACCTGTTTTTCAGCACTAACGATAATATTCCCTGCAAACAAATAAAAACAAAACACAAGAAAATTCCACCACCACATCAAAATAGGTGCGGGGCAAGCAAGTCCGAAAAATCCCCGCCCACAGGATAATTCCTTTTTCAGAACCCCAAAAATCCCTCTGCTAAAGCCGAAAAGCCATTATTATTAGACGTTAAATATTTCCCCCCGCCGGCTTAAAAGGCCCCTGTTTTACGCCGAAATAAAGAGTGAATCCCGTTAGAAATGGACTCTGCAATAGGAAAAGAGATTTCTAACGGGATGAAGATATTGTATATTTTTGGAGACACTATATTGAAGGAAGAGAAAAACACAAAGCTGCGGCAGGCTGTCCGTAAGCTGGGCCATATAAGAAGGACGCAAAAAAAACAGATAGATATTCTCTGCAACGATATATTAGCCGCACACAGTAATTTCATAAATCATCTGAAGAATTTCAGATTCGCCGCTGATTTTTACGAAAGCATTTTGGGCATAAACGACGCCGACCTGCTCGCAAAAGCCGTCGGAGAATTTTTCAATAATAACCTTGGCGGCATAAACGCCGCGGTTGTCTTTATGATTTCGGGCCAGCCGCAAGTTCATATTTACGGCATCGATGCGAACCTCGAAGATATTCCCTCTCAAATCGGCCCATATCTGACGGGCAGAATGGTTCAAATGGTTTGTCAGAGCGGCAAAATCTGCAAAGCGGACGAACTTTGCAAGATGGGTTTCTTCGCGGGGCCGGCGGTTTTGAAAAAGATTTCGCTTGCGGCAATCGGTCTTAATAAATCGGGGCCGGCACAAGGAATGATAATTCTGTACCGTCCGGCGGAAAACGCGTTTTGTGATTTCGAGCTTGCACAGGCCGCCTCGGTAGTCGGCGGACTTTGCACGGCATTGAAAAATATGCGGAGCAGCGACGCCTGCTGCGATATTTCCTAATTTCCTAAACAATCAGGAATTTATTAAAAGTTTGTCACCCTTTTTCAATTCGAGCGAGTATTCTACCTGTACTTTCACGATTGATAAATATCCATACAGTTTATCTGCTGCTTTGCAGTCTGCTGGTTTTGCAGGCAGCTTCATCGCCGGCGACATCGCTGATTATTCTCGTAAAACATTACGGCGGCTAAATTCGTTACAGGCGTTACACTGCCGATAGACGGCGGCTATTTGTGTGATAATATCTGATGAGCGACGGTTATTGGCTCTGATGATTTTTTAGAAAGCCGGCGCGATTCTCCGGCGAAAGCAGTCTTTCCATCTTTTGCGGGTTCGAAGCACAACCCATCGCATCTTCTCTGCTGATAAAACCGTTGAAAAACAGCTCGGCAATGCTGTTGTCCATCTCCTGCATTCCAGATTTTCGCGATGTGGTTATGATGTTTGGAATTTCGTGAATTCTGTTTTCCCTGATACAGTTTCTGACTGCGGAATTGCAAACGAGAATTTCGACCGCGGGGGCCATTGACGGTTTGTCGATTCTTTTGAAAAGCGTCTGCGAAATGACCGCCTGCAAAGTGTTGGAAAGCATAGCGCGAATCTGATTCTGCTGGCCGGCGGGATAAATATCAATTATCCGCTCGATTGTCTGCGGAGCGTTTAGAGTGTGCAGCGTACTTAAAACCAGATGGCCGGTCTCGGCCGCTGTTATCGTCGCGCGGGTCGTCTCGAGGTCCCTCATCTCGCCGACAAGTATTACCTCAGGGTCCTGTCTGAGGGCGTGTCTTAAGCCGGACGCGAAATCAGGACAATCCGAACCTATTTCCCGCTGTTCAATCATCGATTGATTATTCTCAAACGCATATTCAACGGGGTCTTCGAGCGTTATTATCCTCTTTCGGCAGGTGTTATTAATCAAGCCTATCATAGAGGCAAGCGTTGTACTTTTGCCGCAGCCCGTATGGCCGGTTACAATTACCAGCCCTCTTGGCAACATAGCCAGCTCGGCGACAATCTTCGGCAGGCAAAGCTGATTCAAATCCGGTATCTGGTTGGGAATAAGTCTGAACGAAATGGCGAGTGTGTCCCTCTGATAATGCGCATTGACTCTGAATCTGTTTCCATCATCGAGGGTTGTCGAAAAATCGTAATCTCTGTTCTGCTCAAAAGTTTTAAATCTCTGCTCGCCTATCATATCAAGCATCATATCGGCGGCCTGAGCGGAACTGACCGGCTCGGAATCCATATTGATAAGTTCGGTATTGACCCTCATCACAGGCGGCAGTCCAACGTTAATATGCAAATCGCTTGCGCCGGCCTGCACAGCGGCCCCGAGCAGTTTCTTGATATCCGATTTTTCTATTACCGCGGTATCACTCACAACAGTTCCCTGTTAAATCTCAACACTATTAAATTATCGGCCAAATCGGGAGGCGACTTATGCTGTCAGTTTATGAGGTTTTCGATGATTAGAATGGAGTTTTTTCGGACTTTTGACAGGTTTACTCGGCTTTTAACTGCCTTGCCATAAGCTCGCCTATCGCAGCCGGGACGCTCTTGTTCTCAAACAAGATTTGATAAACAGCTTCCGTTATAGGCATATCGATTTTATGCTTGTTCGCCAAGTCAATGACCGATTTGCAAGTAGTGATGCCCTCGACAACAGATTGTGTCGCTTCAATAGCGTCCTTAACAGACGCTCCTTTCCCGATTCTCTGTCCGAAACTCCTGTTTCGTCCGAGCGGCGAGATACAGGTTGTTACAAGGTCGCCCAATCCGCTTAATCCTGAAAAAGTCTGCTCTTTTGCGCCGAGCGCGATTCCCAATCTCGTAATCTCAGCCAGTCCCCTGCAAAGCAGCGCAGCTTTTGCATTATCGCCAATTTTAATCCCATCGACAATGCCGGCTGCAATCGCTATGACGTTCTTCATCGCTCCTGCAAGCTCGACGCCGACAATATCGGTATTGCGGTAAACCCGCAAATAAGCGTTATTGAAAGTTTCCTGCACTTTCTTCGCAAGGTTTTCATTTTCACAGGCTGCCGTCGCCGTCGCAGGCAGTTTTCTCGCTATCTCATCGGCAATCGTCGGGCCGGAAAACGCGACAGCTTTTATATCCTTGCCCAAAACATCTGAAAGTATCTGGCTCGGTCTGAGCAATGTATCGTTTTCAATGCCCTTTGTAACGGATGCAATCGGGACCGCTGTGTCGGTATGCTTTTTAAGTCTTTGCCAGATAGACCGTGTATATTGGCAAGGTACCGCGGATATAACTAAATCCGCATTCTTAAGAATTTCCGAATCTTTCGGCTCGAAAACAAGCGAATCCGGGAGCTTATAGCCCGGCAGGAATTTATAATTTTCACGCCTCTTTTTAATTTCCCCAAGCTGGTCGGAATCATAACCCCACATACGCACGGAACAGCCCTTTTCGCAAAGCAGCATCGCACAAACGCTGCCCATCGCTCCATCGCCTATTATCGAGATATTTTTCATCCCGCACCTTCTTTTTATTCCAATTCAAAATTCATAACGTTGAATCAATTACTCATTTAAATTTCTTTAAAAATCCTTCATCTTCTATGAATTATAGAAGGTGCGGGATTCATCCTATATATTTAACCAGAGAAATTCGGGTTTTTCAATCGAATAATTATTCGTCCAGTTGCTCGATTTGAGCAGATTTAAACCTTTGCAGTTCGGCGAGCTGATTTTTTCCGAGCCTTACATCCATAATAACAGTGCTTTCGGTGTAGTCCTGCTTTAAAACTCCCGCATTTGCCTTGAGATAGCTTTGGATTTTCCCGTCGCCGGCGCTTGCCGTAATTCTCAAAAGAATTGTCCTGCCGGTATAAATCTGCAGTACTCTTTCTTTCAGCATATCAAGATTCATCCCCGTCTTTGCGGAAATACATATCGCTTCGGGATAAATTGTCTGCATAAATTCGAATTGGGCCTGACTTCTGACGATGTCGGCCTTATTGAGTAATATGAGAGTTTGTTTGCCGCCGCACTTTATCTCATCAAGCACCTTCTTCGCGTTTTCAGCCTGTTTTTCTACATCCGGATTTGACACATCGACAACGTGAAGCAGCAAATCAGCGGTAATCGCCTCTTCGAGCGTCGCCTTGAACGATGCGACAAGCTGATGCGGCAGGTTTTTTACAAACCCGACCGTATCGCTTATTAACGCTTTTTTGCCTCCGTCAAGCGTCCATTGTCTCGTTCGCGTATCCAGCGTAGCGAAAAGCCTGTCTTCGACATAAACCCCCGCATCGGTAAGGGCGTTCATCAAAGTACTTTTGCCGGCGTTTGTATATCCGACAAGGCAGATTTTGAACTGTCCCCTTCTGGCCTCGATTTCTCTTACTATGCGTTTGTCGATATCCGCAATTTCTCTCTTGAGTTCTGTAATTTTTTTACTTACAAGTCTGCGGTCGATTTCAAGCTGTTGTTCACCTGTTCCGCGTGTTCCGATACCGCCGACAGCGCCGGCCGTCGGCCCGCCTGCCGCGCCGGTTACTGTATCCAAATGCGACCACATTCGTGTAAGTCTCGGATACGTATATTCGAGCTGGGCAAGGTCAACCTGCAGTTTCGCCTGCTTAGTCCTTGCCCTGCTTGCGAAAATATCGAGTATCAGCTCGCTGCGGTCGACGACTTTGGATTCGATAATTTCTTCGAGTTCCCGTATCTGCGCCGGCGAAAGGTCGTTGTCGAATATAACGACATCGGCTTTGCTTCTCCTAACACGCTGCTTGAGCATTTCCGCTTTGCCGCGGCCAATATATGTGGCCGGATTAACGGCTGCTATTTTCTGCTGAACTTTATCGACTACTATCGCCCCCGCACTTTCCGCCAGAGCCGTCAATTCCGCCAGTTCGTCGTCGTTTTGCGCATCCTGCTTCAAAATCGCCCCGACGAGAATTGCCTTTTCCCGCCTGACGGCTATGTTTTCACGAAATTTTTCCAATTAAGTTTCAAGCCTCCTTAAAGTTAGATTCGTATATATTATAAATAATTATCCCTGATGATTCGATTCAGAGTGATTCGAAAAATATGAATCAAGCCGTTTCTTAATTGGGTGTAAGCAGCCGAGCCGTAAACTACCATACCATTAGCCTTTTACGAGTTTCGCGAATTCGTTCATAAGCGATTTCGTATATTTACCGACCTTGCCGTCCACAATTTGTATTTCGTTGAATTTTACCACCGGCACAATGTCCTTACTCGAGACGGCGATGAAAAGTTCATCGGCACTTGCCGCATCTTCTGCTTTTATTTGTTTTTCGATAAGTTCAAGGCCGGCGTTTTTATAAATCTTCAAAACGAATTGACGAGTTATCGAAGGCAGGATATTGGCCGCCAAAGGCGAAGTTTGGAGTTTGCTGCCGAAGACTGCGAAAAACGCGCTGGACGCCCCTTCCGTAATAAAGCCTTTGTCATCGACAAAGAGCGCCTCGGCGCAGCCTCTTTTATGAGCCAGCCGTTTTGCGAGCACATTAGGCAAAAGATTGAGCGATTTTATATCGCATCTTTTCCATCTCGTATCCGGTGCGGTTAGTACAGATATACCATTTCGCTTTTGTTCGCTTGCGTCTTCCATCTCTGAAATAAGCAGGAAAAATCTCGGCATAAGACCCTCTGTTGCGTGGTCTCTGGGGCCGAAGCCTCTCGTAATATGAAAGTAAATCTTGGCGTTCGGGGTTTTGAATTTCTCAAAGGCTTTTAATACCCTTTGGCGCACCGTTTCAATATCGATACCTTCGATATCTACTTCCGCCAGGCTTCTTTTGAATCGTCCAAGATGTTCTTCGAGAGCGAATATTCTGCCGTCGTAGCTGCGGAGGACTTCGTAAACGCCGTCGCCGAAAAAGGTGCCGTAGTCAAGATATGCCGAATCGAGTTTTTCCGCCTCGATGAATTTGTCGCCAACTATTGCAAGATGCATTCAAAAATCCCTTATCAAAGCAATTTATCGTCTTCGTTTTTTTCGTCATCATCGATTTTCCATTTGTCGCTCTCGTCGATGTCGCCCATTTCCCGTTCCATATACTTGAATATCTTGTCCTGAAGCGGAGCGATTTTTTCCTGCCACTGCTGCATACCCCGATAGGTAACAAGAAGCATATCGAGCCGGATAAGCTGCCATTTGGCGATACATTCAGGCTCTTTGATGTTGATAAACGGGTCGCACTTGAAAGTTCTGCGGCCGTCGGGACTCATCTGGCAAAATTCACAGTCTTTGCATTGTATCATTTTTGCACCTGAAAAATAAAAATTACCATTAACCGGCTCTTGCAAAAATCAAGAATAGATAGTATATATCTTATCCTATAAAAAGTTGTTAGAAAAGTATAAAAATACCCTATTTGGAGTTCTTTAATGGCTAAACCGAGACGCAGACGCAAAATCGGCAGTAAAAAAAGACACAATCGCTGGAAAATCAGGCATAATAAATAGCAGTCTGCGGATTTCTGCTGTTTTTCGGCAGTCCGTATGAAGACAAATGGCTTATTTCCTACCCGACCAGTGGTTCGAATTTCTCGCGGCAAAGGGGTTTTTCTGGGTTTTCTGCACGCTGGCGGCAAGTTTCATCGCACTTTTCAAGGGTTCCGACTGGTTTGTTGAAGGTGCGGCCGGTGCGGCCAAAAAACTCGGCATTCCTGCCGTCATTATCGGCGCGACAATCGTGAGTCTCGGAACTACAAGCCCGGAAACAACAGTTTCAATAATGGCCGCTTTCGCCGGCAAATCAGATATGGCACTGGGCAACGCCATCGGCTCAATAACCTGTAATACCGCTTTTATTTTCGGCCTGTGCTGCGCTTTGTCAAAAATACCGACCGACAGCTTCATATTCAAAAGACAGGGTATGGTAAAACTGTTCTCCTGTATGGGCTTTGTTCTGCTCTGTTATCTGCTGCGGATTTTTCATCGGCCTTATATATCCAGATTATACGGCTTCATACTGCTCGGCATTTTAGTCTGGTATATTTCCGCCTCGGTCAAATGGTCAAAACAGCATCATCAGTCGGGCATAATCGACGCCAAAGACATACACACTCAAAAACCGCTTTGGGTTCTGGCCGTTATTTTCCTGGCAGGTTTGATTTTGGTAATCGTTGCCAGCCGGGCGCTCATCGCATCGGCGACGCAAATCTGCCTGCGGTTCGGCGTACCGGAATCTGTTATAGCGGCCACAGTCGTGGCGTTCGGAACATCCGTGCCGGAACTTGCGACAGGTTTAACAAGCGTGATTAAAGGCCATAAGGAAATTCTGCTCGGCAATATAATCGGGGCGAATATTCTGAATATTTTCGTCGTTATCGGCGGCTCGGTAAGTGTAGCCGGTCTTGAGATTGCGTCAGATTTCTATCGTCTGCATTTTCCGGTTTTCGTGCTGGTTGTGGGGCTGTTTATCGCCTTTTCAGCAATAAGCAAAAAACATTATAACAGAATCTTCGGCCTTGTTTTTCTGCTCATCTACGCTGCGTATGTGGTTATTCAGTATCTCGGTAAATAATTCAAAATATAAAATGCTTAAGGCAAAATGAAACGCGAATACTGGAACAATCTGGCGGCCGGTTATGAAGACGAAATCTTCAGCGTATTAGCCAACGACAGAAAAAAGCTGATTGCGAAACTGGTCAAAAAGTACGGCTCGCCGGCAAAGACGGTGAACGATTTCGGCTGCGGAATCGGACACTTCCTGCCGCTCCTGTCAGCAAATTTCGGTAAGGTAAACGCAATCGACATATCCTATAAATTCATCACAAGGGCAAAAAAGAAATATAAACATCTGTCTAATATCGAATATACAACGGCCGATTTATCAAAAGACGGCCTTCGGCTCGAAAAAACCCACTTCGCGATGAGCGTAAATATGCTGATTATGCCCTCGCTATCCGTCAGGCTCAGGATACTTGATTGTTTAGCGAAACATATTTTAAAAAACGGTCATCTGCTGCTCGCGGCCCCGTCGCTCGAATCAGCGATGCTTACCGATTTTCGTCTGCTCGAATGGAATCTTCGCAACGGTATAAGTCCGTCATCGGCGACCCGGGCAAGTTTCGGCAAACCTAAAAAATCCGACAGTCAATATCTGCGCCAGGGCATCGTTCCTATCGACGGCGTGCAAACCAAGCATTATCTTAAAGAAGAAATCGCCACCCTATTAGAGAGCAGAAAAATGAAGATTACAGATATATGCAAAATCGAGTATCCCTGGACGAGCGAATTCGCTTCTCCGCCTAAATGGATGAAAAAACCAGAGCCGTGGGATTGGCTGGTTGTCGCTAAAAAGACAGGATAAAATCGTCGGGTTAAACTTTGCCGATAACGAGGCAGGCGTTGTGGCCGCCGAAGCCGAATGAGTTGCTGACGGCGTAATTGATTTTTCTTTCCTTGGCGACCTTCGGCACAAAATCGAGTTTAGGGTCGCATTTGGGGTCAATCTCATCAAGATTAATCGTCGGATGAATTATGGATTTTTCCATCATCTTGCAGGTCGCTACAAGTTCGATGGCTCCGCTTGCGCCGAGAGAATGACCTATAAGGCTCTTTGTGGAACTGATTGAAAGTTTATAGGCGTGTTCGCCGAAAACTTTCTTTATCGCCATTGATTCTGCGATATCGTTAAGCTCGGTGCTTGTGCCGTGAGCGTTAATATAATCGAATTTTTCCCTCGGGATTTGTGCCTGTTTGAGCGCGGTTTCAATCGCTCTTACAGCTCCGTCTCCGTCCGGCGATGGGGCCGTAATATGATGGGCATCGGCGGTCGCGCCATAGCCGAGCAACTCGGCGTATATTTTAGCGCCGCGTTTTTTAGCGTGTTCGTATTCTTCGAGAACAATCGCAGCAGCGCCTTCGGCCATAACAAAGCCGTCGCGGCCGATATCAAACGGTCTCGATGCGGCCTGCGGGTTGTCGTTTCTGGTGCTCAGCGACCTTAAGGCGCAAAACGAGCTTAAGCCGACCGGCGAAACAGCCGCTTCCGAGCCGCCTGTAACGATGACATCGCTGCGGCCGTTGAGGATATTAAAAAACGCCTCGCCGATGGAATGAGAGGCTGAAGCGCAGGCGGTAACGACACAGAAATTCGGGCCTCTGAGGCCGTACATCATTGCAATTGTACCGCTTGCGGCGTTGGCCATAAGTTTGGGAACGGTGAAAGGCGAAACTCCGCGGGGGCCCTTATTGAGCAGACGGATATGCTGCGTTTCGATTTCCTGGATGCCGCCGATGCCGGTGCCGTATATAGAGGCACATCGGTCAAGGTCTTCTTTAGAAAAATCGATGCCGCAGCCTTTGACAGCCTGCACGGCCGAGGCAACCGCAAGCTGGCAGAAACGGTCCATCCGTTTGCCTTCGCGGTGGTCAACGAATTGGGTAATGTCGAAGTCTTTTATCACGCCGGCAAACCTGACCGGATACTGAGAAACATCGAAACTTTCGATATTCGATACGCCGCTTTTGCCCTTGCAGGCAGCGTCAAAGAAAACATCGACAGAAACGCCGAGGGGCGTAGCGCAACCCAGGCCCGTTATAACTACTCGCCTTTTGTTCATCATAACAGCCTGTTTTTAGCCCTGTTCCTTCTGCTTCAATACGTTCACGATGTAGTCGATAGCCGCCCCGACAGTCTGAATCTTCTCAGCTTCTTCGTCCGGTATGCTCGTATCAAACTCATCCTCAAATTCCATAACAAGTTCAACTGTGTCCAGAGAATCCGCATTCAGGTCGTTGATGAACGAAGTCTCACGAGTAATTTCGGACTCATCTGTACCCATTTGCTCTGCAACAATTTTTATAACCTTTTTTTCAATACTTTGGACGTCAATACTCACTTTTCGTCTCCTTGAATAAATAAATATCCTATTAAGTTTTCGCCGCTGTACCGCTTTGTTATTAGGGCGGTAATATACCTGTCATCGGCCATAGTTGCAACTATTTTTTTTATATTATTTTACAGTACTGTCCCGTTAACTTTTAACAGTTTTATTATAACATTAAATAAGCAAAAGACTTAAAACAAATTATGACCTGTATCGATTTCAATTTGACCGT
>PGYD01000058.1 GCA_002839495.1 Planctomycetes bacterium HGW-Planctomycetes-1
TAAAAATGTCATTGCGAGGAGCAAAGCGACGAAGCAATCTCAATTATTGCTTCAGAAATGAGACTGCTTCGCGGAGTTTATCCTGAGCGAAGCCGCAGGGCTCGCAGTGACAAACTAAATAAATTTTTAGAGATACCCTTAAGGAAGTAAAGAAATAAAGAAGTAAAGATGTAAGGAAAATCCAATACCGACTCTTTACGTCCTTTCTTCTTAATTCCCTGCTTCCTTATATCCTTATGGCTTTTAAGATTAAGTGGCACAAATACTAATGTCAAGGGGATAAACCCTATCTGCCTTATTATCCCGCTTTATAAGTCCGATAACAGGCATTTAAAAATAGCTTAAATAGGCGCTTTGGGCAAATACGACATTTATAGTCCTTTTAATGGTGTTTTAGGTCGTCTTTTTGCCCCTTTCTGTTTATTCATTCTTTTTTACTTATTTTAATTTTTTTATTGACATATTTTCGGTCCTGTGCTATCCTTAATAGTGTATGAAGGAAGCCCGTTAAAGGCTGGGCAATCATAATTAAATAAAATGTTATTATAATTTTTTAGTCTTTCATATTTTTTCAGCCCGCCTTTTTAGTCCTCTTTCAGACAACTTTTAAAGTTAGATTGTGTTTCTTACGATAGTTATAAGATGCGCATCTATGATAAGTTAGCGGTTTTTGCTGTTTCTTTTAAAAATGCATAAAAATGCTGTTCTTTGGCTGAAATTAACCTGTAAACTGAGATTTTGTGAAAGACCGGCCAAGGACCAAAAAGTGCAGTTTGTTTGCTCTTATAGAATTAAAATCGTTACCAAAGACAGCATTTAACGCAAATATCTCAGTTTAAAAACAATAGAAAGGATAATACTTATGGAAAGGCAGAAAATGAAAAAGAAAGGCTTTACCCTGGTTGAATTGCTGGTGGTTATCGCTATTATAGCGATGCTATTGGCTATTCTTATGCCCGCTTTGAGCAAAATCCGACAGCTCGCCCAGCGTCTGATATGCAGCACAAATCTTTCGGGTATCGGCAAAGCAATGCTGGCCTACAGTAGCGACGACAAATATGAGTCTTTCCCCGTTGCCGGAAGTGCAGACGCCACGTGGGACCGAGGCACAGGCGGTATTGAAGGTATAAATTCATTTTACTGGAGAAGAGTAATATTCGAAGAGTCATCGGCTATTCACAGAGTTACCCTCAATGCTCATCTCTATTTACTTGTAAAATATGCCGATGTTCCAGTTGAACAGTTTATCTGCCCGGGTTCGGACCAGAAAAAATTCGAAATGAACAAATATCAATTTGAGACCACTCCACCTCCCACTATAACCGAAGTATGGGACTTTGGTTCAAGAGAGCATGATGTGCCGGATGGCAGCAGGGGCAAAGGGCACCAAAGTTATTCTTATCAATTACCAGTGAGGCTTCTCACAAGCCAAACTGGTGGTGTCTTTGCGCCAACTACGACATCAAGCCTTACGAGGCCGATTGTGGCCGATAGAAGTCCATTCTGGCAAAGCCCTATAGATAGTACTTCTACTGCTTATCTTTATGTTTGGGACTCAACAGGCGATCGAATTAGAGTTGATTCGGTCCCGGCCGGAAATTCCACATACCACCAAAAGGAAGGACAGAACGTTCTTTATGCGGATATGCGTGCAAAATTTGAGAAACAGGCAAATTGCGGCGTCGAGTCGGATAATATTTATACCACTTGGGGGGAATCGCCTTTAACAGGTAGTACTGCTGACCAGATTGAAACAAAAAGACAATGCGGAAGAGGCGCTGCATCAACGGCCGGCGGTACCGGAGATTTACCTAAAATAAGAATCTCAACTACAGGTATACAAACAGACCATACTTATTACCCACGGCATGTGGATGACAGCTATCTCGTTTCGGACATTGACAGAGCTAATTAAGTCCTAAAGGACTTGAAGAAAAATAAGACTGTATCAGGCTGCAGTCGTACCGGCCTTTCGTGTTAAAGCGAAAGGCCGGTTTGTTTTATGGGATTAAATAAAAAAGCATCCGTTTTTGGCGGATGCTTTTTTTGCGTTTTGCCTTATTTAATTATTATTTTACTTCGAGGATTGAGTTGTATTCCCCAAACGGGTTCATTTCGATATTCTCATTGTACGGGTCCTGCTGCCACTGGCCGTCAACGACCATTCTGTAGCGATATTTGCCCGGAGCCAGTTCGAGAGCCAGTTCCCATTTTCCATCCTTGCCCTGCTGCATCATTGTTTTATTAGGCTGCCAATTGTTGAAATCGCCTGCAATCTGTACATTCTGGGCCCGCGGATAAAGCGTAATAAACCTGACAGCGCCGCCGAGCTGGCGAACACCATAAAAATCGTTAAGTTTGTCATCCAAATTCTGAGCGGCTATCGCCTTTGCAGGATTGTTCTTTATGCCTGCAAGAAGCTCCTGAGCTGAAGCACTTATAGACTCAAGATTGTCGTCCAGCGCTTCGATAATCTCTTTTCTTTTGCTCGTCTGAATAGCAGGTTCTGTTACCGGCGGCATTTGTTTATGTACCGTGCTTATCGTCTGTTTTTGCCCAACCTGCGTATCGGAAGCGATTAATTCCTGTGCAAGACTCTGAAAATCCTTGTGCCCCCTGCTTGCCGGGTCGTATTCGCATATCGGCTGGCCGAGACTTGCGGCCTCTTTGAGCTTGGTATTAAAGTTGACGACGGTCCAGAACATTCTGCCGGCAAAATTCTTACGAAGCTCGGCGAGAATTTCCCTGCCCATCTTCGTTCGAATATCATACATACTGGCAAGGACCATAACATTTATGTGTTGAGAACACTGCTTGCAAAGGATACTTAAAGTATCGAGCTGCCTGCTTAGGCCGTGCAACGAAAAATATCCGGTCTCTACCGGCACGATAACGTCCGTCGAAGCGCGAAGGGCGTTAAACGTCAAAAGCCCCACGGCAGGAGGACAATCGATAATCACATAGTCGTAATTTCTCTCAACGGTCGCAAGGACATCCTTTAAACAGTTTTCACGGTCAGTGGTGCCGTTGGTCTGCTGCTCAAACGCCGCAAGGTCGATGCTCGCTGGCGCAAGCTCGAAATTGTCACTAATCTCCCACAAAATTTCGGCGAGCTTTGTCGGCTCGCCCCGCCGTGAACCGAGCAGCACATCGTAAATGCTCTGCTCAATCTGCTCGTCAGGCACAGCAAGACCTACGGCGCAATGGCCCTGCGGGTCCATATCAATCAGTAAGGTTCTTTTGCCTTCATCAGCAATAGCGCTGGCAAGGTTTATCGAAACGGTGGTTTTTCCGCATCCGCCCTTTTGGTTGATTACTGCTATCGTTCTCATTTGAATAATCCTTTATTCATATTTTTAGCCACAGAGAACACCCGCCGTCGCCAAGGCTATGGTGGACAAGCAGAGGACACAGAGGTATATAATTATATACGGTGTTAATCCGTATAAATCCGCGTTTTATACTTAATCAGTGTCCATCCGTGTCCAAAAAACGCATTCTCAATATTAAAAACAACTCCGCCATTGGCGGTATCGTAAATCTTCAATCCTTCGACCCATTCGATTGCACTCAGGGCAGGCTTCGCTCAGGACAGGTCTTAAATTTTAAATCTTAAATTACATAGTCCCATATCTGATTTTTCGGCCTTTGGAGTATAATAACTTTAGGCTTTATCGGACAAAAGAGAATTTTCCGCGTTTTTTAATATTGAAAACCGCTTTATTTTGCCAAACGCCCCTTGCGGATGCACAGTTATTTAGCCTCAATTTAGTATAAGTTTATATTTAATAACAAGTTATACACTGAATCGGCTCTAATTGGCTGAATGTGAATTCGCGAGGCATATTATATTATGATTACCGAGGCTATTGCTGTTTCTGTTCCTGTTTTTCAACCTCTTTTTTCAGCTTCTTGAGGTCGAGTTTTCTGAAAACCAGCTTTTCCGGATTTGCGGTTATCTCATTTACATCAGGCAAGCTGCCTCCTTCAAGAGCGCTGTAACTTCTCCAGTCTGCATCCCAAGTCAGCTCTTTTTCAGAAACCGGCCCTTCAAATAAATCTTTGCTGTAACCTTCAATGACGCCGGTCGGAATTTCTATACGGAAATAATCCAGCATAATTGAAACATTCAATACTTTGGTGTCTGGATTATAATTAGCATCGCAGGGGCCTAAAATAAAAAGACCGGTGCCGTTCGCGTCCGGATTCTCAGAATAATACATACCCTCCTCGACCTTTATCGGGGGACCAATAGTATGAACCAGTTTTGAAATTTTGCCATCCGGTTCAAATTTAAAGCCCCATTGAAAAGTATCATTTTGCCATACACCGACAAGAAAATCTGGAAATTCCGTATCAGATTTGGCCGCAATTTCTTGCGGCTTAACTTTTTGCTGCTCAACACAGCCATATATAAACAAGCCAATGAACATAATGCACATATAAATTTTTTTCATTATAAGCCTCCATATAAATACATAAAGGTCATTCTAACCGACCGCCCCGGAAAAATAAAACAAAAAAAAGCAGGCAGAAGTTTTAAGGCTTCTGCCTGCTTTAATTATTATAAAATCTGCTTTACAGAGATTATTTTTTAAATCTTCTTAATGCAAGTCCGCCAAGGCCTAACAGGAGCATTGTTGCAGGTTCCGGTATCTGGCTGATAATCAGCGAATCTACAACCGTATAGTTTTCGAAATCTTGGGTAGTCATCAACTGAATCATTACGTCGCCAAGGCCATCGCACTGGAAAACGATACCATCAAAGTAAATACCACCAATCGTAGTATATGTCTCCGATACATCGAAGGTATCAATACCACCATAAACCCCAGTGTAGCCAAACATATCGGCCCACTCTGGCAATTCATCTTCTGGTGCTAAAAACGAAGCATTAGGGGCAAGTGCCGTAACTATGCCACTCGTTCCAACGATAGTTCCGGGACCTGAATAAACAACAAGACCCCAAGTTATACCATCGCCCTGATTGAAAACATCCGCATTGATCCTCAATGTCGCTGTCTGGCTTGGTAATAGACTTGTCGAACTTGACTGAATCGTTAAAGTCATCGCATTAGCCAACGAGGCAACAGCCAGAACCAATACTAAAATTAACATTTTTTTCATTGTTCGGTCTCCAAAAATAAAAATTAATAACTCGATGCTTTAGCCTAAAACAGGCACAATCTTGTCCACCATAGCTTATAGCGACGGCGGATTATATTTAAAAACGTTTGCGCGTTTTAAAACCGAGGCGATTCACCACCCCGATGAGATAGCCAAAGCGGCATCTCACCCCGATACGAATTGCAAAAGTGCAATCCTACGGGGCAGGCAGGGTAAACTCCGAACACAGAGTTCACAGAGATAATAAATAAAACATCTTCGTGGTGGAATAAATGATAATAAAATTTTCGAAAGAGCTACCGCTAAATTTCTAACCACGGATTACACAGAAATATTTAATCAAAAAAATCTGCGGAATCAGCGATTAAACAAAACCGTGAGTTTCTTCCTTCCGGATAGCAATAACTTTTCTCAACCCCAACTTGTCGAGCCATAGTCCCTTAGAGACGCTGGCTGATTAACTTGACGTATTGTAGCATATACGAAAACCAAATGCAAGAGAAAAATGAAAAAAATTTTAGCCACCAAGGCATCCGCCGTCGCCAAAGCTATGGCGGACAGGCAAAGACACTAAGACTATAAAAATAAATAACTTGTAAAAAAGAGCCACAAAGGCACGAAGCCTGTCCCCACGAAGGCGGGGAACACAAAGATCCAAAATAATTCAATTTTTAGCCACAGAGTTCACCCGCCGTCGCCAAGGCTATGACGGACAAGCAGAGGACACAGAGCTTGAAACCACGAATTCACACGAATAAACACTGATTTACACCATTTTTTGCTTTCGGCAAGTTCTCCGATAATCGGAGAACGTTAAATTCAAAGTATAAAGCCCTGTCAAAGATAAGTTTTTGCCGATTCTTTATTCTTTGAATTACAGCCTTTTTATAAGGCTTTGCCGAAAGCAAAAAACGTCTTGTAATGTCCTATAATTTTGAGTGTTTATTTTAAGGCATAACCGCGAAGCGGAAAAAATTCAATCACAGACCCGGTTGAAGCCTTGCCCGCAGTAGCTTTAGCGAAGGCGGGTTGTTTCAAAAAGGGGCTGTTTGAATTTATAGTCCCGACTCATCGGGACAGCCTTAAAGCTAAAAACCGTGTAAATCCCGTGTTCCGCCGTCGCTAAAGCTATGTTGGACAAGTAATCGGTGGCTGAAATTAATTCGTGTTAGTTCGTGTTTATTCGTGGTTGGTTAAAACCTCTGTGAACTCTGTGTTCGGAGTTTACCCTGCCTGCCCCGTAGGATTGCACTTTTGCAATTCGTATCGGGGTGAGATGCCGCTTCGGCTATCTCATCGGGGTGGCTATAAAAATCCGTGTTTTCAGCGAAATACTACTCTGCGAAGTATCGCTACGTAGCACGAGTCAGCGTCTAATGCCAAAAAAAGAGGCAGGTCCGAAAACCTGCCTCTTTCATTTTACTAACTAAACAAGCTCTTTAAAACTAAAGCTTATTTTTTCTTCCTAATCAGCAAACCGCCAAGACAAAGCAGGGCGATTGTTGCCGGTTCCGGAATAATGATGATACTCAAAGAATCAACTACATCATAAGTCTCAAAATCAAGAGTTTCAATCAACTGAACTGTTACCGTGCCTGAACTTCCAGCCTGGAAAACAATCTCATCGAAGTAGAGACCGCCAACAGTAGTATATACCGGCGATACCTCGAAAGTATCAACACCGCCATAAACGCCAGAGTAGCCAAACATATTGGCCCAATCCAGCAATTCCTCTTCAGGTGCTAAAAACGAAGCATTAGGGGCAAGTGCCGTAACTATGCCGCTAGTTCCGATGATAGTGCCATCACCTGAATAAACAACAAGGCCCCAAGTTATGCCATCGCCCTGATTGAAGACATCCGCATGAACGGCCAAAACGAGTTCACCAGATGGCAAAACAGTAATCTCTGATACACCAGTGTCGCCACCAACAGCAATTGACAGAACCATAGCGTTGGCCATTGCTGTCACAGATAAAATAACCGCTAAAACTAACAACTTCTTCATCTTAAAACCTCCTTAAAAATTAACATTCCAAATGTTAAACGTTTCATTTACATTACTTTACTTTAATTTAAGTTACTTTAATTCATCCAGAAATTAACCGTTGCAACATCGCAAATCGTAACTGTAGTTTGACCCTTCTGGTAATAAGTTTTCAGAATATTCAGGTCAGAAGTGTAAACTCTGTATAGACCTGACTTTGTATGGTCGAAGTCTGCACAAATACCCTTTACACCACCAACTTCGATGGTCTGCAATGTAGTATCATTCTTTTGGTAGGCAGCCTTCAGAACGTTCAGGTCATTCGTATAAACCCAATACAGACCCGATTTGATGCCATCAGCATCGCCGCGACATTGTCTCTGGAAGCACCAGCAAGATGGTCTGCCAAAGGTGACCCATGCAGCGTAAGACAGTGAACTGGTCTTGTAGCATTCTTCAACTCTGAAGCTCCAGACGTCGCCGGTTGTAGTACCAGCAGTGTTCTTTTCGTCAATGCGCCAATAGTAGAGAGCGCCTTGAGCCATTG
Organism: Planctomycetes bacterium HGW-Planctomycetes-1; assembly: GCA_002839495.1. Taxonomy (GTDB): domain Bacteria; phylum Planctomycetota; class Phycisphaerae; order Sedimentisphaerales; family UBA12454; genus UBA12454. The sequence goes on from PGYD01000058.1 coordinate 7,661, forward strand.
TGCCAGTGGGATAGCCTATACCGGCCTGATTGCCCTTGAATGCTGGCGGATTTGTGGTTCCGAAATATACATCGCGAGATGTAACAGTACCTGTGCCGGCAGTCCACGACAGGGTAACGCCAGCACGGCTTACGCCTGTAGCGGCATTAGCCGGATTTGGAGCTGTTGCCTTGCCCGGCGGTACAAGTGTTGTGTAAACCAGCGAGTCATCTACTTCGCCCAGCGAGCCGTCTTCAAAAACGAGACCGCCGCGATAGGTGTCTTCGTCAACCATCGTGATGAGAGGGTCAGTAGTGCCGTTTGGGTCAATAGCCAAAACGCAAAGCGTTCCGCTTGTAGCCGGCTTGTTGCCATCGCCATAATACAGCGAAGCAAACTCAAGCACGACATTTTTGCTCGGCAATACCTGATCGCCTGCACCCGGACTGCCGGGAGCGGCCAGAGGATTACCGTCGTACTCAACAACACCGGAACTATTGATGTCAATGGTAGCCGGATAGATGCCGTAGCCTTTGGTACCGCCTTTAGAAGGATCGACGCTTTCGCCGGTCTTATAGCCGCTGACGCCTGAAACCTGTGCATTACCGGAAAGTGTAATCTGCAGCGCAAAAGCGCGAGGCAAATTGTCCGCGTCTGCTCCGGTGTAGCGAACTTCAACATCATTGCCAACCCTAACAAGGTTGACGTCCAGCGCAGCCAACGCCGGTGAAGCAATCAAAGCAATTGCTAAAATTAAAATCAGCTTCTTCATTTCGCTTACCCCATTAAATAAACAATTCTCTTTTTTCTTACATTTCGCTGAGTACGTACTCAACGAGGTTCTGATTTCTTTTTCCCTTCCGTCAAATCTCTTTGCCCGAAAGAAACCGAACAGGCAAAAAACTCAAGCGTTAAAAATCAGACCCGGAAGGCCGATCCGATAATTGAGTTTCTCCTTTTCCAACACCTCCTTTCTGCTTCCCGCAATAACGCAAAAAGCAAAAACAAAGTTTCTTTTAAATACTAAGCACTACACACGCCGTTCGGTTGCCTGTTAAGTGCAACGTCATAATATCACTTGGCCGGTTAAAAATCAAGGAAAAAATTAAAAAAAAGCGAATATCAGCACTGAAAACGGCATTTTGGAGCTTAAAGGGCGATAATCCTTATCATTTATTTGTGCCTCTAAAATGTCCGATAAAATAAAGTTTTTTTATAAGAAATTTTTAAAAAATTATTCTCATTTTTTAACCCAAAAACTAAGTTTTTTGAAAAACAGGTTAAAATTCTTACTTTTACCGGAAGTTCACTATTTACCCCAAAAACAAGAGCGGGAATGTCCGTAATTAAAAATATACAGAAAATCCGCAAAACTTATCACAAAAGGTTTGACATACGGGGCTGAATTTTTTAGTATTCGGCGGTTTTTGCGCATACTGCGGCAAAGCTATTCTAAATAAATCATTAATCTTTTTTTGAAAGGAGCGGATGCGCTATGGCAATTCAAAACGCCAGACAGTACCTGCAGGAAAAACTGGACAAAGAGAATTTTTCGAAATTATCAGATATCGGAAACGATAAGCTTTATAAGTTTATCGCTGATTCTATCGAATTAGCAAAGCCGGCAAAGGTTTTCGTTTCCACGGACTCGCCGGAAGATGTCGAATACACACGCAAGCAGTCTATAGCTGCCGGTGAAGAAAAGGTCCTTAAGACAAAGGGGCACACAATCCACTTTGACGGTATGGAAGACCAGGGCAGGGACAGGGAAGTTACAAAATATCTCGTTCCCCAAAGCGATACACTCAGCAAGGCCCTTAACCAAATCGAAAGGGAAGAGGGGCTGACAGAGGTTCGCGGCCTTCTGGCCGGTTCAATGCAGGGCAGGACTATGGTCGTCCGCTTTATGACGCTGGGACCGAATAACTCGGATTTCAGCATCCCCTGCGCCGAATGTACCGATTCTTTCTACGTTTCCCACAGTATGAATTTGCTGTATCGTCTTGGCTATGAAGAGTTTAAGAGATTAGGCTCAAAGGCGGAGTTTTTCGCTACGCTGCACTCCTGCGGAAAAATGGACGAGCGTATGGTCAGCACAGAATCCGATAAGAAGCGAATCTATATCGACTATACGACCGATACCGTTTATACCGTCAATACGCAATACGGCGGCAACACGATAGGGCTCAAGAAGCTCGCTCTGCGGCTGACAATCCGCAAGGCCGACCGTGAAGGCTGGCTGGCCGAGCATATGTTCATTTCCGGCGTTTACGGCAAGGGCGGCAGAAAGACCTATCTGGCCGGCGCTTTCCCAAGCGCCTGCGGCAAGACCTCCACGGCAATGCTGCCGGGCGAAACCATTCTCGGCGACGATATCGCGTATTTCCACGCTATCGACGGCAAATGCAAAGCGGTCAATGCTGAGTTCGGTATCTTCGGGATTATTCAGAATGTTACCGCACAAGACGACCCGGCAATATGGGAAATACTGACAAAGCCGGGCGAAGTGATTTTCTCGAATGTATTGATAAAAGACGGAAAACCCTACTGGCTCGGTATGGGAATCGATATCCCTAACGATGGCGAAAACTATTCCGGACAATGGCAAAA
>PGYD01000008.1 GCA_002839495.1 Planctomycetes bacterium HGW-Planctomycetes-1
TTGTTTTGCCCGACCCGCTTTCGCCGACAAGTCCGAACGTACTGCCCGCGGTAATCTGAAAGCTTATATCATCGACCGCCTTGACGTGCCCGACGGTTTTTCTGAGGATGCCCTTTTTTATGGCAAACCAGGTCTTCAGATTTTCGACTTTCAGTAAATTATTATTCATAATCAATTTTAAATCTTCAATTTTCAATCTTCATTTTTTGCATACCAGCAGGCGGCGTAATGATTATCGCAAACTTGTCTTAATTCCGGCTCTTGCGTTTGGCATCTCTTGTCGTTGCAGCCGACAGGGCAGCGCGGATGAAATTTACATCCGCTCGGAAAATTCAGCGGTTCGGGTACATTGCCCGCGATGGTATTCAGTCTTTTTTGTTTCGCTCCGAGCTGCGGCAGCGAATTTAAAAGACCTTTTGTATAGGGATGCATCGGCTTGTTAAAAAGTTCCGCGCAGGAGCATCTCTCGACTATTTTCGATGCGTACATCACTGCCACATAGTCGGCCCTTTGCGCCACAACGCCCAAGTCGTGCGTTATCAGCAGGATACTCATTTTTTCGCTTTGCTGGAGTTCGTCGAGCAAATCGAGTATTTGTGCCTGAATCGTAACGTCCAGCGCAGTCGTCGGCTCGTCGGCGATTAAAAGCGCCGGCTTGCACGATATCGCCATCGCAATCATAACTCTCTGCCTCATTCCGCCTGAAAACTGGTGCGGATATTCGTTCAATCTCCGCCTCGGCTCGGAAATCCGAACCTTTGCAAGCATTTCTTCGGCCAGCCGTCTTGCCTCGCTGCCGGATTTTTTCTGATGAAGGGTAATCGCCTCTGTAATTTGCGTCCCGATAGTAAAAACCGGATTCAAACTCGTCATAGGCTCTTGAAAAATCATCGCGATTTTATTTCCGCGTATTTGCCGCATCTGTTTTTCGGAAATTTCAAGGGTATCCTGTCCGTTGAATAGTATTTTTCCTGCCGCGATTCTGCCCGCGGGCTTTTGCACAAGCCGCATAATCGAAAGGGCGGTAACGCTTTTGCCGCATCCGCTTTCGCCGACAATAGCCAGTGTCCGGCCTTTTTTAATATCGAAAGAAACGTTCTGTACAGCTTTTGCCGTGCCGTTTTCGGTATCGAAAACGGTCGAAAGATTGCGAACGGACAATAGTATATTATTTTCGCTCATAGCTTCATTGCACCTTCAGTTTCGGGTCCAGCGAATCTCTCAAAGCGTCGCCGAATACGTTCAGCGCCAGTGAAATAAGAAATATCGCGACCGTTGCCGCCGTCATTTCCCACCAGTATCCTTTTGGCAAATCCAGCCTTGCCGCGTCTATCATCGCCCCCCAACTCGGATTGTTCTTTTCGCCAAGCCCCAAAAAGCTCAAAATCACTTCCGCCTGTATAAAGCTGACAAACCGCAGCGAAAAGCTGATTATAATCAGATGAAAAACATTCGGGATAAGATGTCTGAAAATTATCCTCGAACTTCCGCACCCGTAGGATTGCGCCGCCAGGATATAATCGCGCTCCTTATGTTTCATAACCTCGCCGCGAATGAGCCTGCAGATATCCACCCAGCTCGTAAGTCCGATTGCCAGATACACCGTCGCGATGCCCGAAAGCTCCACTTTCCCAACTCCGAGCCATTTGAGGTTCAGCGATTTTTCCCGAAGTACCAGCGCAAATGCGAGTATCAGCAGAATATACGGAATAGAGCTCAGCGTCGTGTACAGCCATACGATAACATCGTCTATGAATCCGCGAAAGTATCCCGCCGCCGCGCCCAGCGGCACGCCTATCGCAAGGCTTATAATAGATGCCCAGAAAGCGACCGTTATAGAAACCCTTGCCCCGTAAAGCGTCTTGCGGAAAACCGACCTTCCTAAAAAGTCCGTTCCGAATATGGCGTTCCTGCTTGGCGGCTGATATTCGGCGCCGATTTTCTGACCCCAGTTCAAAATCGGTATATCCAGTGATGTCCACTGTGCGGCATAGATAAAAAGTACAATCGCAAGATAAGCCGCTATTACCGCCAGCGCACCCATCGCCAGTTTGCGCCGCCGCAGCCGGCCCATACTGTCAGCCCAGTAGCTTCGCCCCTTAATAATAACAGTGATTTTTTCCGGCGCATTATTCAAAGCTCACCCTCGGGTCAACGATTGAATAGCATATATCGGTAATTAAATTGAACACTACGAACAGAATCGCGCCGATGAACGTCATCGCGTTTATAATCTGAAAATCTCTCGCTCCGATTGCGTCTATCATCAGATATCCCAGCCCCGGAATCCCGAAAAATCTTTCGAGCAGCAGTGAGCCGAGGAACAAAAACGGTATCGCCAGAACGACCTGCGTAATAATCGGTATCATTGCGTTTTTCAAAACGTGCCGAAACAGAACCGAACCTGTTCCAAGTCCTTTAGCGAAGGCCGTCCGCACATAATCGTTGCGTAATTCATCGAGCATAACCGTTCGGTAAAATCTCAGATTTCCGCCAAGTCCTGCGACAATGCCGATTAGCGCAGGCAGCGCAACATATTTATACACCGGCAAATCAGGCCAGAAAAATACCGGAAACATTCCCCATTTGAACGCAAGAAAATATTGTCCGAAGAGAATAAAACTCAAAAACGGAATACTCATCATCGCAACGCAGATGAATACTGACAAAACGTCGATAATCGTTCCCCGCAGAAACGCCACAATTATCGCAAGACTTATCGAGATAGCAAGTGTCCCGATGAACATCGGAACTGTCAGGCAAAGCGAAGGCCCCGCGCCGCGTTTGATTTTGTCGATTATTAATTCTCTGTCGCTCCACGACCTGCCGAAGTTGAACGTCAGCGAATTTTTCAGATGGTTTATGAATTGACTGTCCCGCGACAGGAATAAAGGCTTGTCCCAGCCGTACTCGGCCCGAATTTCCTCGATTGTCTCTGCCGAGGCCGCCTTGCCCGCGATCTGGTCGGAAACGTCGCCGCTTACGATATTGAACAGTACGAACGTAATCAGTAGCACGCCGAAAACTATCGGGAGCGTATAAAGCAGTCTTCGTATTATATAAGCCGTCATTTCAGACTCCTCAAAAGCTCGTCATAAGCGGCTCGCTTGGCCGTATCGACCCTGCGGTATTGACTCAGCCCGTACCCGAAAGCGTGAGGCCTGGTATTATGCACCCAGTCGTGCACGAGAATATACGCAACGCCGTGACTGAGAAAAACGGCAGGGCAGTCCTTAACCGCTATCTTTTCGGCCCTGCGGTAAAGTGCGTCTCGTTCGGCGCTGTCGCCCATTACGCAGATTTGTTCGTAAAGCCGGTCGAACTCCGGATTGAAATAGTTAAAATTGTTCGGCCCAGGCGATTTATTCTTGCTGTAAAAAAGCTGTAAAAAATTCTCTTCGTCCGGATAGTCCGCTATCCACCCGAGCGAAAACAGTTGGGCGCTTTTGGTCTTAATCTTATTCTGAAACGTGGGCCAGTCCATATAATCGATTTCGACATCGAGTCCGACCTTGCTGAAGCATAGTTTGAAAAATTCCCCGTATTGTCTGAAGACCGCATCGGTTCCCGGCATCGAAAGTCTCAGACGCGGCAGTTTTCCTCCGTGTATCTTTTCCGCTTCTTTTACGAGTTCGATTGCTTTTTGCGGGTCGTAGCTTGTCTCGGATATATTTTTTATATCCGGATTATATGTCTTCATCAGCGGCGGAATAATTCCGTATGCCGCCTCGGCACGATTATTGGTGAACAGCTCTATATATTTATCGCGGTCGACTGCACAGCTTATCGCCTTGCGCAAAGGAAGATTTTTTCCGACGGCCTCGTCCTCCATATTGAAGCCGAGCCAGTATGTGCTCGGGTCGCGGAAAGTAAGCAGCCGGATATTACGGTTTTTCATCGTATCCGTCAGTCCGCCGCGAAAATCTATCGCCTCGGCGAAATTATCTTTCGGTATTCCCGAAACGTCGATTTTCCCCTGCATAAATAAAAACCACAAAGGCGGCGTCTCCTGCACAAGAACCATTATTATCCTGTCGTTCAGCGGCAGTTTCCTGCCTGCGTCCGCGAGAATTCCAAATTCGGCATCCGCCTCTTCGCCCTCGGACGGATAATATTCGTCTCTGAACGACGGGTTTTTGACCATCTCGATATAGCTGCCTTTGTGCCAGCGTTTCAGTTTATAAGGTCCCGTCCCGACAGGATGATTTATTATATCTTTACCGTAATATTCGACCGCCTCTTTTGCTATTGGCGCCGTCGGCAGGTGTGCGAGCAGATAGACTATCTGCGGCCACGGCTTTTTCAGCTTTATTACCAGTGTATATTTGTCCGGCATCTGCAAACCCTCGACCTCTTTTGAGTAATCGACGTCCGCTGCTCTTTTACACGTCTTTGTATATTCCCGAAATTCGTCCAGTCCGACAATCCTGTTATCGAATATCCACCAGTTTTTGCTCAGGTATTTAATATCCGCGATGCGCTTCCAAGCGAAGACGAAATCGTCGGCGACAAGTTCTCGGCCTTTGCCGTCCGCAAAGCAAACGTCGTCGGTAAAATAAACTCCTTTTTTAATCTTTATTGTATAGGTTAGACCGTCTGCGCTTACTGTCGGCATATCTTCCGCAAGGCAGGGGATAAGTTCGTAAGGTCTTTTGAGATAGTGATATTGATAGAGGCACTCGAGCATTTGACTGGCTATGATTGAGGATGTCGTATCGCCTATATCGCCGGGGTCGAGTCCGCGTACTTTTGCCGTATATGCCCCGTATATAGTTGTTGTATTGTCATCGGTCTGCCTGCTGGCCAAATCGCATCCGCTCGTTATTAGAAGCACAAATGATAACAAACCGCTTAGAATCGCAGTTGTCCGGCGTGTTGTCAGGCTCTCCGTATCACGACAATAACACATAACGCTCACTATTGGGGTTTGGGTGGTTTTTGCATCGCAGGCGGGAAACTCCTTGCGGAACCGTCCGCGTTTTTACCGTAATCGAATCCGACCAGGTTTGGCATTTTGCCCGCGACACTTGCCGAGCCGAAAAGAGAATCGTGTTCCGCCAGAAGTCCCGCTCCGCCGCCTTTTTCGAGCGCCCGTTTCAGTGTTCCCGGCCAGTCGGAGACAAATTGATTTACGAGTTTTTCTGACTGTACTATGACTGAGACAAGACTGCTTTTATTTTTCTCGTTAAGAGTCCCGTCGTCGAGTAGATATCTTTGTATTACTACCGAGTAAAGCGTAGCGAAGTTTCTTGCCGTTGCCCGCCGGTTTTCTCTGTCCATATCGGCCCGCTCGGCCAGTGCCCTCAGTACCGCGATATCCGTCATCTCGTCGTTTACAGTCCAGTTCATATACAATTCTATCCGCTTATTGGCGATTGACAGTAAAAGCTCGTTGGCGGATGGCTGTTTCAATCCCGCGGCGAATTGTGCTATCGCAGAAAGAATATCGCCCGACTTCTCGTTTTCCGCCGCAGTTGTTAATTTCTGTACGAATTCGTCGGCCAATCTTTTATTTTCCTCCGATTCGTAGTTAAGCTGACGGACTATATTGGCATTTGTCAGGCAATTTACTGCCCAGTATCGGATTATAACGTTCGAGCTTTGAAGATAATCAAGAGCCGTTTTAGATAATTCAACATTTCCGAGGTCGTTAATTAAAATCAATAAGTTGGTAGTTAGCAGGGTCTTGCGGCGGCTTTCGGGCAGAACGTCCATTTTTTGGATAATTTTAGTCGTTTCGTTCTGAACGGCCGCAAAGAAACTGGGGCCGTATTGTATTTGTCCGCTTTCCAGTTCTGATACGCTTCTGCTTACGATAGCGGTTCGGAGAGTTGAAATATCCGAAAAATCGGTCTTTTCAAAAAATTCCTTGAAGGCTTCCGTTGCGAATTCTTCTATTACTGCTGTATCGGCCTCAGTCAGTGATTCTTTGCTTCGGACAACGTCGATTTTTGTTGTACTTACCGCGAAAACAGGTTGGGAAACAAGCAATATAACCAGACCGATGAAAATCCTGTAAAATCTACGCATATTTCATAACTTCCGAAAAAAACTGAAAATAGGTAAAATTAACACCTCAAAAAATAAACAAAAAACCCCTTTCTGTCAAGGTTATTTCCCGTTTATAGGTATTGCCGCCTCGCTGGCCAACTTTTGACTGGCATTTCGGCCCGAAATCATTAAAATCCAGTGTTCTAAATAATATGTATAAATAGAATATATTTATTGGTATATACGAATGGATTTTATTGCTGACCGGAAAAATATGAAAAATTTCAGGTTAATTTTTGTATCTTTTATAACCGTTTTATTGATTGGTATCTTTTGTTCTGCGTCTGTCTTTGCCGCCGCGGTTAACAAACAGAAAAACTCCGCCAAAAATCAGACGGACGATAAAGATGCTGATATCAGCGACAGCAATAGTGAGCTTTTGGATGTCGTTCAAATACAGGACGCCAATTTCTCGGATGATTATATTGGCGGCGATGCCTTCAATCTCGAATTCGGGGAAGTCTTAAAAGAATATGTTAATCCGGACGGGCTTGTCAATTACGCAAAGCTCAGAAGGTATCGTGCCCAGTTGTACCAGATAGTAGCCAAACTTGCGGACATAAAGCCCGAAGTTTATATCACTTGGTCTCGAAACGAAAAAATAGCGTTCTGGATAAATGCCTACAATATTTGCACCTTAAAGGGAATTGTCGATAATTATCCTATAAGTCCTTCTCGGATTATGCTTCTTTTTTATCCTGCCGACAGTGTTATGCACATCCGCGGCCTGAGAAACGAAACATATTTTTTGATTATGGGCATTCAATACACCCTCGACGAGATTGAAAAGGACATCCTTCTTGCCAGATTTGACGAGCCGAGGAGTTGCTTTGCTGTCAGTTATGGAACTTTGGGCAGTGCTCCTTTGAGGAATGAGCCTTATATGGGCAATCTTCTCGAAAAGCAGCTTGACGCACAGGTGCGGGATTATTTTATCCGTGCAGGAGGCCTGAGAATTGATGAGTCCAACAGAGTAGTTTATATCTCCCCTTTGTTTAAAATGTATCAATGGCGGCAGGACGCCTTTCTAAAACGATACGGCACGGACAAGCTTTTCAGGGAAAGAACGCCTCTCGATGCCGCGATACTTAATTTTATTAAGGATTATGTCTCCGATGCCAACGCCGATTTTCTTAAACGCAGAGAATATTCAATCGAATATATAAAATATAATTGGCAGCTTAATGAGCAGCCCCAGACTAAAGATTAAAAAGGAAAAAATATGGCAAAAAAAGGAATCAGCATCAGCTTAAACCTCAGTAATGGCAATTTCCTCTTCACAAGTGAATCTGTAACGATGGGCCATCCCGACAAAGTCGCCGACCATATCTCCGATGCGATTCTCGATGCCCATCTCGCTCAGGACCCTTTCAGCAGGGTTGCCTGTGAGACGCTCGTAAAAACCGGCCTTGCTATGGTCGCCGGCGAAATCACTTCTTCCGCCATCGTCGATATTCCCGCCGTCGTTCGTCAGACAATAAAGCAAATCGGATATACCGACCCGCAAATGGGTTTCGATTATGATAATTGCGCCGTCCTCGTCGGACTTGGCACCCAAAGCCCGGACATCTCGCAGGGCGTTACAGAAGGCAAAGGTTTGCACAAGGAGCAGGGCGCAGGCGACCAGGGTATTATGTTCGGTTTTGCCTGCAGGGAAACCCCTCAGCTTATGCCTATGCCGATTCAGCTTGCCCAAACGCTCGTCGCAAAGCTCGCTAAAATGCGCCAGACCGGCAAACTCCCTTGGCTCCGTCCCGATGGCAAAAGCCAGGTAACCGTCGAATACCGCAATAACAAACCGTATAGAATTCACACCGTCGTTATTTCTACTCAGCATTCGCCGGACATAAAATATGCAAAACTTCGCAGCGAGATAATCAAAAAGGTTATTCTGCCGGTTTTGCCGAAAAAAATGGTCGATAAAAACATCATTTATCATATTAATCCTACCGGCAGGTTTGTCATTGGCGGCCCCAAGGGCGATTGCGGCCTGACCGGCAGAAAAATCATCGTCGATACTTACGGCGGCAGGGGCGCGCACGGCGGCGGCTGCTTTAGCGGCAAAGACCCATCAAAGGTTGACCGTTCCGCAAGTTATATGGCAAGATACATCGCAAAGAATATCGTTGCCGCCGGTCTTGCTGATGCCTGCGAAATTCAGCTCTCTTACGCTATCGGCGTTGCAGAACCCATCTCTGTCCATATCGATACAGAAGGAACCGCCAAAGTTGATGAAAGAGCCATCGAAAAAGCCGTAAAAAAAATCTTCCCCCTCACTCCCAAGGGAATTATAAATCATTTAAAGCTTCGTCGTCCGATTTACGCCGAAACTTCATATCACGGCCATTTCGGCAGAACAGGCCCAAATTTCACCTGGGAAAAAACCGATATGGCCGCCAGGTTAAGAAAAGAATTAGGACTGAAAGGTAAAAAGTAATGTCTTGTGTTAACAAAATTAATAGTTTTGCCCTTATAAATTAAGGAGATAGCTAATGGACGTAAAAATTCCATTAAGCGAAAAAGACATTCCAAAACAGTGGTATAATCTCGCCGCCGACCTGCCCAGCCCGCTTCAGCCCCCGCTCGGCCCCGATGGCAAGCCGATTACCCCCGATATGCTCGCTCCCGTTTTTCCGATGAACATCATCGAGCAGGAAGTCAGCACTCAGCGATGGATTGATATCCCGCAGGAAATCCTTGAAATTTTATACCGCTGGCGGCCGGCTCCGCTTCGCAGGGCGGTCTATCTTGAAAAATATCTCAAAACTCCTGCCAAAATCTTTTATAAAGACGAAAGCACATCGCCGCCCGGCAGCCACAAACCGAACACCGCTGTCGCTCAGGCTTATTACAACAAGGTTTTCGGCATAAAGAAAATCACTACCGAGACGGGCGCAGGACAATGGGGCTCGGCCCTCGCTTTTGCCTGCAAACTGCTCGGCCTTGAATGCAAAGTCTATATGGTTCGCATCAGTTTCGACCAGAAACCTTTCCGCAAACTGATGATGCAGGTTTGGGGCGCAAAATGTATCGCAAGCCCGAGCGACCAGACCGAATTCGGCAGAAAAATTCTGAAAGAAATGCCCGACACTCCCGGCTCGCTCGGCATCGCTATCTCAGAAGCCATCGAGGACGCCGTCCACGACAAAACGGGCCAGACAAGATATTCTCTCGGCAGCGTACTCAATCACGTTATGCTGCATCAGACAATCATCGGCCTCGAAGCGAAAAAACAGCTTAAAATGGTTGGCATCGACAAGCCCGACATCGTTATCGGCTGTGCCGGCGGCGGAAGCAATTTCGCGGGCCTGTCCTTCCCGTTTGTACAGGATAAAATTAACGGCGCCGACATCGAGATTATTCCTGTTGAGCCGAAGGCTTGTCCCACTATGACCCGCGGCGAATTTGCTTACGACCATGGCGATACCGCCTGTATGACTCCGCTTTTGGCGATGCACACGCTCGGCCACGCCTTTGTTCCCGAACCCATTCACGCCGGCGGCCTCCGTTATCACGGTATGGCTCCGCTTGTTTGTCAGGCAATTGTCGAAGGTCTTTTAACTCCGAGGGCGTATCATCAGTTGAAATGTTATGAAGCTGCTCTTACTTGGGCTAATACTGAAGGTTTTATTTGTGCTCCTGAGACCAGCCACGCTATTGCCGCTGCTATTGATGAGGCGGTCAAGGCCAGAGAAGAGGGTAAGGAAAAGGTAATTCTGTTTAATTACTCCGGCCATGGCCTTATGGATTTGACTGGTTATGATGCGTATTTGAGTGGTAAATTGGCCGATTATGAGCTGCCCGAAGATTCGCTGAAAAAATCTACAGCTTGTTTGAAGGGCCTGCCCAAACCATCGACCAAAAAATCCGGAAAATGGTGAAAAATATAGTTGCCCCTCACCCCTGTGGTGAGGGCTATTTTTTAGCCTTTTTCTTATTTTTTTTTGATAAAATCATCAGGAATTTGAAAATACTATGCTTTTTGTTTAGGGAAAGGTAAGAAATGAAATACGATAAACCGAATTGTCCGGGCTCGCCAAGGGGCGAAGTCTCGCCGAAGGCGGAAAAGGCGAAATACCTTGCAGGCAAACGAATCCTGCCGAAACCAACCTCCAAAGACACAAGCATAATTGACCTTATTGATAATATGGACGCCTACAACGGCGGAAGGCTTCGGGCCGCCTGCCACCTGCTCCGCGACAGATATTCCAAAGACGACGTTACCATCGGCCTAAGTCTGGCCGGTGCATTAACGCCCGCCGGTCTTGGCCCATCGACGGTTATTCCGCTGATGAATCACGGTTTTGTCGATTGGCTCGTAGCGACCGGCGCGAATATGTACCACGATATGCATTATGCCCTTAATCTGCCGATGTTCCGCGGCAGTCATAATGTCAATGACGCCGACCTTCGCGACAAAGGCGTAACCCGAATTTACGATATCCTGTTCGACTATGAAGACGTCCTAATGGAAACAGACAGACATCTGCGGGAAATGCTGTGCAGACCTGAATTTCAGAAGGAAATGGGCACTCGCGAATTTTACCATCATTTGGGCAAAATCCTCGACGAATGCGAAAAGAAAAATAATCTCGGACAGGTGAGCATCCTTGCCGCCGCCTATCGAAACGGCATTCCCGTCTTTACGTCCTCGCCGGGCGATTCGACAATCGGTATGAACGTCGCAGGCGTTGAGCTTCTCGCTGAGGCACAGGGGCTATTGGATAAATTCAAACTGAAAATCAATCCGAGCATCGACGTCAACGATTCGACCGCGATTGTCCTGAACGCCAAGAGATACGAAAACGGAAAAACAGCCGTGATTCTCATCGGCGGCGGAAGCCCCAAGAATTTTATGCTCCAGACCGAGCCGCAGATTCAGGAAGTGCTTATGATTCCCGAAGTCGGCCAGGATTACGATATAAATATCACCGATGCAAGACCTGATACCGGCGGGCTTTCCGGCGCACCGCCGAGCGAGGCGGCAAGCTGGGGCAAAATCGACCCGACAAAACTGGACGAAACCGTAACGGCCTACCTCGATGTTACCGTAGCGTTTCCGATTATGACAGCTTATGCCATACAGTCCACTAAACCCAAGAAACTAAAGAGGTTATACGACAGAGGCGATGAACTCCGCCAAAAACTTATTAAGTCGTATCTCGAAAATAATAAAGAGGTCGAAAAACTTAGAGGGCTGATTAAGAAGCTGGTTCCATAGGTGAATGCATGTTCACCTGAGGCAAATATTATGGATAATAAGATTACATTGATTAAGGAGTATTCTTTATGAAATTCTTTGAACGCAATTCGATTATCGTAGCGGCATTCATTATTGTTTCTTTCAATAGCATAGTTTTTTCTTTGGAAGGCAATCCTGTTGCCGATGAAAAATCTGTTGTAGTCAATAATGATGTTCGCATAACAGTGTTGACTGAGGGGCTTTTGCGGTTGGAATGGTCTGAGAATGGTAAATTTGAAGACCGTGCAAGTCTTACGTTTATCAATCGCAATACAGATGTTCCGAAATACGCTGTTACAGAGAAAGATGGTTTTCTCGAAATCAAAACAGACAAGCTGCAATTAAAATATAAAATTGGTAGTGGCAGATTTACAAAGGACAATTTGAGTATAGATATAAATGCCGGTGAAATGAATGCAAAATGGCATTTCGGCGATGTCGATAACAAAAATCTTTTAGGTACATCAAGAACGCTGGATGGCTATAATGGTTCCTGGCATTATGCAGAGAAAAAGGATATAGAACTTTGCCAGGGAATTATATCCCGCAGCGGCTGGTGTGCAATTGATGACAGTGAGAAGCCTTTGTTTGATAATTCCGATTGGCCATGGGTAGTTGCAAGACCTTCCGGCCAGAGGCAGGACATCTATTTCTTCGGGTATGGCTATGATTATAAAACCGCGATGAAGGATTTTATTACGGTTGCGGGCAGAATCGCCTTGCCGCCCAAATTCGCATTCGGTATATGGTGGTCGAAGTATTGGAACTATGATGACGAACAGTTCAGAGACATTGTTGAACAATTTGAACGATACGATATTGGCCTTGACGTTTTGGTAATTGATATGGACTGGCACATTACCTCTATGCCTCAATGGTATGATAAGACCGGCAGAAAGATAAAAGACCAGGCCGGTCAATCCTGCGGCTGGACAGGGTTCACATGGAACAGAAATTATTTTCCAGACCCCCAAAAATTTCTTGAATGGACAAACGATAATTCCATAAAGACCTGTCTTAATCTGCATCCTGCAAGCGGTATTCAGCCTCACGAGGAGCAATACAGCGATTTTGCAAAAGCTCTCGGCATAGACCCCAATACAAAAAAATATATACCGTTTAATATTGTCGATAAGAATTTTGCAAACGCTTATCTGGATATACTGCTGCATCCAATGGAAAAAATGGGCATTGACTTTTGGTGGCTGGATTGGCAGCAATGGGGTGCAACGAGTATTGAAGGGGTCAATCCGACTTTTTACTTAAACTATGTTTATTTCAGCGATATGGAGCGGCAGAACAAAAATCGTCCGCTGATATTCCATCGCTGGGGCGGTCTTGGCAATCACAGATATCAAATAGGTTTTTCCGGCGATACAATCATAACGTGGGAATCGCTTGCGTGGCAGCCTTACTTTACATCAACCGCGGCAAATGTAGGCTTTGGTTTTTGGAGTCACGACATTGGAGGCCATTATTGCCGAGATGGTTTGGGTATGCCGAAGAATCCGGAATTATATACTCGCTGGATTCAGTGGGGAGTGTTAAGTCCGGTTTTCAGAACTCACGCAACCGCAAACAGGGATATAGAGCGTCGTATATGGGCTTGGCCGATGGAATATTTCCAGGCAATGCGCAGCGCTTACGATTTAAGATATGCGCTTTTACCTTATATTTACACTTCAGCACGGCAGGCTTACGATACAGGTATTTCACTTTGCAGGCCTTTATATTATGATTGGCCACGGGACGAAGAGGCTTATTCGTTTAAAGGTGAATATATGTTCGGGGATAATTTGCTGGTCAATCCTGTTGTGGCCCCGATGGATGAGAACAAAAAATATGTATTGCAGAAAACATGGCTTCCGAAAGGCCGATGGTTCGAATACTCAACCGGCAAAGTTATCGACGGCCCTGTCATAATAGAAAGACCTTATGCCCTTGACGAGATACCTGTTTATGTAAAAGCCGGTTCAATAATTCCTATGGCGCCCAAGACCAAGCGCATTGATGAGAAACCGCTTGATACTCTGATTTTAAATATTTATCCCGGCGATAAAGGCAGCATTAGCGTTTATGAAGATGCCGGCAACGACCAGGAGTATAAGAAAGGCGAATTTGCTTTTACAGATGTGGACTTCTCAAATATCAACGGCCGGACCGATATTAAGATAATGCCGGTAAAAGGTAAATATGACAATATGCCTGCTTTGCGTTCCTATCAGATAAATCTGATAAATACATTCCCGCCGAAGTCTGTCGAAGTGAATGGCGAAAAAATATCTTATAGCCTTAAGCCTGTCGATAATAGCTGGAGCTATGACGGCAGAGAAGTAGCGACAGTGATTTATATCGGCAGACACAAGGTAGATGAGAAAATAAATGTAGTAATAGAACAAGATGATAAAGATGCAAAGATACTTTCAGGAATTAAAGGGAAGTTAAAACATCTGCATAACTTTGTTGACTATGTCGGCAGAGCGCCGGAGCCGATGTATGAATTTGAACCTGTGATAAACACGGCTCTTACCGGCCGAAAGATGACTTACGAACCGTCGCAAGCGGCAGAACAGGCAGATGATTTTGAAGCCAATTATCGTAAAGCTGTTGAAATAATAGAAAGTAAATCACCAATGCATAAGGACTGGCTGGCATATTTGGAATGGCTGAAAATTGATTAGATTCTGAAGTATAGCAGGAAGAGTTATATGATTAGAACAGGTGATAGGTGAGCAGGTGATACGCTGCGTTTAAAATCTTCCAAACCCCCTGAAAACCAGGGGGTTTGAGAGCCAAACAGCGACGCAAAAGACACAGACCATCATCTGATAAGGAGCGAATCGGATTTTTGCAAAATATGCCTAAAAACAGATGATTTTAGCCGGCGTTTGAAAAAACATTGATGTTTTTCTGCCAATAAAATAAAATACGCAGGCAAAAAGCGTGGTAGATTATTAGGTTAGGCTTAACGGTAAAGGAGTTACAAATGGCAAAACAGCTTCATATATTCGTTGAAAACAAGCCCGGAAGATTAAAGGCTATTACGGATAATCTGCAAAAAATCGGGATAAACATCCGCGCGTTCGCGATTCAGGACAGGGGCGATTACGGGCTGATGAAACTGATAGTGAGCGACCCCGAACAGGCACATCTGTCGCTTGCGGATATGGGTTGCGCATGCGCGCTGAAAGATGTTCTGGCGATATCGATACCGGATAAACCCGGCAATCTTCACAAACTTTTGGACGCGCTGGCGGTGGGAGATATTAATATTGTCGATGCTCACGGATTTGTTCTTGAGCCGAATCAGAAAGGCGTCTGCATACTCGAAATCGAAAACCTTGCAAAGACAAACGCCGAAGAGGTGGTCAGGAAAGCAGGGTTCGATATCCTCGACGACGATGCGCTGAATAACCTTTAAGGTGAATAATTCAATTGCGGGTCTGAGCGGATAACCTTGCGGCGGTGTCGAGGCCTGCGGCGACTTCGGGAATAATTCCTTTTTTAACGTATATGGGGTGAATGAGCCTTCGGATAGAGTGGAGTTTTCTTGCGAAAAGAATTATAACGACAATACTTAACAGGCCGCAGACCATTAAAGTGTTTTGTGCGCCGAAATGCTGGGCGGCTGTTCCGGCCAACAGATGCCCCACAGGCATAACTCCTATGAAAGCCATTACGTGGAGACTGAGCACGCGGCCCCTCATATTGTCATCGACAATTGTCTGAAGAATAGTGTTTACCGAAGCCATCTGAACCATTACGCCGAAGCCGGGCAGGGATATAAGGACAAGGGAGAGCCAGAAATTTTTCGAGAGCGCAAAGCCGATGATGCCTATGGCGAAAACCGTACCTGAAAAAATTATAAACATATCCAGGCCGTGCACGGTTTTTCTTCGGGCAAGAATGACGGCGCCGATGAATGCGCCTATTCCTGTGGACCATAAAAGAGCGCCGTAAGTTTGGGGGCCGCCGTGCAGGATAGTCTTTGCGAAGACAGGCATTAAAACCGAATACGGCATCGCGACAAGACTCATCGCGGTTGTATAAAACATAATCGACCTTATAGGCATAAACCCGAACGAATAAGACAGGCCTTCTTTAATGCCTGCAAGCATAGAGCCGTTGTGTTTGGCGGGGCCGGTTCGGGTTTGACGCATAATAACGAGGGAGTAAATAACGGCAAGAAAAGTCGCGGCGTTGGCAAAGAAACAAGCGGCTTCGCCAACGCGGGCTATCAGGAAACCGGCGACAATAGGGCCTATCTGTCTTGCGAGATTGAAAATCATAGAGTTGAGCGCGATGGCGTTGGGCAAATCGTCGTCATCATCGACCATTTCAGGAACAAAAGCCTGACGGGTCGGCATATCGAAGGCGTTAATAATACCCTGAAAAATACTGAGCAGAATAATCCGCGTCATAGTTATACTGTCGAGAGCAATCAGTACGGCCAGCATAAAAGCCTGAAACATCGCAAGCGTTTGAGTAATAATGATTATTCGACGGCGGGGCCAGCGGTCGGCGAAATCGCCGCCGAGCAGTGAACCGAGCAGAACTGGTATCTGGGTGCAAAAGGCGACCAAGCCGAGAGCAAACGAGGAGCCGGTGAGCCGATAGACGAGCCAGCCAATCGCGGCCATCTGCATCCACGTGCCAATAAGCGAAATGCCCTGACCGGCAAAAAAGAGCCTGTAATTTCTATGCTTCAAGCCCGCAGCATCAACCTTAAATTGCCTTTGGACTGCGAACCATTATTTTCCATTGTCATCTTCAATTCCAAAAATAAACGAGAGGAAAATTATAACACATAACAGCTTCAAAACCAAAGGCTCGATTCCAACAATAGGGGCGGTTTGAAAAGCGGGGTTTAAACCTGCATTTATAGGACTATGCTTAGAAAAATCGTAAATAAACAGGGAAATAATTAGGTCTGTAAATTCTTTTGTTCAAATATGTTAGCGATATTTGGCGGACATAGGCTGAAAAAAGCAGGTTTTCCCTTGACTTTTAATGAACGATTATTCATAATATGAATAGAAGCTCATAATGTATGGAAGCATATCTGAAGTTGCCAATAAGGAGATTAAAAATGACCGATACTGAATATAGTGCTGACACGTAAAGAAAAGGAAAAGCTGATGCATAAAGAGGCAATCCTTGAGGCGTCTTTGCGCCTTTTTTCGAGCAAGGGCTTTCATAATGTCTCTATGCAGGATATAGCCGCTGAATCGGAGTTCGCGGTGGGCACACTCTATAATTTTTTTCCGAGCAAGGAACAGCTTTTCGCTGAATTACTCAGCGACTGCGCCGAGAAGATATACGAGATGCTTTGGCCGATTCTTGCAGGCGATGAGCGGGAAGATGTGAAACTGCGAACTTTTATACGCGCACACAGCCGATTGGTAGAAGAAAACGTCGACTTTATAAAACTTTACGTTTCCGAACAGGGAAATTTAACGGCTGCCCATAATATCGGGAATGTACGGGCCGATGAGATTAAAACGACTTTGCGGGGCAAATTGGAAGACATAATTAAGTCAGGGATTGAAAAGAAAAATTTTCGTTCTGTCGATGCAAGGACGGCCGCACATTCATTGGCGGCTGCGCTCCAGTCTTTTATTCTTGAGTCTTCAGAAGATTTCGAAAAGAGAAAAATAGATGAAGGACTGGCGAAGATAGAACATTTATTTATCGATACACTGCTGATGCCGGAAAAACAAGGGCAATGATTAAGATATTGAGAAAAATACCGTTTATCGTGGTTTTGTTTTCGCTTTTTTCGGCGGGCTGCGGCAGCTTTGACGGCAGGGCGGTCAGAGAAAAGCATACAGAAGACTACCGCGAAGAACTGGCGGCGGAAATGAACGAATTGATGTTCGAGGGGCGGGCTTTCGGTCTTGACGACTGTATAAAGACCGCACTGGAAAACGGTCTGCATATAAAGGCGGCACAAATTCAGGAGAGAGTAGCGAAGCTCGAAAGGAAAGTATCTTTTGCGGCGTTTCTGCCGACCGTAAATCTTGATTATCAATATACGAAATGGGATAGACAGCCGAAAGTTAAATTCGGCGCATCGGCAGCGGCTATGCACGACCAGACGGTGAAAAATATTACGTGGCAGATGGAGATGTCCGTATTCGACCCATCTACATGGTTTTTATACGCGATGCACCAAAGGGGCGAAGAGACAGCCGAATGGGTTACGAAATATACCGAACAAATGACCGTATTGGAAATTACCGTTAATTATTATCATTGTCTGACGCTGGAGCAGGTGCGGGATGCTATGCAAAGTCAGCTCAAGGCGACAGAGGAGCTTGAAAAGGAAATCGGCGAACTTTTCAAAGAAGGGCTGGTAACGCAATGGCAGTATAAACAGGCTCAGTCGGCGGTTCTTATGCGACGGACGGAACTGAGCCGAGTGGAATACGCGATAAATCAGGCTAAAGCGGATTTGCTCGTTTCGATGGGGCTATCGCCCTTGGCGGAGATTTCCTTGAAAATCGAAGAGCCTTTGACGGCGCCGAGCGAGCCGCCGGAAGATTTAGTGTATAAAGCAATGGTTGAAAATCCGCAGCTTTATATTTCCGACCTTCAAATCGCCATAGCCGAGGAAAAAGTTCAAATCGCACTGGCGGCGTTTCTGCCGAGGCTGACGATATTCGCGAACCAGACAAATACATCAGATTCTTTTCAGCTTTATCAAAATTCGTGGCAGTTCGGACTTATAGGCACTATGTCGATATTCAACGGGTTCGCCAATATCAATGAATATAAGGCCGCGAAAGAGAGAAAAAAGGCGGAATTTATCGACAGGGAACAGCAGACGCTGGCCGTGATATTGCAGGTTTATAAGGCGTATATGAACCTTGAAAACGCCAAAGAAGAATCGATTTTGGCTCAGAAATTATTCGATACGGAATCGGAGCATTTCAAAGAGATAAGCAACAAATGGCAGGAGGGACTCGTCCAAAGCTCGGAGATGCTCGGCGTGATGGCTGAGATGGACAACGCGCAAATGGAGCTGATGAACAGCAATTTTAATTTACAGGTAAGTATAGCTACGCTCCATAACGCGATGGGAACTGCGGAGATACCGACCAGGGAAAATCAGTTATGAAAAACATCAAAGTTAAACAAATAATCGTTCTTGTTTTAGTAATAGCGGCAACGGCGCTGATTACGCTGTATATCGCCAGAAAGATTCTCAAGCCTGCGGCTGTCGAACAAATGCAGGAAGCTGAACGGAAAATCGCGGTTGTCGTAACAGCGGCAAAGGCGATGACATTCGAGAGAATGGCGGCCTTGCAGGGGAATCTCGAATCTAAAAATTACGCACTTGTTTCGCCGAGGATTATGGGGACTATTGAGAAGTTTTTTGTCGATGAGGGGGACGCGGTAATTGCGAACGAAAGCAGGCTGTTCGCTACGGATTCTGTATCGCTGGAGCAGACGGTTGAAATTCGCCGAAAGCTGCTGGACATCGCAAGAAGCACGAAGAAACAGGCAGCCGCCAATCTTGAAAAGATTCAGGCCGATTTGGACAAGGTCGAGCTTGACTATAACAGGTTCAAGCGGCTGTATGAAAAGGGGGCGGTAACGGCGGACGCATTAGAGCGGCAGGAGACGCAGTATAAACAGCTCGAAGCGGCAATTAAAGCGGCTAAAGCGAATGTAGAGCTTGCAGAGTCGGATATAAGCAGGGCCGAGGCCGAGCTTGCGATATCGGAAAAGGATTTGGCCGATACGGTAATATATGCGCCGATAAGCGGGAAGATAAGCAAGCGATTAAGAGAGGCGGGCGAGATGGGCCGGCCGGGCGAGGCTGCGATAAGAATCGACGACCCGAATCTGATTGAAGTGAGCGCATATATTCCGGCGCAGTATTACGCACAGGTCGGCGTTGGAAAAACGAAAATGCGTGTAGGCGTTTCCGGACGGGATATGGGCGAGTACGCGATATCGTATAAAAGCCCCACGATAAATTCCAATCTGCGGACATTCGAGGTCAAATGCGTGCTTGAAAATCCGCAGCGCAGCATCGCGGCGGGTACGATGGCACAAGTGAAATTGATTCTCGAAACCAGAGACGGGCTGGGAGTTCCGACAGCGGCGATTTTGAACCGAGACAACCAGTTTATTGTCTTTGTCGTCAGCGGCGGGCGGGCGCATAAGGTCGCGGTCGAAAAAGGCCTTGAAAACGACGGCTGGACGGAAGTTATAAGCAAAGAATTGAACGAACAAAGTATGGTCGTAACGATGGGGCAGGATATGTTAGACGAAGGCAGCGAGGTTTCGATTCAAAGGGAGAATAGATAGTGTTTCTTTCCGAAGCTTCGATAAAAAGACCGATAGCGATGAGCTGTTTGATAATAGCTTTGTCGCTGCTGGGCTTTAACGCCTATCGGAAGATGGGACTCGAGCTTATGCCGAAAATCGACGTTCCGTTTATTACGGTAACGACGGTCTATCCCGGCGCAAGTCCGGAACAAATCGAAACGGATGTCGCCAAGAGAATCGAAGACCAGGTCGTAACCATTGAAGGACTTAAGCACGTAAGCTCTTCGTGTATGGAAAACGTGTGCCAGACTATGCTCGAGTTTGAATTGGATATTGATGTCGATATAGCGGCGACAGACGTTCGGGAAAAACTGGATTTGATTAAAGCGGATTTTCCTGAAGGCGTCGAAGACCCGAAGATACTGAAATTCGATATCAACGCCGAGCCTATTATTTATCTTGCGCTTACGGGACAATCGCCGCTCGACGAATTGTACGATTACGCGGATAATGAATTGAGGGACAAGCTGACGGTTATATCTGGCGTGGCGGACGCGGAACTTATCGGCGGGAATATACGGCAGGTGCATATCGTTCTTGACAGAGACAAGCTCGCCGCCAAAGGTTTGTCCAGCCTTGAAGTTATCATGGCCGTCCGAGAGGGCATTAAACTGATACCGTCCGGACGTATTCAGGACAGAGGCATCGAATACGATGTTAAAGTCGATGCCGATTATTATAATATATCGGATATCGAATCGCTGCAAATTGCCGGCGAAGACGGACAGCGGTGCTATGTAAGAGATGTCGGCAGGGCCGAGATGGGCACAAAGGAAGTCCGTCAAAAAGCGTTTATAGACGGCAAAGAAGCGATATATATAAAGATTATTAAAAAGGCCGAGGCGAATGCCGTCAAAGTTGTGGACGAAGTCAAAGCGGCGATAGAGAAACATAACCAAGAACTGCCAGGCGGAATGGAACTTGTCTGGGTGAGCGACGGCGGGACGTTTATCAAAGCGACGGTCAGAAGCGCATGGAGCGATATAGGACAGGGCGTGGCTCTGACGGCTCTTATTCTGTTTTTCTTCCTTTATAATTTCCGTTCGACATTAATCATTGCCGTAACGATGCCGCTTACCATAATCATCGGTTTGTTCTTTATGCAGTTTTTGGGCTATACGCTCAATATATCGACGCTGCTTGCGATAGGTATGTCGGTGGGCATTTTAGTTACCAACTCCATCGTTGTTATGGAGGCGATTGTCGACAGACTCAATCGAACAGGAGATGCGAAAGAAGCTGCGAGGCTCGGCGCCGGTAAAGCGGCGGTAGCGGTTATGGCAAGCGCGGGCACAAACGTAGTGGTTCTTTTTCCGATAGCGATGATGGGCGGGAAAATCGGTCTGTTTATGAGGCCGCTGGCGCTGACGCTGCTTATTATGAATGTTGTTTCGATGTTCATATCCTTTACTCTTACGCCGATTCTCTGTTCGGTAATTCTCAGGCCCCGGCCGGAGAAGAAAACTATTCTTATGCGGGTCGAAGACGGCTTCAACCGTTTTCTGAACGTGATAATCGAAAGCTATAGAAGGCTGCTGACGTTCAACGAGCGTTATCGTTTGGTCGCGGCGGTATTCGTTCTGGCGGTTATTTCTATGCTCGTTTATTCGCTGAAACTTGCGAAAAAAGTAGGGTTCGGATTTGTTCCGAATTCGGACCAGGGGCAGGTATATGTCAAACTTGAGTATCCGACAAGATACGCCCTCGACCTGACGGTCAAACGCGTTAATGAAGCCGAGGAGAGATTAAAAGATTTGCCGGAACTGAAGCATATGCTGACGGCGATAGGCAGAGTCGAGGGCAAAATCGGGCAGGCTTCGGAAGGCGTTTATCTGGCTCAAATGCTGCTTAAATTTTCCGAACGAACGGAAAGAGAAATAACCCTTAATAAATTGATGGAGATAACAAGACAGAAATTCGCGGGTTATCCGGAATGTATCATTACGGTGATCCAAGGAGCGATAGTCGGCGGACAATCGCAGGATATCGAGCTCGAAATTTCCGGGCCTAATCTGGATGAGCTCGACCGGCTGGCATTGTTCGCAAAGAGTCTTGCCGATTCCGACAAGAGCTATCTCGATACAGATACTACCGTTCGGACGGGCAAGCCTGAACTGAGGATTTTGCCAAACAGAGCGGTGCTCGCGGACCTTGGTTTTGCGGCGACAAGTCTGGGGACGGCTCTGCGGGCAAATATAGAAGGAATCGAGTGCGGCACATTCAAAAAAGGAGACAGAAATTACGATATTGTCGTAAAGTTCGAGAAAAAAGAAGGGAAACAGCAAGTCGAACAGTTTATGTTTCCCGGCGAAGCTGGGAAACCGCTGGTGCTGACCAGTCTCGGCGATGTTGAGGAGCGGATTTCGCCTATTCAGATTACCAGAAAGAACAAACAGCGTATCTCGAAACTTCTGGCAAACCTTGTTTTCGGGAAATCGCTCGGTGTGGCGGTCGACGAATTCAGCAGGAAGCTCGACGATAGCGGAAGATTGCTGCCCGGTTACGGCTACTACTTCGGAGGCAACGCCGAGATGATGGACGAAGCAGTGGGTTCGTTCAGAGAGGCCGGCATTATCGCAATATTGCTTTGCTACCTCGTAATCGCGGCGATACTCGAATCGTTCAAACAGCCGTGGCTGATTTTGGTAACTATACCATTGGGACTTATAGGGGTTATCGTTGCATTGGCGCTTACCGGCCAAACTATGTCGATGTTCGTTCTGATGGGAATGGTTATGATGGTCGGTATCGTAGTCAATATCGCGATTTTGATTATGGACCAGTTTAATGTGCACGTCAAAGAAGGTGTGCCGATACACAAAGCAATGATAAGCGCGGCCTGCGAACGATTCAGGCCGATAATTATGGTTACACTCGCCGCGATATTGGGTATGCTGCCGCTCGCTGTCGGAAGGGGAATAGGCTCCGAGATGAGAAACGACGTCGGTATCGCATCGGTCGGCGGCCTGCTCGTGTCCGGCATCCTGACGCTGATTATAATGCCGATACTTTACGATTTGTTCACCCGAAAAAATCATCAGAAAAAACAATAAAGACAAACTTTATTCTTCATGTATAGCGGCAAATCACACAAATGTGTTTAATGACAGATTTTATCCGGAATTCCTTGTTGATTTTTTAAAATACGCCCGACAGGATTCGAACCTGTGACCTTTAGTTTAGGAAACTAACGCTCTATCCATCTGAGCTACGAGCGCAAAAATTTAGTTCAATTTCCAATTCCTGCCAAAGAGATGCTTTTGTGATTTTTGTGTATTCTGCACCAAAAAGCGTATAATTTCAACACATTTCTGTCCTGCCTATTTTAGAATGACTTACCACTGGCGACCGACGCATTTTTGACGCACGCCGTTTTCAAATTTAGCTTAACAATCTCAGCAGAATTTTGCTATTGTCCTCGTTAGAAGCAATCCTAAAAATTATCCCATTCATCACGCAATTACTGTTGCTTTGAGTAGTGTAAGTTTATTTATCGGACCTGACCTGCCCCCCAAAAGAACTTCAGTAGTCCGCCAAGCCGTTCCTGGCAGATAATTTCTCCAGTCCCCTGTAGAGGATGTTCTATGATTTCATTAACTTATCTCTGAAATAAGATACTTACCCAACTTGTCAAATTGTTTGCGGTACTTGCTGTGAAAAGGCAGTAATCTTTGGTACGTCTTTACCTTAACTGTATCTTTTATTTCTCTGACCTGGATGGTTTTAGGGAGCCTTTTTTTGATTTTGTGAAAGGCTCCGACAAATAAAATCCCTTTTTCGTCAGGCCCAAGTGTTTCGTCTATTTTCTGGGCAATGAATGCATCTCTTTTATTCAACAGCATACCTTTTACCAGCTTATATTTTATAAATGCTATTATTTTTTTTGTCATCGATTTAGCCTGTGTTATAGCAAGTAATCTGTCATATTCTTTTTTCACCAGTTTAAAATCCTCGGTCTTCATCAGGATAGCTCCTCTTTCGAGAAGCCTTAAAATCAACTGGTAATTTTTGCTTCCCGCTTTGGCTGTATCCTCAGCTATTTGTTTTCCTACCTCATCTCCAGCTACCATTCCGTCCTGATATATTTTCATTCCATTGACGTCTATAGAATCAAAATAATCCACTATAGCATCCCAGAAACCCTCGACCGTTTTTCTATGTTTTGTCCAGATTTCCTCTCCCAGATCTCGAATGCCTCTTTTTGAGATATCTTTTGCCATAGAGCCAAGATCAGCACTTGTATGGATAACAGGGACATAAATCAAGGTTCTCATAGGAATTCCTTATGTTGCCTTTACTTCGGCACGTTCTAATCTCTTTTTTAACTCCTCATTGCGTTCTAATTTCTTTTTAAGCTCCCTGTTTTCCTGCTCGATGTCGGCTTGCTTTGCTTTTGTCGAAAGATAGGAATCCTGCTGCCACCAATTTATGCCCATCTCTAATGCTTTATCCACAGAGGCAATCAAAAGTCTTATTTTAATATTGAGAAGGTCGATATCGGCAATCTGAATTTTGATATCACCTGCAATAACAATCCCTTTATCCAATACCCTCTCAAGGATATCAGCAAGATTAGTCGCCTCGGTGGCATGCATCATTTTTTGTTCAGCCATTGTGTGTTCCTTGTTTTTCTATTATGCCAATTTCCTGGCCTTTATAATCAAATCTGCTGTCTTTTTACGCACATTTGCAATAAAACGGCAATTCTTACAATCTATGCTTTTTTCATCATAATCCGGGCAGGAAAGAAGGACATTTACTTCCTGCTGAAGTTCTTCGGCAAATTCGGCTTTTTCCAATATCCCTTTGGCACTGTTTATTTTAGCAGTAATATCCTC
Source organism: Planctomycetes bacterium HGW-Planctomycetes-1 (assembly GCA_002839495.1). Lineage (GTDB taxonomy): Bacteria > Planctomycetota > Phycisphaerae > Sedimentisphaerales > UBA12454 > UBA12454. The sequence goes on from PGYD01000008.1 coordinate 24,472, forward strand.
AATCACCGGTTCCTGCTTTTGAAATATTGGACAGTTTATTTTGGCTCTTTCTTTAGACATTGTTTCTCTCCGCAGGACACCTGTCGGCGCTACATCAAATCTCCCAAAGGCCCAAGATTCAGGTTCAGCTCTTCGTCTTTGAGCCCAAATATTTCTTTCAATTCATCCATCTTATTTTCTAATTTCATCAGGGTCTCGCCAACATTTTCTATTTCCTCTTCAGAAAGTGAGCCTGCTTCTACTCTTCTCATAGCCTGTTTTTCCAACAGCTTTCGTATCAACTCTATGAGTGTGAGCACCAGCTTAGCTAACCCTTTTTCTACCGTCTTGGGATTAGCATCGATTTTTTTAGGTAGGCAATCCTTTGCCTTTTCTATCTCTTCGATAAACTCTTCAAGTGCGTCGGTTTCGACTATTGCGTTTGCTATCATATACTGTTAGCTCCTACCAAGGCTTGGCACTGGGTTACTTTATCAAGGATGTCGTTAGTTTGCTGCGAATCCGTAAGAAGGCCGGACTGCCTCGACAAGATAACAAAGTTATACGCAGGCCAGGGGCCGCTGAACAAATATTTAAAACCGGGATAGTTAGCATTTTTTATATGCTCAAGGGCCTCTTTGAAATCTCTTTGCTTATCTTTTTCAACTAAATAAACTGCATCCAAAAGCAAATTTTGGGTCTTTAGTTTTTCAAGTTTCTTTTCCGCGGCAAACTTGCCGAAAAAGATATCTATAATTTTAATAAATCTGTTGGCTTTTGCTTCGAATTCTTTGTCTATCTTGTATTTTTCAAATTTTTCCTCTATAAATCTCTTACTGGGTGAATTATCCGACTCTATCGTCTGTTCGTCTTTTTTAAGAACCCTGATGATATTTGCTTTTACTTTATCCGCAGGCCAGATAACCTTAATACCAAATTCGAGTTTATTATGAAGTCTGGCCAGATTGCTTTTGAAATCCCTATAATAACTTTCCATCATAGAAAACAACTCATCTCTGCTATTTACAACTGTCCCAAACCGCACAGGCAAAACGGTGAAATTGGCCATAAGCTTTTCCACCACTGCCTCGTGCTCCAAAACAGCACCTTCGGTTACATCTCGAATCGGCTGGCTAATTTCACTTACAACCGCCCCTATATCGCAGAAAGGAATGTTATAAACGTTAGAGCCTTCCAATCCATAAATTGACTCGGTTATCTGGTTACTGAAATCTATTATGCCATATAAATATAGTTTCATTGCTATTTTGCCTCCTGCATTGGGCTAATAAATGGCGAACCTCTTAACTTTTCCATGGTTTCCACCGAGCTGAGCAAAACCTTCAGTCCTAAATATATTAGGTCTACATCGGCTACCGAAATAACCACATCTCCGGATATAATGACACCCTTATCAAGAACTCTGTCCAAAATTTCCAAAAGGGTTACCTCTTTCGATTTTACGACGACACTATTCATTTTGCCCTTTCCTGCTTGAAAGCCCGCAGAAGTTATATGGCGGCCATGGGCCGGTACAATCAATATAAAATCCCTTGCCTTCGTAGTGCATTTTCAAGGTATCAACCATATTTCGAAAATCACCCACTTCATCCTTGTCCACCAGAAAGGCTGAGTTCAGCACCATTTCATCTTCTCTTTCGGTTACTTCCCTGGGTAAAAGTCTGTTTATGCGGGCCTCGAAACTCAATTCTTTTAACAGCTCGAAACTTTCCTGGCCGCATTCGTTAATTTTTTCATTCAGCGTTTTTTCTAAAAGCTCATCCTTTTTCTTTTTAAGAAAATAGCTCTTGCCCGCCGAAGATGATTTGATTTCGTCCTCAATTTTCAAAATCTCTGCATCATCGTTTCCAAGATTGGCTTTTAGTTTTTCCGGGTTGTAATAAATCTTAAGCCCCCATTCCTGCTTGTATGCTAATTTTCTCAAAATTGCCTTAAACTCCTGGCCGTATTGTTCAAGCATCGCCTTCAGACTGGCATCTGCGTTAAAGAGCGTTCCAAATTTAAAGGGAATCACATCCGTATCAGCCATGACCCGCTCTATAATTTTTTCATGCATACCCGCTTTTGCTTTAATCCACTCCATATCAGCCATATTTCTTTTCAGGCCTTCTTCGCCGAATTCCTGCTGGTCAACCTTGCCAACTACCGCATAGAGGTCATTATGGCAAACAGAGTAGAGATCATTTCCACAGTCTTCTATTTGCTTCATTTTTGGCTCGGTATCTGCAACACAATACAGATAGATGAGTTGTCGGTTTTCTATCATCGTTTTAACCCCTGATAAATCAGCTGGTTGCCAATGTGTGGCCCTGGCGTTCATAGGATTCGACTTCCAGATTATCGTTCAACCTGACTTCATAGATGTTCCTGTCCTGTACCTTCGTAGGCAGGCCGAGAGACTTCAAAAAAGAATTCTCTTCATAAACTTCCGCTTCGACGTGCCACTCATTGTCAACTTTTGTTGCTCCGATTACCTTTACATCCTTTACATCAAGAGCCTTTTGCAGGAACTCTACAACCATACTTTTAGCATTTTCTATACCGTTCATTTTTTACATCTCCATTTCTTTTGCATTTTCTTCTGCATTTGCAATAGCATCCAATCGATCTAAAAGTTCACTTTCTTTTTTGGTATATTCCGCTTCGCTTATTTCATCCAACTCGAACTGTAATTGCAGCCGCATAAGCTCTTCTTTGATGCGCCCGGTATCATTTAATTCTTTATCAACTGTTTCGTTGAGCTTTTCTCCCAACCAAACCACGCCTTTCAGTGGCGCAAGTAATATACTGTCGATTAAAAACATTTTTAGTAATCCTCAGTATTAATGCTGATATTGACAAAATTAAACGGAGGCAGCGGCCCTACATAGTTGAATGTCACCTCTTGGCTGTATTTTTCATCTAATATTTGAACCTGCTGGTCAAAATCAGGTTCCTTTTCTTTTTCCACAAAAAAAGCGGCATTAATAATCATCAGTTCGCCATAAGTATCGTTTGTTTTGACCTCGGCTGCCAGGGGCGAGAGTGTGTCCAGAATATCCTCCCTGACAATCTCTTTTTCCCTTTGCAGAGCCTCCTCCACCATTCTTCCTATTTCTCTCCGTTGATTATGAGATTTTTCAGGAGCAAGTGCTGCAATTTTCACCTTTAACACCCTTATATCTTCATACTTTTCCAGGATGTCCTTGTAAACAATCCCTTCTTTAAATATTGCCTTAAGACTAATCTCGGTTTTGCCGGCAATACTGCCTAACAAATCTTTAAATCTATCGTGCTCTTTTTCCAGTATCCTCTTGACCTTATCTTCATCCTCAGCAACCGTGGCAAATCTCACCGGCAGGACTGTATATTGGGCCATTGCCGTCTCAATAGCCTTTTCGTGGGCAATAGAATTCTCTCGCGAAACCCGGTATCTCCCGAGGGGAGCGTCACTGACTAACGCAGCTATACCATTAAAACAAATTGTATGCAGCTGGTCGCCACGTCCCCCGATTCCCAATGGCCCCAAAGACAGTTGCTTGTCTGAGTCTATAACGCAATATATATATTTGCCTTCCTTGGTGGCTGTATCCATCTCTATTTTTCCCATTCTTCCGGATAAATAACGATATTGACAAAATTAAATACAGGCAGTGGTCCTGCGTACATAAATTTTATCCTGTCTTTATACTCGTCGCCTAAATCATTCATAATGTTATCGAATTCTTTTTCTCTTCCCTTATCCACTAAAAAGGCGGCATTCATAAACATCTCATCGCCGATAGTATCATTGAGTTTGTGCTCGTAAGATGTCCTTCTGAGTTTATCTATGATTTCTTCAGCTTGTTTTTCTTTCTTTTCATCCAATGCCTGCTTGACCATTCGTCCAATGCCCATTTTTGCCTGCATATCATTGCTGTTTCTTTCTGCCAGGGCCTCTTTTAGATTTTTGATTGCCCCATTTTCTTTTACAATCTCACTGAAAATATTCTCCATGTTTTTCCATACACCTTTGACACCTAATTCTATTTTGTGATCCATATCCGTAAGGGCACTCTTAAACTCCCTGTACCTTCTATCCAGTAAATTTCTTACCTCTTCGGCACTGGAAGCAATTGTGCCGAATCGTACCGGAAGTACGCGGTCAAATTCCTTCATTACTTCCTCGATTACCCTCTGGTGAGCTAACATGTTTTCTCGACTTGTAGCAATTTTAGTTGCCGGATAATTGCTTACTATCATGCTCAAATCATCGTAACCAATCGTCAAAACCTCATCGCCCCTTTGGCCAATACCAATAGGGCCGAAATTACGCTCCTGTTTCGTCTCAATAATGCAGTAAATATATTTCCCTTCTTTTTCCATATCATCCCATCGTCGTAACCAGCATAGTATTCTTTTCAAAAGCTTCTTCGTTGAGGCAGCAGCCTTGGCCGTGCTCACCTTGATTGGATGCCCGGTAGTAATCAAGGAGTATCTTGTAGGCTCTGGTCATCTCGTCAAATTTCTGTTCTATATTAGGCGTATCGGGGTTTTTATCAGGATGACAGGTCATAGCGGTTCTGCGATGGGCTTTTTTGATTTCGACAGCAGTTATAAAATCATCCTTAAGCCCTAATTTTTCCTTCGCCCAGTTTATCTCATCAAACTGCGGCTTTTTAACTTCGAGGGTATAGAAACTATAGGGCGGAAGCGGGCCTACACATCTAAAGTTCAGCTTATCTTCAAATTCGTCATTGACCTGTTCTACCTGCCGCTCAAATTCCTCCTGCCTTTTCTTATCTATAAGAAACGCACAGTTAAGCACCATTGTATCATCCATAAGGTCATGGCCCTTATAATTTTGGGCTATTTCACCCAAGGCAGCCTGTATCCTGCCGGCAAGTATCTCTTTTTTCTTGTCTAAATGCCTCTTGACCAACACGCCGACTTTCATCTGGTCATCTATGGTAATGCCGCCTTCTTTATTTAACAGCGACTGTTTAAGCTGTTTTATTTCTTCTTCCCCAGAAACTTCCTGCAGAAAAGATTTAAGATCATTTAAGGTTGCCACAACATCAATCTCTATACTGTTCTTCGCCTGTTCGAAAATGTCTTTGATTGTTTTGTATCCCTTGGCTAAAATCTCTCTGGCTTCTTCGTCACTGCCGGCAAATGTCCCAAGTCTCATAGGAATAATGGTATGTTTGGTCATTACCTTTTCGATCAACTGCTGATGACTGACAAGCAGTCTTCCTAAGGTGTCTTTGGGCATATGGCTGTAATCGACTACTTCTGAATCGCTTACTACTGCGGATATATCCTGAAAAACAACAGTATAGGCTTTGTTATGAATTTCGCTGCTCTCTACAATCTCTGCGGGACTTCTGGATGGGTAGATGTCATCAAGGGACACAATCTTGTCCAAATCAAAGGTTTCTTCTGCATTGGAGTTTATAATCCCGTAAATGTATTTCCCTACTTTACTCATAACATTCCTTTCTTATTTGCCGTTTTGCTCTTTTAGCATTTTAAGTGCCTGGTCAAAATGCTGTTTTGAAACCTTAAGGTCTCCATCGGCACTTATTTTTTCCTTTGCAGAGTTACGGTCGATATATTCTCTTACCGCAAGCATAGAGGCCTTTCGGCAGACAAACTCGATATCAGAACCAGTTCTGCCATCGCTTTCTTTGGCCAACTTTTTCAAATCAACATTTTGGGCAAGAGGTTTATTCTTTGTGTGTATTGTAAAAATCTGTTCTCTGGTTTTTTCGTCTGGCGCAGGCAGCTCAAATATAAGGTCGAATCTGCCGCTTCGCAGCATTGCAGAATCAACTAAATCCAACCTGTTGGTAGCAGCTAAAACTACGACACCTTTAAGCTCTTCTATCCCATCCATTTCCGTCAAAAATTGGCTTATTACTCTCTCGGTTACATGAGCGTCCGTAGAGCTTGACCCTCTTTTAGGCACTATGCTGTCTATCTCATCGAAAAAGAGGATTGTCGGTGCAGCATGTTTTGCCGTCCTGAACGTTTCTCTTACTCCCCGTTCTGATTCGCCGACATAGCGACTGATAAGCTGAGGGCCTTTGATTGAAATAAAATTGACGCCACTTTCATTAGCCACTGCTTTGGCTAAAAGAGTCTTGCCTGTTCCAGGTTTGCCATAGAGCAAAATTCCTTTAGGTGGGTTAGTGCCTGCCTTTTTGAATATGTCTGGATATTTAAGCGGCCATTCAACAGCCTCTTTGAGTTCCTGCTTGATATTTTCAAGGCCGCCAACATCAGACCACTTTACATCCGGCACCTCAACGAATACTTCCCTGATGGCAGATGGCTCGATATCCTTCATGGCCTCAAGAAAATTGTCCATTGTTACTTCTAATTTGAGCAGGGCTTCGTAAGGAATCTCTGACAATTCAAAATCAATTGTTGGAAGAATTTTTCGCAAAGCCGACATAGCAGCTTCTCTGGCCAATGCCTGCAAATCCGCTCCAACAAAACCATGTGTAATGCTGGCTAATTTTTCAATATCAACGTCTTTAGCCAAAGGCATGCCTCTGGTATGAATCTCTAAAATCTCTAACCGCCCGTTTTTATCAGGTATAGGAATAGAAATCTCTCTATCAAAACGGCCTGGTCGTCTTAAAGCTGGGTCTATAGTATTGGGAATATTCGTCGCACCTATAACTATAACGTGACCTCGGGATTCCAAACCGTCCAATAAAGACAGAAGCTGGGCGACAACACGTCTTTCAACCTGCTTTTCACCGCCCATATCTTCTCTCTTGGGTGCAATGGCATCAATCTCATCGATAAAGATTATAGCAGGGGCATGTTTCTGGGCATCCTCGAATACGCTGCGCAAGCGACCCTCGGATTCACCGTAAAACTTGCCCATAATTTCCGGGCCGCTTATGCTGACAAAGTATGCATCGGTTTCATTGGCTACAGCTCGGGCGGTTAGAGTTTTACCCGTACCAGGTGGGCCATACATGAAGACTCCTTTGGGTGCTTCGATACCCAGCCTGTTAAACACTTCCGGGTATTTCAGAGGCAGCTCAATCATCTCTCTTATTCGCTGGACCTGAGTACCGAGTCCGCCAATGTCTTCATAAGATATTTTGGCCCTCTCAACTTTGCCTTCTTTTGACTTTACCCTTATCAGGGTTGTAGAGTTGACCGATACCACACCATCCGGTATCGTATCTTCCACCATAAAATCACAGGTCTTAGTGCCAAATAATCTCGCCCTTATTTTGTCACCGCTCGTTAAAGGCAGACCTTCTATGAGAGAGCCAATGTATTTAGCATCTTTGTCTTTTTGAAGCACCCCTCCATTCGTCAAGGGGGCAAGCGTGATTTTCTTGGCAGGTCTGCTTTCGCCTCTTTCGACCGTTATCTTTTCATCAAGACCAATCTTGGCATTCTCTCTTGTTATCCCGTCTATCTGAACTATTTTTTTTCCTCTATCGTCGGCATAGCAGGGCATTACCTTGGCAGCGGTCTTCCTTTTGCCTTCTATCTCTACTGTCTGGCCCACCTCCAGGCCTAAATTCTTCATATCTTCAGGGTCTATCCTGGCAATAGCCCTTCCCACATCCTTAGGTAAAGCCTCCTTTACTTTAAATTGCTTCATGCCGCTTGCCTTTCTTTCGTTTCTAATTGAACAGCTGGTTTTTAAAATCCGCCAATGTCTTTAATCCCTTGATTTCGTGGGGACACGAGGGAATAATCGTCGTTTTTAAGCCATTAAATTTCACTCTTATCTGGTCTATATACTTATCTTGTTCTTTTCTTTTTTCCCTGCAAAACTCACAGCCATCTGATTGGACAACGTTGTTTATCACCATTTGTCTGACCTTAATGCCAAATTTACCCAAATTACTTATCAGCCTGACAGTTTCCAAAACAGCCATATCTTCCGGAATCGTAACTGCTATAAATTCACACCTGTTTTGATCACACAGCAAATCTTCTATTCTTTTTACAGTTTTCTTCATAGAAAGAAGAAAATCATCGCCTTTATCCGGTTCATACTTGCCGGCAAATGTTTCAATCATATATCTGTACTTCCATCTCATCTTTGCCATTACCTTGACCCAGTCATCCAATAGCTTCGGTGATGTTAAAAGTCTTAAAGCATGGCCTGTGGGTGCGGTATCAACAATGTATTTATCGAACTTTGCCTCATCTATCAGGTCAATCATCGCCTTAAAGCCCATTACCTCATCCATACCCGGAATAGGCAGGGCAAAAACCGAATCAATGTCTTCTGTATCCAGGTTAGTGCCGGTTTCCACGATTTTCTTGATTTCGTCTTCGTGTTCTGTTTTAAATTTCGAAAGAGCGTTTTCTGCGTTTACTTCAAGAGCACTCAAATTTTTAACTCCCTTTATTTCTTTTGGCTCGCCATCAAGTTTCTGTCCCAGGCTATCTGCAAGCGAATGGGCAGGGTCGGTTGAAAAAATCAACGTCTTAAAATCTTCTGCCAGATATATCGCCGCAGCGGAAGCACAGGTTGTCTTGCCTACGCCGCCTTTGCCGCCGAATAAAATCATCTTTAGAGAAGATTCTTTTAGCCCTTTTAATCCCATTCACCCAGTTAGAAATCCTAAAAAAGTTTTTTAATTTTCTTGCCTTTTACTGTCTTTTAAATCAGGTACTCCCTGTTAAGGTATATTTCTAACAGGGTTCACTTTTTCACCTTAATCTCTAAGATGCCGTTTGCATAAGAAGAGACAAGCGTGTCTGTTTGCACCTTGGAAGGCAGTAAAATTTCCTTATGGTACTTTCTGTCTCCGGTTTGGGCTGAGATATCGAGGATGTCTTCTTTCAGGTCTAATTTTATATCAGCTTCGTTGACACCCGGCATTTCGGCATAGATTCGAATCTCCTGGTCTTCATCAAAGACATCCGTAAGAGGCTCTCTTTCTTCTTCGACCGTTGGGCCATGGGGAGTCTTTTTGACATTTCCAAACGATTCAACTACGGGTTTACCGCCTACCGCTGTCTTTATGGAAACACCAAATACGCCTTTCATGCCTTCTTTGAGATTGCTCAGGTCTATTTCGCCTTCCTTGTTGATTTCGCCACCAGCCTCTTTTAGTTTGGCGGCCAGGTCAACAAGGTTTCCAATACCATCCAATAGTCCTCCCAGACCAAGGCTCAATTTCCCTATGCCAAAATCAATATTCAGCCCTTCGTTTTCTTTATCTTTTTTCTTTTTGTCTTTAGCCATTGATTAATCTCCTTTTCTTGTTATTTTATCTTTGCTTCTACTTGTTCTAATCTGCTCTTCAAGATTTTATTTTCTTTCTCTAACCTTGCCTCTTTTGCATCCGAAAAAACATAAGAATCTTTTGCATTCGAGGAAAGATAAGGGTCCTGCTGCCACCAGTTTATTCCCATCTCCATAGCTTTATCCACAGAGGCAATCAAAAGCCTTATTTTAATATTAAGGAGGTCAACGTCTGCAATTGAGATTTTTATATCACCCGCGATGACAATTCCTTTATCCAAAACCCGCTCTAAGATATCAGCAAGGTTGGTAGCGTTGGTGGCATGCATCATTTTTTGTTCAGCCATTCTTTAATACCTCTTTCTTATTCTGCGGTTGCGACTTCCCGTTTTCGGACATAAGAAGTCACTTCCAGGGTATCGGTCAGTTTAATCTCATAAGTGTTTCTATCCTGGACTCTGCTGGGCAGGCCTAAAGATTTAATAAACGAGCTCTCTTCATAAATCTCGGCTTCACCTACCCAGCCGTCCTCGGATTTCGTTATTTTTATTACTTTTGCGTCCGTACCAAGAGTCTTTTTAAAAAAGCTCCTGATTGCTTCACTTACCTGGTCTATTTTCATAATACTGCTCCTGTTATCTGTTTTGTGACCACACCTTTTCCTTTACACGTTAAACAGGGAAGGCCGCTGTTGCATTCTTTGCCCGTTCCTTTGCATGCCGTGCAGTTCTGAATTTCTTTACACTCTATTGTCACAACGCCCTTGCCCTTACAAACACTACAGCTAATATCCCTATTCAAATTGGCTCTGCCCTCTCCATTACAATAAGCACAGATAACAGCCGGCGCTGCAACTCTTACGGTTCCGTCACCTGAACAAATAGGACACCTTGCATTTCCTTTAGAAGATACAAGTCCGGCACCTTTGCAAAATCCACATCTATAAACCACCTTATCAAGGACCTCGCCTTTTTGGCCGACCTTTTGGCTTTTCCAGTCAAAAGTTTTCCATTCCATCCTGATCTGCCTTATGCATCCATTAATAATTTATAGCCATTGTCTTAAGCGGCCTCGTTGGCACGCTTCTATGAGTTTTAATTTTCTGCTCCTCATATATTTCTTTTTGTAGTTTTTTTATTCGCAGGTAAGCACTGTCTAATTGCCTTTTGGCCCTGCTTGTTCTCTTATTTAACGCAAAGACTTCTTTTTCTAATCTATCCTTTTCTCTTTCAAACACATACAAGTCCAGATGGCTTGAGCGTTGTACCTTCGGGATAGACCTCGCACCTATAGAATGGATGCTTTTTATATTCCCAATACCTTGAGTTTGCATTATTCCCTTCATTTGTTCGGTCTCCTTATCTTTTTATTTTGCACCAACTAAGCTTTCTATTTCTTCCTGACTTAAAACAACATTCTCCTTGCCGGCTATTGGAGGAATATTTATGTTTTTTCGTGTCCCGAGTTCTCTTGCCACAAGTTCACTCACTATTTCTTTGACCCTGTTTTGGTTTGTCTTTGAGCCGACACGGCTTGTCTCAGAGGCTAATATATCTTCACACATTTGCGTAAAAACCACGTTCGCTTTAAGCAGATTAAGATTCTGCACCTTAAGGGTTTTCGCAATCATAATACAGCCTCGAACGGTAGGAGCGAATTCGCACTTTCCAGACTCTCTCAAGCCTCGCACAATATTGACTATTATCTCTGCGTGTGATTTAGAGAGTTTGGATTTTGCCTGGACGATAGCCAGTTCAGTATCATAGTCAAAGTGGTCTAAGTCCATTGTTATCATTCTGTCTCTTAAAGCGTCCTGGCTGCGATGCACCCCCGCGTATTCCTCAGGGTTGCTCGTGAAAATAGCAGTAAAGTTTGGGTCAACCCTTAAATATGGGTCCTCGCCGCCGCGACCGACCGGCAAATCCATCATCTTCTCCTGTAGGATGGACAGGAGAATATTATTAGCTTCCGGCCGGGAGCGTGTGAACTCATCATAAATCATCGTAAATCCATACTTGCAGGCGACAGTCAGACGATTGTCCACCCAACGCTTGACCATATCCTCTTCTGTTTTTAGCACCCTGGAGATAAATCGGTCCACAACTTTTCTGATTCTATAGCCATGCTCGCCGCCGACCAAATCCGACGTAGTGAACTCTTCGTCTCCGTGAATCATTACCACCGGCCTTTCAATCTTGCTTGCTATATGCATAGCAAGTGTTGTCTTGCCGGTGCCGGAAGGCCCCCTAAAGTGAACTGGAAAGCCTGCCTTAATATAGGAAAGAGCCCTGTTGGTAATATCCTTTATGTACTTTGTCTCCACGAAGTCCGGCATCGGGGCCGGTTCCAATACTGTTGTCATTTCATCAATCATTTTGATAGAACTCCTTTTCTGTTAGAAATTTTGCTGTTTATAGCAGCGATTGCCACCATCTAAATCTTTCGCCTAATTTTTCCCAAATTTTGCGTGCTTTTTCCAAATCTGCCCTTGTTTTCTTTTCCCTATTTTCAAAGTTTTCTTTCAAGGACTGTAGCTTACTCAGAGCCTCTTTGCTCTTTCTGATGTAGCCTTCTCTGGACAAATTTGGTCTGGCTGCGTCTTTCATTTTGAAACAACTCCTTTACCTTTGCACTTAAGACAGGGCATTGCACTATCTATTGCTGCACCCGTGCCTTCACATTTAGGGCACCATTCAGTTGGGCCTTTGGGAGCTGTAACCACACCTTTACCGTTACAAACTGTGCAGGTAATCCGTGTGCTATGATAAACCCCGCTGCCTTTGCAAAAAGCACATCTAATCACCGGCTCTACGACCTCAACTTTACCTGTGCCGCCGCAGACCTGGCAGGTTGCACGTTCACTCAGTAAGTCAAAGGGGTCTTTTCCCGCACCTTTGCAAAAAGCGCACGTTATCTGGGCCGTAGCAGATGTTGTTGTCTGGCTCATAATTTAATACCTCCATGAACTCGTGCTACGTAGCGAAGTAACTCGCTACTTCGCAGAGTAGTATTTATACTTACACTTCCCTGGCTTTTCGGCCAACGACAGCTCGGCGCTACTCCTGTCATTGCGAGCGCAGCGAAGCAATCTCAAAACATAGCGGATGAGATTGCCACGGCCTGCTTCGCAGGCCTCGCAATGACAAACGCTTAGACACCAACAGCAACTGTTTGCCTGCCGCTTTTGCTCTTTGTTGAGGTCTTCTTTTTACCTTGTGCCGTGCCTTTGCTCTTCGGTGAGGTTCTCTTTTTGCCCCGGGCCTTGCGAGTTGCCTGCTTAACTGTGGCCACCTTTTCACCAGCATCAATCTTAAAACCGGCTTTTCTTGACCTGGCCATAGTAGCAGACATGCTTTGCCACGCCTTCCTGGCCTGTGCCATATTAGAGCCGCACTCCTTCAAGAACATCCTGGTTTCCTTAACGATACCTTCCACATACTTAGCCAGGTCTTTTTTGAGTTCTTCGCTCATATCAGCATGATCCTTGTTGAATTCTTTAAGCTTCTTGGCAACATAAGTCTCGATTTCCTTCACTTCTTTAGCAAGCCTGTCTTTGAGTTCTTCCGACATCTCGTTCCGGGCTTTCTGGAAACCATCCAGCATTGATTCTACGTCTTCAGTGAGATTCACAACAAAATCGCTTAGACCTTTTGCTTGTTCCTTACTCATCTGCTGATGGTCCTTTTGGAACTTGCCGAGAAAACTTTGCACATTCTTGGATAGCTCCTTCACAAAATTAGCCAAATCCCTGGCCTGTTCCGCAGCCATCTTCTTCCTATCCGTAGAAAATCCACTCAGAGTTTTGTGAGTGTCAGCTATCAGCTCACCCACGGCTCTTAGCCGAACATCATTGGAAATAATGATGTTCTCCGTCAGTTTTTTCATGTCTTCTGCAATTGCCATTACCATTTTGTAATCCCCTTTTCTAAACATTTTGAAAATTGTTTGAATTTACATAAGAATTTGTTGCTTGCTTAATCTCTAACAACGGTATTCTCTCCGGTTCTTCGCTTTCTCCGAGAGGTGTAATCATGCCCTCAATCTGAATTACTTGGCCCTTGTTATTAAAAACAGGTTCACCCTTATCATTGACATATCGCACTGAACCATCCTCGCCTGCTGGCGAAGTCTCGCCAAAGGCGGATTTGTGGACAATTCGGTACCCTATGTTAAAGGGCATTCCTTTATTTTTGCATCTGGCAAAAGCTGCAAAAACCCGCTCGTAATCATCGGGGTGAATCATTTTCCCCCAAAGTTGTCTATCAGCCAGGATGTCGTCGGCATCATACCCGCATAGTTCTTTGATTTTCTCGCAGAAACATATAATGTCAGGTTTTTCTGAGGGCAGGGCAACATAAGGTATTTCGCCGAGGGCATCAATAAATCTGTGCAGCTCCTTTTTTAACTGTTCCAGAACATATTGGATTCTCGACTCTTGCATCTTGTTATCCCTTTAAATATGTTAAAGATTTCAACCCTTTTTCATCACTCTTGACCATTTTTTCTCTCGAGCGGCCAAATAGATTTCCCAATTTATCGGCAAAACTGCCGGCAATATCTCGGGCGAACTTAATCGGATGAATGGTTAAAGTGCCGTCGGTTTCAGCTAAAGCTTTGTCAAACTCCTTTAATTTCTGTCCCACACAGGTTTCAAGCCCCTTTATTTCCTCATCAACCTTTTCTTCAAAGGTCTGATTCTCCTGAAAACGCCTGAGCAATGAACGCACATTCTCGGTTACAGTCTTAACGAAAATTGGAAATTCAGTTGCAGCGTTCACCTGCCTGTCGGTCATCTGCTCCTGATTTCTGTTTTTGCGGTCTTTGAGAAAGTAAAACTTGGCGAGCATATTATTCAAATTCATGGTCAAATCCTTTACAAAATTTTCCATTCTTCGCACCTGCTCATCGGCTTTTCTTTCCTTTTTCGATTGCTCCATGGCCTTTTGGGTATTAGCCAGCAAAACATCCAGGACTTCTGCCTGCATCTGGTAAAAATTTATAATATTATTTATGATACCTCTCATAATTACCAATCATCCGCATTTTATGCCTCCTGCAGCACAGCAAGACGCTCCCGTTCAGTTTCTGTGCGTTTGGCCTTGAATTCACCAAGCATATCCTTAACTTCCTGACGTCTTCGCTCCTGGCAGGCTATGCGTTCTTTTCGCTGCCTCTTGAACTCGGTAAGCATTGCCTTAAAATCCCTTATTTTCAGGTCTTCTCCCCTCGCTAAAAGGTCTCCGAGCATTTCCGATGTTTGCTGCTGACCTTGTTGGAACTCTTTCAGTTTCGAAGTAACCTCGATTTTGCTTTCATCCTGCTTTGTTAGGATTTCTTTAATCAATGTTTGCAGTTCCTTGACCTCTTGAGCCTGGCCTTGGGTAAGTGCATCTTTAAAGCTTTTCAAGCCTTCCCTCAATTGCTGTGCCAGCTTTGTTTGCTCGCCAAGATATTCTTTAGACAGCTTCCTTATTTCCTGCTCACTTTGTTCCTGGTATAAAGAGATAATATTCATCATTCTGTCGAAATCTTTCTTTCGCAGAGACCCGTTCCTGGCAAGATTTTCTTTGAGCTGGTCATTGATTTTTTCACGTTCCTGCCTCTTGCTAAGAAGAGATTCCTGAAAATCCTCGAAGATTTGACCGGTGGTTTCGAAAAATGCTTCCACCATTTGTATCCTCGCTTCGTAGGAAGAAATTATATTCTCAAGAACATTTTCTTTGGCGGCTAACAGTATTGTCCCGGCTTTGTCTTCCATATATTTCTTTCGTGATATTTCTTTAATAGCAAGAAGAGGCATTTCTTGGCGAATTATGCTTTTTGCTCCCCCAGTAGCGACGCATAAGGATAACTCGGCAAGAACCCTCTTTACGTACCTATCCTTATGCTGCTGTTGCTGTCAAACCGATAGCTTCGGCATACTTCAAGTAGGTCTCGACTGAAGCCGCTACAACTCTGGCTTCGATGGCAAGTATTTCAATACCTACCAAAGAGACTCTTACCCAGGCATCAACTACGATACCCTTGTCCAGAATCCTGTCAATGACTTCGACCAGACTGCTCGAACCAATTGCTTTTTCTACTGCCATGGTAATGCTCCTTTCTTTCCGCTTTCGCAGAAAGTAATAAAAAATAAAAAAACGCACGCTACATACGTGCGTTTAAATTCAGTTTATTTACTTCGATAACATTGCGGGTGTTTTCCATATTATATCTTAACTTTAACGTCCATTCACGGTCTCTTAAGTAAAAGCCAACATTCAATATTCCTGTCGCTGATTCTTGTATTCGACAATACAGGATATTGTTCATAAGAAGCCTTTGGCTGTTTTAATGAGCCTTAGGGGCGTAAAAACTTCAGGCGGGACTGTGCGGATAAAAGTTAATTTGACAAGTTTGTGTGGTTGAAATGGGCTTTCTTGAAAGAATTAGACTTGATAATGAGGAATTGTGGGGTTTTTAATACTGATATCCCTTTTTCACAAAAAGATGGAGGACAAAAACTAAACCCTCCAAGGGAGCTTTCTGTTATAGCCTTTGGTTATAACGATACACCTTTGGAGTGGGGGGGGGGGTAAAACTGTCAAAAAAAATTTGCCAAATCCTAAAATTTTCTTAAACCGTGGTTAACCCTTCGCGAATAGCATACTTAGTCAGGTCTGCGAGGTTATCAATTTGAGTTTTTTCCATAATCTGCCTGCGGTTTGCTTCGATGGTCTTAACGCTCAGGCCAAGTTGGGCAGCAACCTGTTTTGCCGAATGGCCCTCGGTCAAAAGCTGAAGCATCTGTTTTTCTTTCGGAGTCAGGATTTCCTTAAACCTATTCGCTGAATCGAAAATAGCATTTTTTGTGATGCCCTCCAGAACAATATTTGCGATTTGGGGACTGAGGTACGACTGATTGTTCATAACTATTTTAATGGCCCGGACTAAATCTTCAAATACACACTCTTTGAGCATATACCCCGATACGCCTGCCCTTACCATATCCAGCACAAACTCCCTATTGGCATGTACTGACAAAGCCAGAACCTTAGTTTCCGGCAATTCCTCCCTGATTTGACGTGTGGCTTCAATACCGTTTAATACGGGCATGCTTACATCCATAATAACCACATCAGGCCGAAGCTGACGGGTTAATTCCACTGCGTGCAATCCGTTATCGGCTTCGCCAACCACTTCCATATCACCTTGTTTTTCAATCAAAGAGGCAATTCCCTGCCGGAGTATTCCATGATTATCCGCCACTAAAATCCTTATGCTCATAATTACCCCCTATCGAATGGTTTTTCTGCATTTTTTCCGCGTTTTATTGGTGCTATAAGCCTGACATGTGTGCCCTGGCCGGGTTTAGACTTTATCTCAATACTGCCGCCAAGATAGCTCAGCCTCTCGCGAATACTGAAAAGCCCGAAGCCTCCGGTTTTGTTCAACTGCGGCGATGGTATGAAACCGACTCCATCATCTGTAACCTCAATTCTTACCTTATCGTTGTCCCTGCTGACCGAAACCTTAACATTTTTGGCTTGTGCGTGTTTGACTATGTTGACCAGCAGTTCCCGCACCGCTCTGTATAACAGGGCACGGACATCATCGTCCAGAGGTTTTGGCTGCTTGTCATCCTCAAATTCAGTGCGGATTTTGTGTTTTTGCTCAACTTCCTCGTGGAGCCATTCTCTTATAGCGGCTTCAAGCCCTAATTCATATAAAGTGGGTGAGCTCAAATCAAATGTCAATGTGCGTGTGTCGCCTATTATCCGGTCAAGATTCCGGTAAATTTCATCTAAGGATTTGGTAAGCTCTGATGGTAAATTTTCCTTTGGCAATGAGCCTAAATCAATCTTGAAAAGAATTAACTGCTGAGTAATCTGGTCATGCAGTTCAACGGCCAGACGTCTGCGTTCACGCTCTTCTGTTAGAGACATTTCCGATGTAAGGTCCCGAAGCCGTTTTTGGTAGTCTAACAGCCTTTTCTGGGCCTGCCTTTGTGCTGTGATATCCCAGAAAACACCTAATATTCCGATTGTCTCACCTTTTTCATCTTTCACGGGTGTTTTGACGGTATGAACGAATATCTCTTTTCCTCGTTGTACATATTTGTCGTTAATGTCCTCAATCTTGCCGGATTTCATTATCCTTTTGTCATCGGCTCTATATTTCTTAGCTAATTCTTCTGGAAAGAAGTCATAATCTGTCTTGCCTCCAATTTCTGCTGCCTTGATTTTTAAATCCACCGCATAGTTCTCATTGCAGGATATATAAACGGAGTTGGTATCCTTGAGGTATATTTTTTGAGGCAGGTTCTCGAGAAGCGTTTTATACTTGTTTTCACTGACCTTCAGAGCTTTTTCAGCCTTTTTTCGTTTAGCGCTTTCAATTAATTCCCACTTGCCTTTGCGTCTGATAAGGGCCGAGCCGTGACTACCAATTACATCTAAAATTTCAGATACACCACATTTATTTAAGGGGTAGGAACAAATTGCCAGCATCTGATAGTCATCAATCACACTGTCCACCTGTTTCTCATAATCAGCAAAACACTTCCAGTCCTTTGCTTCAAGCCAGCCTGTATTACCTGCTACTCTTATGCCATTGAAACCGGCGGAAACAGCATGGGCGTTTCTTTCAATCCAGGCTTTGAGAACTCTTTGCAGGTCAAAAACATCGTCTTGGAAATACCATTGCTTATGAGAGATGATTTCTATCTGGGCTTTTTCCAAGTACCGCTCAAAATCAGGTACAGCAACACTTAAAGCGTCCTTAGTTTTTTTTACTGTAAGAGGCTCAGAAGTTACCCACATACAGAACTCGTTGTTTTCCATGCCAGCCTTAAAGTAGGGAACAAGAATATCAATCAAATCCTGTTCGGTTTCATAGAACAAACAAAAGTGTGCGCCCCATGGAACATCGCCTAAGATATCGATCCCCGTTTTTCTATTAGATTGGTAACTCCTGTTCAGCATCCGTGCGAGGCCCTGACCTGCCCCCCCCCCCATAACAAAAAGGCTAAATAAATTATTTTTTAAGAAGAGGGACTTTGCTAACCCCGTATAACCGGCTAATCGGAATATTTGAGGAAAATTACAAAAAATTTGCCGATAGGTTCCCCTATTTATGTGCCCCCAAGTGCCGCCCCAAGGCCGCCTTTTTTCCGACACATATGTAACTGCTACATCAGCAATACACCTGTTCCCCGCCATATTTTACTTTAGTTTCCGCTACTTTTTTACGTAGCTCTACTATATATATCGGATTATAGGGCCTAAAACAATAGTGCAACTTAATTTTTGGACTGAAAAAACCTGCTTTACCACAATGTCTTATGTTAATGGGCAGGGGCGGAGTTGAACCGCCGACACACGGATTTTCAGTCCGTTGCTCTACCAACTGAGCTACCTACCCGTTAATACGTATAACGGTTGCGGTTACGCGACTCGTCATAGCGTAAAAGAGGTAATTTACAAACTAATTAAGGCCATTGCAAGCAAAAATATCGCCTTGCCAAACAGGCTTTTGGGTATATAATTTGAATACCGTCAAACGGTTATGTTTAACGACAGACGAAATTTATCCGCAGACTTGTCCGCCATAGGTTTACCGAAGGCGGAAGCTTTAGCGAAGGCGGACGAGCATCGCAGCCGATTAACGAGAACGATTTTTGCGGGCGTAATTCAGTGGTAGAATGTCAGCTTCCCAAGCTGGACGTCGGCGGTTCGAATCCGCTCGCCCGCTTTTTTAGTATAGCTACGAAGGCACCAAGCGGCTGTGTTTAATTTCAAGGATTTTTTAGAATTATTTCTTCCGTCCATAATGTCTGATTCCTTATCATCGTATTGAGTATTATCAACAACT
>PGYD01000059.1 GCA_002839495.1 Planctomycetes bacterium HGW-Planctomycetes-1
TCAGGATAAACTCCGCGAAGCAGTCTCATTTCTGAAGCAATAATTGAGATTGCTTCGTCGCTTTGCTCCTCGCAATGACATTTTTAGAGGTTGCCTTAATTTTATGAAAGGCACGAAATGGCAGTTACGCGGTTTGCACCATCTCCGACGGGTTATCTTCATATTGGCGGGGCACGTACAGCCCTTTTCGACCTTTTATGGGCACGCAAGACCGGCGGCAGCTTTATCCTGCGGATTGAGGATACCGACCGGAGCCGAAACAGCCTTACCGCCGCAAAACAGGTAATGGACGATTTACGATGGCTGGGAATTCAATGGGACCAGGGCCCCGAAGTCGGCGGCCCGGCCGAGCCCTATTATCAATCGCAAAGACTCGATATTTACAACCGTTATATTGAGCAGCTTTTAGCGGCAGACAAAGCCTATTACTGTTTCGATACCGCCGATGAACTCGACCAGATGCGCAAAAAAGCCGCTGAGAAAAAACAGAACTTTGTCTATCCCCGTCCGAGTAAATTTCCAGACTCCGCGGACGTGGAAAAAGCAAAAGCCGCCGGCAGAGATGTTATGGTGCGTTTCTGTATGCCCGACGAGGAAGTAATTGTCGATGATGTGGTACGAGGACAGGTCAAATTCGGCGGCAAAGACATCAGCGATTTTATAATCCTAAAAAGCGACGGCTTTCCCACCTATCATTTCGCCTGCGTTATCGACGACGAGCTTATGGGCATAACGCACGTTATCAGAGGTCAGGAACATCTGATGAATACTCCCGGCCATATCGCCCTGCAAAAAGCGCTCGGTTTTAAAACCCCCGTTTACGCCCATATGTCGATAACCGTAAGCGAAGGCGGCGGGAAAATGTCCAAACGCGACAGGGCGAAAGTCCTGAAAGACGCAATCAAAAAAACAGAAGGACTGGACAAGGAAAAACTCGCATCCATCGGCGGCATAAGCGCGGAAGAACTTGACAAATTTATCACAGGCGACAGTATGCCGGACAATCCAGCCGTTGACGCGATGGCCGAATTTCTTAATGTCGAGCTTCCGGAGGTAAATATCGTCGATTTCTTCAAAAGCGGTTATCTGCCGCAGGCACTTGTGAATTTTATAGCCCTTTTGGGCTACAGTCCGTCTTTGGCGAATTCGCCAAAGACGAGACCTCGCTTAGCTGGCGAAGCGGGTCCGCCGGTCGCTCAAGAAATTCTTACCTTACAGGAGCTTATAGATACTTTCGACCCTTCAAGGTTTAACAAGACAAACAGCCTTTTCGACCGAAAGAAGCTGCAGGCGTTCAATATGGAACATATGAAACTGCTTGGCGAAGACGAACTTTTGAGCAGATATAAGGATTTCCTCAAAGTTGTGAAATCGCCGGCCGCAGGCGCCGACGATGCCCTGCTTAAGAGGATTTTAAAGGCAAGCGAGGGTGCCAGAACGCTTGCGGATATTGACCACAAGAGCAGATTTTTGTTTACCGAAGACGGCAAAATAGAATATAACTCCAAAGACGTGGAAAAAGTCCTTCTTAAAAATAATGGCGAAGGCCTTGCGATGCTCGCCGAATTGAAAACATTACTGTCGCTGCTTCCGGTATTGAATGAAGAGACAATCGAGAAAATGCTGCGAGGACTTGCCGAAGAAAAGAAGGTCGGCCTTGGCAAGGTTGCCCAGCCGCTACGGGTCGCGATTTGCGGCACGACAGTTTCACTGCCGATTTTCGAGTCGATTGATATGCTTGGTCTTGATGCGACGATTCGCAGAATAGAACGGGCGATTAACCAATTTTCCGGTAAATAAAATTTTAAGGGGAATAAAATGAGTGTTCTTGTAACAGGTTCGATAGGGATTGATACGGTAACGACGCCGCAGGGCAAGAGTGAAAGCTGTATCGGCGGCTCGGCCGTGTATTTCGCTATGGCGGCAAGTTTCTTTTCGCCGGTGCGGTTTGTCGGCGTCGTAGGAAACGACTGTCCGTTCGATTTGGCAAAAGTCTTTTCCGGCAGGGACGTTGACCTGTCCGGTCTGGAAGTCCGCGGCGGAAGCAAAACGTTCAGGTGGAAAGGCTCGTATCAGGGAGATATGAGTCTGGCCGTAACCGATGCGATGGAGCTGAATGTTCTGTCCGAACGGCCGCCGCTCGTGCCGGAGCATTTCAGGGACAGTGAATACGTATTTCTCGCCAATACTCATCCGACCCTGCAGATTCAGCTTCTCGAACAGCTTAAGCAGCCTAAATTTGTCGTCGCCGATACGATGAATTGCTGGATTGACAACCAGGCGGACGAACTGAAAAGACTGCTCCAGAGGATAAACGCACTGATATTAAACGACGGCGAAGCGAAAATGCTGACAAAGTGCGACAATCTCGCCGCCGCCGCGCAGGAACTGATAAAAATGGGGCCCAAAGTCGTGATAATAAAGAAGGGCTCGCACGGCTCGATTTCGCTCGACAGCGAAGGCCACTGGATTGTTATCGGCGGATATCCGACAGTTCACCTCAAGGACCCGACCGGCGCAGGCGACGCTTTTGCAGGCGCACTGATGGGTTATCTGGCCTCAGCCGACAGAGTAGATGTCAAAAACCTCAAGGCCGCCATCGCTTACGGCACGGTTACCGCTTCTTTCGTAATCGAGGGGTTTTCTTTGTCTTCAATCGCGTCGGTCAGCAGGGCCGTAATTGACAAAAGATTTAACGAACTGAAGGAAATGACCGGATTTTGATTTCGTATTATGCGATGTTTCGTAGCGATTGATATTGATGACGGGCTTCGCGGCCGAATCGACAAACTTCAGAGAGAGTTTAAAAAACGTCTCAAAAATCCTGCCGGAATAAAATGGGTCGAACCGAAACTTATTCATCTTACTCTCAAATTCCTCGGCGAAATCGAGGACGCAGCAGCAGACCAAATCGCTCAAACGCTCGAATCAGCCTGTGCCGGACATAAAGGCTTTGATATCGAATTTTCAGCGGTCGGCAGTTTTGGCAGGCCGCCGAAGGTGCTCTGGCTCGGTACTGAAAAGGAAAACGCCGAGCTTGAAAAACTTGTGCAGGACATCGAGCAGGCTTTTGAAAATCTCGGCTTCGAAAAGGAGCAAAGACCTTTCAGTCCGCATCTTACACTTGCCAGAGTAAAGGAAAGACGTCCCGACAGACAGCTCATTGAAGTTATCGGCGGTTTCGGAAAAATCGACGCTCAATCGGTAAAGGCCGATTCTGTATGCTTTTATAAAAGTCAGTTGACCCCGCACTTTCAAAATATTCATAAAATTGGACAAAGAGAAAGTGCGGGGTTGACATCAGCCGGTCCTGTATATACTCTGTTGAAGAAAATTAACCTCAAGATTAGAGAGGAAGGAAAGTAATGGCAAAAACAAGCAAGGCAAAGAAGGCAGTCTCAGACGAAAAATCGTCAAAACCGGTAACGAAAAACGTAGCTCTTGAAAGGGCCATCGCCCAGATAGAAAAGCAGTACGGCAACGGCTCGATTATGCAGATGGACGAGAGCAAATACGCCAAAATCGAGGGCATCCAGACAGGCTCCATTTCGCTTGATATAGCGTTGGGCGGCTGCGGAATACCTCGCGGCAGGGTAGTCGAGCTTTTCGGCCCTGAATCCAGCGGCAAAACGACCCTTGCCCTTCACGTCATCGCCAACGCCCAAAAGGCAGGCGGCGTCGCGGCCTTTATTGATGCCGAACACGCTCTCGATACGACCTGGGCCAAGCGGCTCGGCGTGGACGTAAGCGGTCTTCTGGTCAGCCAGCCGGACACTGGCGAACAGGCTCTCAACATCGCCGAGATGCTGATAAAATCCGACGCCGTCGATGTTATCGTTATCGATTCAGTCGCGGCACTTATTCCAGCCGCCGAGCTGGCCGGAGAAATGGGACAATCGCATATGGGACTCCAGGCAAGACTTATGAGCCAGGCGATGAGAAAACTCACCGGCGTTATAAGCAAAAGTAAAACCAGCCTTATTTTCATTAATCAAATCAGAATGAAAATCGGCGTTATGTTCGGCAATCCCGAAACCACAACCGGCGGCAACGCCCTGAAATTTTACAGTTCCGTAAGACTTGACGTCAGAAGGATTTCCACTATCAAAGACGCCACAAGCGCCGTCGGCAGCAGGGTCAGGGCAAGGGTCGTAAAGAACAAAATCGCCCCGCCGTTCAGAGACGCAGAATTTGACATAATGTTCGACAGCGGCATAAGTTATGAAGGCGACCTGCTCGATTTAGGCACAAACTGCGGCGTTATCGATAAAAGCGGCGCCTGGATTATCTATGGCGATATTAAACTCGGTCAGGGCAGAGAAAACGCCAGAAAATATCTCATCGAAAACAGCGAACTGAAAAAGGAAATCGCCGACAAAATCCTCGTCACAATCGGCGTAAAAGAAAAATAAATTTAATTGATGGTGGTTATCGAGTGCTAACAGCTTCACAAATTCGAAGTTCATTTATAGATTTTTTCGTTAAAAAAGGTCACACCTTTGTGCCGAGTTGGCCGGTCGTGCCGATTGGCGACGAAAGCCTGCTGTTTACAAACGCCGGTATGAATCAGTTTAAGGACGTTTTTCTCGACACCGGCACCAGGGATTACAAACGCGCAGCCAACAGCCAAAAGTGTATCCGCGCCGGCGGCAAGCACAACGACCTCGAGGATGTCGGAACTGATACTTATCATCACACATTTTTCGAGATGCTCGGCAACTGGTCTTTCGGCGATTCCGCTGAAAAGCGAGATCTCGCCAAAGGCGGTCCGGCCTTTGGCGGATATTTCAAAGCCGAGGCTATCGAATGGGCATGGCAGCTTTTGACCGAAGTCTGGCAAATCGACCCGACCCGCATCCACACAACTTATTTTCAGGGCGACCCTAACGACAGCCTTGACGAAGATATCGAGGCAAGAGATTTATGGCGCAGATTCCTGCCCGACGAGAGAATTCACAAGGGCAATAAAAAAGACAACTTCTGGGAAATGGGCGAAACAGGCCCCTGCGGCCCGTGCAGCGAAATCCATTACGACGGCACACCCGACAAATCCGGTGCGCAATTCATAAATAAGGACAATCCCAGCGTAATTGAAATCTGGAATCTTGTTTTTATCCAGTACAACCGCGCCGCCGACGGCAAATTAACGCCTCTGCCCGCACGGCACGTCGATACAGGTATGGGCATTGAAAGAATTACGCGAGTCCTGCAGGGAAAACAATCCAATTACGATACGGATTTGTTCACGCCGCTCCTTAATGCCATCGGAATACTTTGCAATCAGCAGTATTCAGGCTCAATGGACAAAAAAACCGACATCGCTTTTCGTGTCATCGCCGACCATTTGCGAACGCTCGTATTCGCAATCACCGATGGCTGTATGCCGAGCAACGACGGCAGGGGATACGTCCTTCGCAGAATCTTACGAAGGGCCGCTCGTTTCGGCAGAACGCTCGGTATGCACGAACCGTTTATTTACAGATTAGTCGATGTCGTCATAAATTCGATGAGCAAGGCTTTCGAAGAACTCAATCAAAGAGCCGAGCTTGTCAAAACTGTTATAAAATCCGAAGAGGAAAGTTTCGGCAAAACTCTCGACCGCGGCCTTGAGATTTTCGCCGCCGCCGCCGAAAAGGCCAAAGCCGCCGGCACTATCAGCGGCGACGACGCCTTCCAGCTTTACGATACTTTCGGCTTCCCGCTCGATTTGACACAGCTTATGGCAAGAGAGCAGAATCTCAAAGTCGATACAGTCGGCTTTGAAAAACTGATGGACGAGCAAAGACAGCGCGCAAGAGCCGCCCAGAAAACCGGCGCAGCCGTTTCGGTTTCTGCCGATACGAAACTGCCCGCAACGGACGATTCTGCAAAATACGACAAAGATAATATACGAACAAAATTAATAGGCTTTATCGACCAGTCAGGCTTAAACGACAGCGGCCCTCTTGCCGCAGGCGACGATATCGCGGTTATTCTCGAAAAGACTTGTTTTTATGCCGAGTCCGGCGGACAGGTCGGCGACAAGGGAATCATAAAATCTTCGTCCAGCGAATTTGCCGTCGAGAACACCGAAAAAATTGCCGACTGTATCGTTCACAAGGGAAAACTCACAAAAGGCTCTATGAAAGTTGGTGACGACATCGATGCGATTGTCGCTCCCTCCCGCCGACAGAGCAGAAAAAATCATACCGCAACGCATATCTTGCAGTGGGCTCTTCAGCAGACCCTCGGCAGAAATGTCGCTCAACAGGGCAGTCTTGTTTGTCCGCAGTATTTAAGATTCGATTTCACCTCGCCGAAGGCGCTGTCGCCGGACGAAATTAAACAGGTCGAAAATCTCGTTAACGAAAAAATCCGTCAGAACCTGCCGGTAACTTCCGCTTGTTTGCCGATTGCGGAAGCCAAAAAACTCGGCGCAATGGCGCTGTTCAACGAAAAATACGGCGACACCGTAAGGGTCATCGCTGTCGGCGCCCCGGACGAAAATAATCTTGCCCAGGCCTTCAGCCGCGAATTCTGCGGCGGAACGCACATCGACAACACCGGCAAAATCGCGGGACTTAAAATAATAAAGGAAGAAAGCATCTCGGCGGGCGTTAGAAGAATTACCGCCCTCACCGGAGATGCGCTTCTGGATTATCTCGCCGCTCAAAGCGATATTAATGAGCAGCTTTGCCAAATCCTGAAGGTAAAAGCTCAGGAACTGCCGGCGCGTTTGAATAAATTGCTCGACGAAAATAAAAAACTCGCCAAGCAGCTCAAATCCGCTCCCGTCCAGACCGGCGGAACTAATTTTCTCGACAAGGCAAGGCAATTGCTCGCCGGAGCCGAGACAATCGGCGTGAGTGTTTTAGTAATAAGCAAAATCGACCCCGTGCCCGTTGAGCAGGTTCGCACCGCCATTGATATGATAAAGAAAAAGTCCGCTTCTTCTGTGGTCGTTTTCGGTATGGCCGAGGCATCCGACAAAGCAACTCTGATTGCCGGCGTCAGCGACGACCTCGTGGAAAAAGGTTTAAAGGCAGGCGATTTAATTAAAGAGATTGCTCCTATCATCGGCGGCGCAGGCGGCGGAAGACCCCAAATGGCTCAGGCAGGCGGAAAAGACCCGTCGAAAATCGACGACGCCATCGCAAGAGCATCGGAAATTATCAAGGCAAAACTGAGAAAATGACACTGGATACAGTGTCATTCTGAACGAAGTCCCGACTTGTCGGGACGAAGTGAAGAATCTCGCAGTTCGTTATTTTTCAATCCGTATCTTTACGCTTTTCGCGTGCGCATCCAGACCCTCTGCTTCGGCAAGACGAATTATATCGGTCGCATCTTTGGAAAGTCTCTTTTTGTCGTATTCGATAATACTGGTTGATTTGACAAAATCATTACTGGTAAGCGCACTTGAAAATCTTGCGCTGCCGCCGGTTGGTAATGTATGGCTCGGCCCTGCGAAATAATCGCCCGTTGCCACAGGCGAGTAATCGCCGATGAATATCGCCCCTGCGTTTTCGATTTTTGAGGCGATTTGTTTGCTCTTTTTCCCGCACTGAATCTGCAAGTGTTCGGTGGCAAATAAATTCGCCCATTCGATACACTGCTGAATATTTTTAAATATCACAACGCCGCTGTATTGATTCAGACATTGCATTGTCTCTTTGCCGCGGCCCAGTTTTGCAGCTTGTTTTTCGAGTTCGCCGACAACTTTTTGTGCCAGTTTTTTAGAAGGTGTAAAAAGCAAGGCGCTGCCGGGCGCGTGTTCTGCCTGGCTCAGCATATCTGCCGCGAGCCACGCCGCTTTTGCAGAATCGTCTGCGATTACTAGTACCTCGCTCGGCCCTGCGAGCGAATCGATTTTTACCTGTCCGAAAACAAGCCTTTTGGCAGTCTGCCCCCATTGATTTCCCGGCCCGACTATCATATCGACGGGTTGGATTATTTTTGTACCATTAGCAAGGGCAGCAACCGCCTGAACTCCGCCGATTCGATAAACTTCATTAATTTTAAGTTCATAACAAGTCGCAAGAATCACAGGATGAATACTGCCTTTATAACGCGGCGGCGAAACAACTGCTATTTCTTTTACTCCCGCGACCTGTGCCGGTACCGCTGTCATTATTACTGTCGAAGGCAGCGGTGCCGATGCGCCGGGTACGCAAATCCCCACCCGCTTAATCGGACTATATTTTATACCAGTGGAAACAGAAACACCCTTTGCCGTGCCGATGAAAATTTTCTTTTGATAGTTTTTTACATTCGCGATTGCTTTTCTGATTGACGAAAGTAATTTTCTGTCGATTTTCTGATGGGCCTTTTTCAACTCTCCCGGACTTACTTTGAACTGCCGTGGCGAAAGTTTTACTTTATCAAATAGATTTGTGTATTTAGCAACAGCTTTATCGCCATTGTCCCATATATCTTCGATAATCTTAGCGACTTTCTCGCCTTCCAAACTGCGGGGACTGAACGTTGCCTTTCCGCTTACTTTTTTGCGCAAATCTGAGAGTTTTTGCTCGAAGTTTTTAGAAGTATAGGACAGCAGTATTTTTTTCATAGTTTATTTTGCAAAATTACCATGACTGAAAACTCTTGTCGCCCGCTGCAAAAGCAGGTATCGTTTGCCTTCGTACCGCGTAACAATCGCGGAAATATTGAACCGCATCGGCATCGCAATTTGTTTTTGCTGGCTTATCATACTTTCAAGTTCCGCGCACTCCAGCAGCGGCAGCTGCAGCAGGTCTATATTTCTGCCCATCCCGTCGAACGCGAAGTAAACGCCGTCTTTCGTTTGCCGCAGAAACCCGGTTCTGTCAGACAGTATCCCGTCAGCCTCTGTGCCGATTGGTTTTCTAAGTTCCGCAAGACTGACGACCCTCTTGGGCTTCAAAAGCAAAAGCACCTCATCCGGTATGATTTTAACTTCGTTTGCATCGTTGACATCGGCGCTCAGCTTAGCCTCTTCGGCCTCCGTCACAGGCAAAAAATATGACATATAAACAAAATTTTTATTTTGGTATTTTGTCAGCTTGCCCCAGATACGGTACGAATTTTTCTCTTCTGAGAAGGTGCTTGCGAATTTTTCGAGCATACTCGAAGGCAGAATCCCGACAGCGACTTTCGGGTCGAGCACTCCTTTGCCGTCCGTTATCGGCTCGAAAACCGTAAAGAACCATTTGCCGTTTTCCGTCGTTATTTTCCCGTCGATTCCGTCGAGTACAAACCCGTCCCGCACAGGCAGTGGATTTTGTGCAAAACATATTCCGGAAATCGAAAAAATCAGAGCCGCGAACGTGAGTGAGCGGTAAACAATCGACTTTATCATTTCAGGCATTCCTTTAACATTTCCACTGCTTCTTCGGCGCCGCCTGCGAATCTGACGCACTCTCTGCTTTCGGCGTCGTCTTTTGCCATCAGTTCCACCAATGGCCTCCAGAAATCGCCCATAAGTATAATCGGTTTCGCCGGATTAATAAAGCCTTTGTTTGTCAGCTCCCAAATCTCTGCCAGTTCGAGCATTGTCCCTGTCCCGCCGGCCAAAACGACATACGCATCGCCTGTTTCGACTAATTTCGCTACTCTTTGAGCGAGGTTTTCGGTTTTTATCTCCTGCGTTATGAATTCGTTCGCCCCTTTTCTGCCGAACGCCGAGCAGGTTACTCCTATGGTTTTTCCGCCTGCCGATTTTGCCCCTTTTGCCGCCGCAAGCATTGTCCCGCCGTATCCGCCGTTAGCGATTACGAATCCCGCCTCCGCGCAAAGCCTGCCCAGTCCGTATGCAAGCTCAAAAACGCTGTCTCCGTCTTTAACCCTGCTCGTCCCGAATATTGTTATAACTTTTCCGCCCATTATTTTTATTCTGCAAAGTTTAGGGTTGTTTTTCACATATTGCCTTACTTCCTTTTTTGATTCTGTGTTCTGCGGCTATAAACAAAAAAGCCCCGCTATAAATAACAGGGCTTTCGTTTTCAATCCGCTTTCGCCAACTCTTCGTCGCCCCGACGCATCGGGGCTATATAAGGGCGGGGGCTATGGCGGACAAGGTTGTTTGCTAAGTCTAAGCCGGCACCACGTTTGTTGCGCAAGGGCCTTTCTTGCCCTCGCCGATGTCGAACGAAACGCTTTGACCTTCATCGAGGGATTTAAAGCCCTGGGCCTTAATTTCCGAGTGATGAACGAACAAA
>PGYD01000060.1 GCA_002839495.1 Planctomycetes bacterium HGW-Planctomycetes-1
TTGTTCGTTACGAATATCATCTTGCAAACTTTCTCGCTATGATTCAACTTGGTTGTATCGTCATCTTACTCCGGAGGGTTTTGGGATGACTTGTACATATAAATCTGTGAATGTGTCCGGGATCAATCGCCTCTATCTGTTTTCTGGAAACACCGGGAAAGTATTGGTCTATACAATCTTCGCCGCTAAATCGTCTAATTGTGGAAGAAGATATAAAAAATAAAATATCTGTAGCACTGCAACTTGTCAGCTTGGTGAATATATTTTGAGTAATGTGTTTTATTCCACATTGGTCAAGAATAACCAACGCTGCTGTATCTATGGAAGCTATTGACGAGAATTTCTCTTTGAAAATTGCTGTAAAATCTTTGTTATCAATTTCAATGCTAAAAATTTTTGAAACATTCTCATTTTCAATAGCTTTTTTTAGTTCCATATACTTGTGTGTGTCTTCATCATTGAAGAAAAGTTTTATTTTGACATCCGGCGATTGTGGTTTTGAAGGGTCATTCAAATACTTGTTAAGTTCTTCAATTATGATGAGAGGCGAACCTTTCTCTCCTTGTACATCTTTACCAGGTCCTGCAAAAAAATCATACAAGGCTACTATTTTAAATGTTGGTTTTGCAAGGAAAACTGGTAGCCACTCCCTAATATATCCACGGAATATTTCGAGCTTTAGTTTTGTTTCCTCATCAAATGGTTCGGCATGAAAATCTTTAGACATAAATCTCCATCATAAATTTGACTTTTATATAGTATAGCCCACTTCATTTTAAACTCAACCGAAATTATCCTTAAAAAATGGGGGTTTTCTGTGTTTTATTGCGTTTTTTGTATTTTCGCAGGTTTTCGTTTAATAAGAAACTCCTGAACGGCTCATTCTTAAAACAGGGGAAATTCAAAGGCCGTTTGACGTTAATATATTGCTTGACAAAAGGTAATAGCCGAATAAGATATTTTTAGTCGTAATAGAATGAGGGCTTTGGTTTTATGGTTGATATTATTGAAAAACATCTTTCCGAGATTCAGCAGGCTTGTCGGCGTTTTAACGTCAGCAGGCTCGAGATTTTCGGCTCGGCCCTGAGTGAAAACTTTAACCCCACCTCGAGTGATATAGACCTTTTGGTCGAGTTTAAACCTTTAAAACAGGGTCAGCACGCCGATACTTATTTCGGCCTGCTCGAAACAATGAAAAGACTGTTCGGCAGAAACGTCGATTTGGTAATGACGACCGCAATTAAAAACCCGTATTTTCTGCAGGAAATAAATAATAAAAAGCAGGTTCTATATGCGGCTTGAGTCGAAAAAAATTCTCGAAGATATCCGTTCGGCAGCGGCCAATATCCTTGATTTTACCAAAGGGAAAAACTTCGATGATTATGTCAGCGACCAAATGCTCCGTTCCGCTGTTGAACGCCAGTTTGAGATTATAGGCGAAGCTCTCAACAGGCTGGCTAAGTTTGACGCCCAGACCATATCGAAAATAAGTTATTTCGAGCGGATTATTTCATTTCGAAACATCCTTATTCACGGCTATGATGTTGTTGACAGCGCCGTTGTGTGGGATGTAATTCAAAAAGACCTGCCTGAACTGCATAATGAAATCAAGGCGATGATAGAAAGTTAGGCCGTAACGAATCCGCCGAGCAAACTTCTTTCGAGCTGACAGCAGCTAAATATTTTAATTCTGCGTTCTCTGTGTTCCTGTGGCGAGAAGGGTTTCCTTGCTTCTTTGCGTCCCTGCCTCTTTACTTCTTTTCTTATATTTCCTCAAATCCTCATTCAATAAAAAGGTCCTGAAGGGTTCATATTTAAAGCAGGGGAAATTCAAAGGAGCGTAATCGTCCTCGCCGGCCTGCAAAACAAACTTGTCCCTTGCAAAGGCGGCGATAACCCGATTTTCAGGACAATCCGGCAAGCGAAACGTTGCCTCCTTACCATTGGCAAGATGAAATTTGGCAACGCAAGCGTATCTTCCATCTTGACGCTTGATACTGACGCCGATAAAGCCTGATGAGTTTTTACGTATTTTGTTAAGGTTGTTCTGCCGATGCGTCGCGATGCGCAAATTGCATCTGCGGTTGTCGAGAGGATTTCTGTTTTCGTGGTCAACGAGCTGGTCAGGGCCGGCGTCCATAACAAAGCGGGAGAGCAAAACACGGCGGCAGTGTTTCTTGCCGTAAACGAGCGTGGGATAACGGCCATTACAGAGTATGAGCGTAGTAATTCCGGGGGTGTACTTTCTCGGGACCTCAAGATGGTTATTAAAGATTCTTAAATAAATGTCGGGGTCAACTTTGACGATTCTGCCGTTAACTTTGAACATTAAATAATCGATTTTGCGTGTAGTTATCATAATTGAGTCCTCGGATTTGGTTAAATGATTGTCTAATTTTGTGTACATTATACCACGTTTAGAACAAAAAATCAAGTGAAAAGTTGGTTTTTTGCGAAAAAATGGGGATTTTTCGGTATTTGGTATTTAGTCGTTGGCATTTTGAAGAAATTTTACCTCTTTTTGTAATTTTGCCTATTTTAACTAAAGATTTTCAATTTGACGTTCCGATATATTATGTAGATTGCCTAATTTAACAAGTTAACCCTTCGACAAGCTCAGGGCAAGGCAGAAGGCAGAACGAAGCATTAAAATCAGAATAGAGTGATACTAAGTGTAAGTATTTGGATAGTAAGAGTTTATCTTCTATAACTTTGGATTTGGAGAAATTGGTATGTTGAATGAAGTATTTCTTGAGCGTTATCTTGAGGCGTTGCTTGTCGGCGACAGGCGCAAATGTCGGGAAGTTATAGAAGATGTATTGCATAATAATAATGCATCGATAGTGGGGGTTTACAGCGATGTGATTTGGCCGATGATGCTTGAGGTTGACAGGCTGTCTCGGGTGGAAAAAATCACATCGGTTCAGGAGCATTTGGCGACTCGGATAAACCGGACGATTATCGACCAGCTTCAGAACAAGCTGCCCAAGCAGGTGCAGAATGAAAAGAAGGTTGTGATATGCAGTTCGATTAAGGAAATTTCTGAGCTCGGCGGGCAAATGATAGCTGATATGTTTGAAAGTGCCGGGTGGGATGTGAGGTTTATCGGCGGGGGATTGAGCAATGACGATATTCTTGAGTATGTACACGAGTTTAGTCCGGAAGTTCTTGTGATTTACGGGGCGGACCCGACGGAAACGCCCGCTGTACGCAGTATAATCGACCGAATACGCGAAATAAGCGCACTTCCCAATATGAAAATAATGCTCTGCGGCGGAGTGTTCGGCAGGGCTGAAGGGCTGTGGGAAGAAATAGGAGCAGACCTTTACGCTGAAACGCCAAGCGAAGCGGTCGAGACGGCATCGAGACAAGAGCCGATTATCGAGCCTGTACGGACGATAAACCAAAGGAAACGGAAAAGCCGACAGACGGCAAAGAGCGGTGTCGGGAAAGAATAAACAAAAACCCTGATAGCAAACCCCGACCCCCCGCCTGCGCGAGGGTAAACTCCGGGGTCGGGGCTAAACAAAGATTTTTTTTTGCGTTGATTTATAATAGAGAAGAGAGGGAAAATCCGTCTTACAACGACGGATTTTTTCTGCGCTGTTATTTTTTGAGCCAATCGGTGATGTGTTCTGCGAGGAGTTTGGGGTCCTGCTGTTTTAGGATATGCTGAGCGATTTGAGCGTTGATTTTGAGTTTTTTCAGGTATGAGGCGACCTGCTTCCAAAGTTTGGCCTTTTTGTCGGGGAGCGGGGCGAGGTAGATTTCAGTTACGAGTTCCTGAAGCCTTGTCAGGGAGATTTTATCCAGATTGTCATAATAGCTTTTTATGACGTTTTTTTGGTAAGGGCTGAAATTATTGGGCATAAATACTGTTCCTGTCCGAAGGTTTTGTTCGATAATAACTTATATAACCGTTATATCAATACTGATATTGCGGTTTTTTGCGGATTTATGGCTGGATTTATAAATCGGTGCGGCTATAATCACGGCAATTAAACGGATTTAATGGGAAGCTATGCATAAACGATTTATCTGTCTGCTATTAGTACTTGTTTTTTGTGCGATAGGGATATCCGCGCTTGACGAGCACGGGGCGCAGTTTTTCGGGGCTGAAGACCTTCATCTTCGCGGCGGAGCGATGACGACATATCAGGCCGGCGACGGAGAGCATATTCTTGTATTTCGCAACGGGTTCGACCTTGTGCTCGGCGATAACAGACTCAAAAGCGAACAGGCGGTAGTGTGGCTTGTTCAGAACATTGTCGAATACAGCGGAGTCAGGCATATCGATTACAAAGCGACGGTTTATCTGCAGGATAAGGCTTCGATTAAGACAGGGGCCGGCGCAAAGACTTCGGGTATGGAAGTGAGCGAAGCGGTGGTAGATGGGGCCGATTCGCTTGTTGCGGAGTTCAGAATTTCGGGCGAGGTATTCGCGACGGCAGAGAGCAGAGCTGAGGAAGACCCGCGAACGAGTTTGATTTACCGCAACGCGCTTGTTGCGACGGGGCAGATAAAGATTGTTCCCGATGTTCAGGAACAAACGGTCGTTGTTCAACAGCAAAGACAAATAGAAAGAGATGAGAAGCCGAATATTCTTGAAAGGGTTTTCGGGCGAGACAAAACGGGCCGGCCTGCGGAGACGCCGAGCGTATCGGCGGTAACCGGAGCGCCTTTAGCGCCGGCGCCGAAATTTCAGTATCCGGTAAATATAAGCAGCGCAACGGAAACGCCGGTGAGGATTACGAACGAGACGCTGCCGGACGAGACGAGCATCGCGACGATACTGAACAGATTTTATCTGTGGCAAAAACAGGATGAGCTTGGCAGGCTGCTTGAGTTTCAGTCGGACAGCGCTGTTATTTTCTATACGCGAAAGACGACAGATAAAGACGATGCTGATGTTCTTCCTGCGAGCACGGTTAAGGCGGCGTATTTCCGCGGCGGTGTTGTAATGACAGAAGGCAACCGGACGATTCGGGCCGACGAGGTTTATTACGATTTTCAGACCAAGCAGGCGCTTGCGGTAAATACGGTTATGCGGACATTCGAGCCTGAGCGTGGAGTGCCGATTTATGTCAAGGCGGCCAAGCTGCGGCAGGTTGCGGAGCATAAATTTGCCGGCAACGACGTTACGGTTACCAACAGCGAATTTTACGTGCCGAGGATTTCGGCGACGGCATCGGAAGTTTATATAGTCGATAGAACAGCGATAGACCAGCAGACGGGAATGCTCGGCGGACACAGCTATGATATTATGATGAAAAAGGTCAAGATGAAACTTGACGGCCGGACGATATTTTACTGGCCGATGATGAGGGGAAATTTCGAGGTGCCTGACCTTCCGCTGAGAAAATTACAGTTCAGCAGGGACAAGACGTTCGGAACAGCGGTGGAAAGCGAATGGTATCTTGCGAAGGTTCTGGGGCTTCGCGAACCGGCGGGCGTGGATTCGCGGCTGATGATAGACAGCTATTCGAAGCGCGGTTTGGGGCTTGGAGCCGATATATCATATACAAGGAACGATTATTTCGGAAATATTAACGGATATATAATAGACGATAAAGGCAAAGACGACCTCGGCAGGAACAGGCAAAATATCGAACCCGAAAAGACATTAAGGGGTATGCTCAATTTCCGGCACAGGCATTTTCTTCCTTATAACTGGCAGCTTACTCTTGAGACGAGCTATATTTCCGACGAGCATTATCTCGAGGCGTTTAACCGCGAAGAATACTTCAGCGGCAGAGGCAGAGATACGATTATGCACCTTAAGTGGCTGAAGGATAACCGTGCGTTTTCGATACTTGGCAACTGGCGGATAAACGATTTTGCCGACCAGCTCGAAGAGCTACCTTCGCTGCAGTATCATTTGACGGGCGAATCGCTGTTTAACGACAAATTTACATTTTACAGCGACAGCATCGCAGGCCGATACCGACAGCGCATCGGTAAAGACCACAATCTGCGTATATCGACGGAGACGTTCACTTTCGGCTCGACGCGTGCGGAGCTCGAGATGCCGCTTAAATTCACCAAAGGCAATGTCGTTCCGTTCATAGCTGGTACGTTCGGATACGACGACAGGGGCGGGTTCAGCCGGGGCAAGGCCATCGGAACGAGCAGTCAATCGGGCGAGCGGGAAGTTTATATCGGCCAGGCGGGAGTGCGGGCATCGACACAATACTGGAAGTACTTCGATGTTCGGTCGAAGTTCTGGGATGTTAACGGCATTCGTCATATAGTAAAGCCTTATGCGAATGTATCGATATTTACCGAGAGCGCCGAGGAAGTAAAACAAAGGGATGTGTTCAGTTTAGGAGTTTTGCAGCGGTGGCAGACGAAGCGCGGCCAGTCCGCCGGAGGCGAGCCGCAGGCCTCGCGGCCTTCGAGCCGAGGGACCTCGCCAGCGGGCGGCGAAAAGAGCAGGGTACTTGACTGGATGCGATTGAACCTCGAATACTCGGCGGTAAGCGACAATACGAATATAAAACGTGCAGACAGGGTGCTGTGGAATAATTCGTTTGCTCCGCTTTCGAATATATTGGCGCCGGATATATTCTTCGGCGATTTGACGGGGTACCGGACATTCGAGACATTCGGGCCGCAGCGGGACAGCTTCAACGCGGATTATATCTGGCGGCTGAGCGATACGACGGCGATACTGAGCGATTTAAATTACGATGTAAAAGACAACGCGATAGAGCAGTTCAATATAGGTCTGTCGCGTCTTGTTTGGCCGAACCTGAGTTATTATATCGGCACACGATACAAAAGAAGCATAGAAATTGACGGTGAAAAAGGGTCGAACGCAGTAACTTTCGCGATGACTTACAGACTGAGCCCGCGTTATACAATCAGTTTCGCCCATCAATACGATTTCAAACGCGACGGCCAAATAAGTACTCAGGTTTCGTTAATCAGACGTTATCACCGCCTTTATTACGGGCTGACTTACGGGGTGGATGAATCGCTTGACAGACGCACTATAATGCTTAGTATATGGCCGGAAGGACTGGGCGAACTGGGCTTCGGCTCAAGGTCGCTGGTTGGGCTGGAAACCCCGAAGGAACGGAATTATTAATCCAAAAAAGACAGTTAAAAGAGCGGTTTTTTTGTGCCGTTAATTTGACATAGCGTACTAAAATAGTCTTCAATTTTTTTAAATTAAGGAAGGTATTGTTATGGCTTTAGTTACGACAGAAAAGATGTTCAAAATGGCCTATAAGAACGGCTATGCAGTCGGGGCGTTTAACGTCAATAATATGGAAATTACGCAGGGAATCGTAGAGGCGATTGCCGAGAAAAAGGCGCCGCTGATTCTCCAGATATCGCGCGGGGCAAGGCAGTACGCAAGTATGAGCTATCTGCGTGCGATTATCGACGTAGCGGTTGCGGGAAATCCCGATATACCGATATGCATGCACCTTGACCACGGCGACACTTTCGAGGTCTGCAAACAGTGCGTCGATGACGGATTTACATCGGTGATGGTTGACGCATCGCATCATCTGTTCGAGGAAAATATCAAAATCACAAAACAAGTTGTCGAATACGCTCACGCTCACGGGGTAGTGGTGGAAGCGGAGTTGGGCCAGCTCGGCGGTATCGAAGAAGATGTTGTCGGGGTGAGCCACGACGATGTCGCAAGCCATCTGACGGACCCGAACCAGGCGATAGAGTTTGTCGAAAAGAGCGGGTGCGATTCGCTGGCGGTGGCGTGCGGAACGAGCCACGGCGCTTATAAGTTCAAGTCCGAGCCGAAACTCGCTTTCGACGTTATACAAAAAGTTGCGGACAAGCTGGCGGGCTTTCCGCTGGTAATGCACGGTTCGAGCAGCGTTTTGAAAGAATTCAAAGACCTGATTAATAAGTACGGCGGCAAGATGCCCGACGCGATGGGTGTTCCGGAAGAGGCAATAACAAAGGCCTCGAAAATGGCGGTGTGCAAGGTGAATATCGATACCGACCTTCGCATGGCGATGACGGCGAAGATTCGGCAGGTATTTGCGGAAAAGCCTGCGGAGTTCGACCCTCGAAAATATCTCGGTCCGGCAAGAGATGCGATAAAGGCGATGGTGCTGCACAAGCTGGATATTCTGGGCTGCAGCGGCAAAGCGGCAGAATGCCTGTAAGAAAAGATATACTGAAAAGGAAGTAAAGAGGTAAAGAAGCAAGGAAGTAAGGGAAAACACAACGGGCCTGTTTCCTTACGACCTTACATCCTTATTTCCTTACTTCCTTATTTTTTTGAGAAAAGCACAGATGAAAAGATTTACAGCATTTATTTTAGTATTACTTCTTTCGGCCGGTGTGGCGTTTTCGATGTCGGTTCCGCCGCAGCAGGAACAGGCCGTTCAGAAGCCGGACGACGGCAAAACAGATTCGCTCAAGGCGGCGATACAGGAGATATACAAAGGCGATTTTTCCGCCGCTGAAGAGACAATCAAACAGGCGGACGGAAACAAGTCGGACTCGAAGTCGCTTCTGGAAGTAATTTCGCAGTATAATCAGATTCAGGAGTCGAGGCAGCAGGCGGAAAAGCAGATTTACGAAGAAAAATTGGCGGAGCTTGAAAAGTTTAAATTTCGGACAGGTGCGGAAGATACTAATCAGCCAAAAGTTTTCGAGATTATTGCGGAAAGACTCGAAAACCATTGGCTTTATGCTGAAAGCGAATCTAATCTGCCGGGATTTTTTCCGGCTGATATTGGGGAAATTGGGGGCGAGCCTAATGTTGTTGACGTCTTTTTGGTGATAGTCAAACTTCAGGAAGCTGCGGACGCGAACGAAAAGGCAAAGATTTTGGAAGATGCGTTCGTACAGGACACTATAGCGAGGGCTCAGAAAATGGCCGCCGGGTATGAGGCGAAAGGCGAATGGATAGATGCACTGCTTTACTGCTATAGCTGGCTGCCGGTTCTCGACCCGAATAACAAAGAATATACTGATAAGAAAGAAGAGTTCGAAGAAAAGATGGTCGTTAAGGCGTCGCTGACGGACAGTCCCTGCGAAAGCAGCCTTGAGCGGTACGAGAAGATAACGCCTGAAATATTCATCCGCAGTTTGGATGTTCTCGAATACAGTTATGTCGAGCCTTTCTATTACAGCAGTATGGCCGATAAGGCAATTCAGCGCTGCCGGTACCTTGCGGAGGTTTTACGTCTTTCGGACAATTTCGACGCGAATTCTTTCAAAATCGAATTCGCAAAAGACAAAATGCCGGAATTTATCGCAGGGCTTTCATCGCTTGAGAAGGAATACAAAGGCGGGGCGGTAAGTTTTTTGAGCCGGGACCAGTTTGTCAGGCTGTTCAGGCATATATTGGCTCTTAATTCGGCGACGCTGAAACTTCCGGAGCAAATCGTAATTTGGCATTTTGCCGAGGCCTGTTTCAATACGCTCGACCCGCATACGATGCTGGTATGGCCCAAACAGGTCGAAGATTTCGAGAAGAATTTGACGAATGAATTTACAGGAATCGGCGTCGAGATATCCAAACAGGACGGATTGTTGAAGGCGGTGAGTCTTGTGCCCGATACACCTGCGTACAATTCCGGACTCGATGCGGGCGATATAATAGAAGCTGTGAACGGTGAAAGCACAAAAGAGATGTCAATCACCTGCGCGGTGAGCAAGATTACCGGTCCTGCGGGTACGAAAGTAAGGATTACGGTTCGTCGGCCTGACGAGGAAAAGAGCAGAGAGATAGAGATTACGCGAGCCAAGATTGTAGTTCCGACGACACGGGGCTGGTGCCGGGACGACAATGGGAACTGGCTGTATTTTGTGGACGATAAAGAAAAGATAGGGTATGTTCGCATTACCCAGTTCTCGGCTAATACGGCACAGGACCTTGACCGGATTCTGACACAGCTTGAAGGTGCGGGGATGGAGGCGCTGATACTCGATTTTAGATATAACAGCGGCGGCTATCTGCAAAGTGCGGTAGATATAACCGATTTGTTCGTTGAAAAAGGGACGATTGTAAGTACACAGCCGCGAGTCGGTATGCCGACGTGGGAATCTGCCAAGAAGAGAGGGACGCGTCCGGAATATCCGCTTGTGATACTGATAAACGCCGGCTCTGCGAGCGCATCTGAAATTGTCGGCGGCGCTCTTGCGGACAAGACGTTTTCGCGGGCGATTCTTGT
>PGYD01000061.1 GCA_002839495.1 Planctomycetes bacterium HGW-Planctomycetes-1
AGTGCTGACCTACGACCTGATGATCCTTTATTTACTTTTCAAAAAGAGCTTTTTTACATATTATTATTAATGTTTTCTACAGAGCAATCTTAAATTTTAGATTTTAAATCCGTTTAGACTCCGTCCCCTTCGGCTGCGCTAAGCTCCGCTCAGGGCAGGCACTGAACGTTGAACATCCAACATCGAATAAACATAAAACGGCTGCGGTTGCGAGGCTCGAAAGTAAATCAAAAATCAAAGTGCAAAAATAAAAATGACCCCGATGAGATAGCCGAAGCGGCATCTCACAGGGCAAGCAAAGTAAAATTTAAAAATAGACAAACGTATCCTATTTATTAATTCAAATTCAGCCGCTTGTAAGGTCATTTAGATACTTCTGTATTTCTCTTTGTATGAAATAAAAACCAAACCCATGTATAATTTCGAGAACAATCAACAAGATATACATATCAGAATCACTATGAATCCCGAGTACTTTCGTTCCGGGATACATCAGAATTACATCGAAGGGAATAACCGCTAACCCAAAGAAAAATGGATTTAATGTTTCTTTTTTTCCCCCAGTAACACGAGCGAACCCAGAAGTATATGCCCAAAGGCAAGTCAACGTTGCCATTGCCACAGAGAATCTCATCCACGGCCACATAGAAAAAAGATAATCGCCATATATAAAATAGATTGATAGAGCTGTCAGTGGAATGAGAACAATGCCAATTATTATCGTCCTTTTTTGAAGGCTATCTGAGGAAGTCATATTTGTTTTTTTATCCAGACCTAACAACAATTAGATTGATCCGCATAAGATATGGTAATTGTAGCGGGAGAAAGGGGGAAAGGCAATAAAATTTAAGAGATTGCCGCGGCCTACGGCCTCACAATGACGAACCCTGCCATGGTGATGGCAGGGCTAACCACGAACCACGCAACGACGAATCCCGTCATCACCTAAGACGCCGCTTGCGGCGTCTGCCCCCCGGTACAAGACCGGGGGCTAACCACGGCGCCATTGTTTTTCTACTTTTTGAATCGCCTCCAACTCCTGCCATCTTGCATAAAGTTCATCGAGCTGTTTTTTTAATTCCGCAGCGCGGGCAGTGACTTTAACAACTTCTGAACCCTTTTTATAAAAAGCCGGGTCGGACATCGCCTCGTGCAACTGCTTCTGCTCGGATTCCAATTTTTCGATAAGAGCGGGCAATTCCTTGAGTTCCTTGTTTTCCTTGAAGGATAATTTTCGCACCTTCTCTTTTGGCGGGGCGGCTTTTACCTCTTTTTGAGGCTCCGATTCGGCTGCCTTTTTCTGGCGCAACCAATCATCGTAGCCGCCAACGTATTCATTTACAACGCCATTGCCTTCTATAGCGATAATACCGGTAACGACATTATTCAGGAATTGTCGGTCGTGACTTACTAACAGAACCGTTCCGGGATAGTCGAGCAAAAATTCTTCGAGCAACTCGAGCGTCTCGATATCAAGGTCGTTTGTCGGCTCATCGAGTACGAGCACATTTGCCGGTTTGGTAAAGAGTCTTGCCAGCAGCAGCCGATTCCGCTCTCCGCCGGAAAGATTCGATAATGGACTTAGCGACTGGGCAGGAGTAAACAAAAAGTCCTGAAGATAGCCGACAGTGTGTCTGGGAATTCCGTTAATTACCACGGTTTTGTTGCCGCCGGCGATATTTTCAAATACGGATTTTTCATAATCGAGCTGGGCGTGCAACTGGTCGAAATAAGCGATTTCCAGATTCGTGCCGTGACGTATTGCACCCTGCCGGGCGGGGAGTTCCTTAAGCAGTACCCGCAGCAGCGTTGTTTTTCCCGAACCGTTAGGCCCGACGATACCGATTTTGTCGCCGCGCATAATGGTCGTGGAAAAGTTAGAAATAATCGGGCTTTCGGGCTGATATGCAAACGAAATATCCTTTGCATCGATTACCAGCCTGCCGGACTGCTGGACCTGATGCGACTGAATCCTGACATTTCCGATTTCCTCTCTGCGCTGCCGGCGTTCATCGCGCATTTTCTTTAAGGCGCGTACACGACCCTCGTTTCGCGTGCGACGCGCTTTTATTCCCGTGCGTATCCAGACCTCTTCCTTGGCCAGTTTTTTATCGAACAGTGCATCCTCGACGGCTTGCGCTTCATTGGCGATATCCTTGCGGACGAGGAATGTTTCATAATTGCAGGAATAACTTATTGCGCGGCCCCTATCAAGTTCGATGATGCGAGTGGCGAGCTTTTTGACGAATACGCGGTCGTGACTGACAAAAATCAGCGTTCCTTTATAGCTGGTCAGAAAATCCTCAATCCACGTTACCGTTTCGATATCGAGATGGTTAGTCGGCTCATCGAGCAGGAGCACATCGGGATTTCGAACGATTGCCTGGGCGAGCAAAACCCTGCGTTTCATTCCGGCTGAAAGACTCGCGGCCTGAGCATTGGAATCCAGTTCCATATTTTGAATGATTTTCTCGACATACATATCCATCTGCCAGCCGTTTTCGGCATCGATGGCGCGCTGGAGTTTATCAAGCTTAGTCAGCAGGGATTTATTATCGTGGTCAAGGGCGAGCTGATGACTGACAATATGATACTGCGCGAGCAGCTTTCCGCATTGGCCCAGTCCCTCGGAAACGAGCTCAAACACGGTGCCGCCCAGATTATCCGGCACATCCTGTGTCAGACAGGTTATCGTAAGCTTCGGCAGGCGTGAAACATCGCCTTTTTCGGGTAAGACCTGGCCTGTAATGAGTTTCATCAGCGTTGTTTTTCCCACGCCATTGCGGCCGAGCAGGCAAATTCGGTCGCCTGGTTCAATCTGCAAATTTATGTGTTCGAGCAGCGGCTGACCGCCAAAACCAACGCTCACATCCTGCATTCCAATTACTGCCATACCGCTATGTGCCTCTCAGGGACTTTTTTATAGTTCTTCATAAATTATTCAAAGTGAAACCGAAGTTTACCGCGCAGCGCAAAAACAAGCCAGAAAACAATAAAAAGGGAAGTCTTTGATTTGGATTGCATTATTTTTAAATAATAATAAAATAATAGAGTTGTTGCGTCAAAAACGAGATTG
Organism: Planctomycetes bacterium HGW-Planctomycetes-1; assembly: GCA_002839495.1. Classification (GTDB taxonomy): domain Bacteria; phylum Planctomycetota; class Phycisphaerae; order Sedimentisphaerales; family UBA12454; genus UBA12454. Next base: position 3,077 of record PGYD01000061.1, read on the forward strand.
CTTCGTTGCGCTCGCAAGGACAGAATATAAAAGGAAGACGCGGAATGAACCCCGCACCTTCCAAACGTTTATAGTATGTCATGTATATTTGTTAACGAGTCGGAAGAATAGTAAATTTTAATAGCTTAAAAAACTTTGAATAGAAGGAAGGTGCGGGGTGAATCCAGCGTATACACAGAGCTTAAATAAATTGATAGACGAGCTGGCGAAGCTGCCGGGAATCGGGACAAAGACCGCAGAGAGACTGGCGTTTCATATATTAAGAACAGAAAAGGACGAGGCGCTGGGGCTTGCTGAGGCGATAACGAAACTTAAGAACAGCATCCGCCAATGCAAGGAATGTCATAATCTTTCCGAGAGCGAATTGTGCCTGATTTGCAGCGATGCCAAAAGAGATAAAACAATTATCTGCGTAGTCGAGCAGTTCAAGGACCTTATCGCTTTGGAAAAGACCGGCCTTTGCAAATGGGTCTATCACGTTCTCGGCGGACATATCGCTCCTTTGGACGGAATCGAGCCGCAGGATTTGACGATAGAACATCTTATAAACAGAGTTCGGGGCGGCAAAGTCAAAGAAGTTGTAATGGCGACCAATCCTAACGTCGAGGGCGACGGGACGGCGCTTTATATAAGTTCACTAATAAAACCGATGGGGGTTAAGGTTACGCGACTGGCAAGAGGACTGCCGGGCGGAAGCCAAATCGAATATGCAGGCGGCGCTGTGCTGACTGACGCTATTTTGGGAAGATGCGAACTCGAATAACAATTTTAGCCACAGAGTAAACACCTTTTATTATTAGCCACAGAGAACACAGAGAACACAGAGATAAAATAATTAAACTTCGACGGGGTTTGTTTGCGTGGGGATAATTTTTCCGGCTTCGACGATTCTTTCTGTCGCTGCCTTTATTTTTCGGCCCGAGTCGCTTAACGGTTTGAATGTTGTCGCGGCTGTGCCGATTGCACGAAGTTTCTGGTACCTGCTCTCAATAAGATTATCGACGCTCAATCTTTTCAGTTCGCGCAGGGTTCTGATTATGTATTGTTCGACATTATAAACAGCGTCATGAATATTTCTGTGCGCTCCGCCGAGAGGTTCGGCAATTATCGAATCGGCGATATTTAATCTGTGCAGTTCCTTGCTTGTGAGCTTGAGGGCTTCGGCAGCCTCCTGAGCCTTTGAGCCGTCTCGCCACAGGATAGCGGCGCAGCCTTCGGGCGAAATAACGGAATAATAAGCGTATTCGAGAATTGCTAATCTGTCTCCGACGCCGATGCCTAAGGCGCCACCTGAGCCGCCTTCGCCGATAACGATACAGATAATCGGCACTTTCAGGCGGGACATTTCCATAAGGTTTACAGCAATGGCATGGGCCTGGCCTCGTTCTTCTGCGCCGATGCCCGGATATGCGCCGGGTGTGTCAATCAAAGTTACGACCGGAATATTAAACTTTTCAGCGAATTTCATTTTCGCAAGGGCCTTGCGGTAGCCTTCGGGATTCGGGCAGCCGAAATTGCATTTGATTTTTTCCTTAGTATCGCGGCCCTTGTTCTGGCCGATGACCATAACTTTTTCCCTGCCGATGTGGCCTGTGCCGCAGACAATAGCGGCATCGTCGCCGAAACATCTGTCGCCGTGGAGCTGGCGGAAGTCCTTTACCATAAGATTAAGGTAATCGCCGAGAAGCGGACGTTTCGGATGTCTTGCGACCTGAACTGTCTGCCAGGCGGAAAGGTTTGAATAGATTCGTTTGAATTCGGCGACCTGCTCTCTCTGGAGTTTTCGTATCTCAGCAGAATAGTCAATGCCCTTGACCGAGCCTAATCTTGTAAGCTCAGCGATTTGACTGTCAATTTCGACGATTTTCTCTTCAAATGAGAGGTAATCGCCGCCGTTTTTTATTTTTGTATCTGCCATCGAACCGAAGATTATAACCGTAATTTTCTGTTAAAAAAACTATATGCACAAAAAAATTCCTGCCCATCAGGGCCGGAACCGCTTGATTGGACAGTCGTCCGTTGACTGGAATTGCTTTCTCAAATTAATATTATATCAAATTATACCAAATTTAGGGCCTTAAAGAAAGAAAAAAATTGACAATATAGGAGTTTGTGGATACTTTTTAGAAAGCGGACAAAAGGGATTGTTTTTGTATAAGGTCTTTAATTTGAAGAACTTACGACAGGTTACGGTAATAGGTTTGGGCCTTTTGGGCTCTTCGGTTACATTGGCTGTAAGCTATGGTAATTGGGGTGTAAAAACGGCCGGCTACAGCCATAGGGCGGCGACCCGCAGGCGGGCCAGAAAGCTCGGCGTTGCGGATGTGATTTTCGACGATATTCAGGAAAGCGTTGCCCTTGCGGATATCGTTATTTTGGCGACGCCGATATGCACGTTCGAAGAGATATTCAGGGTAATCGGGCCTGCGCTGAAAAAAGGCTGTATCGTTACCGATGTCGGCTCGACGAAGGTTTTGCCGCATAAGTGGGCGAAAAAAGTCCTGCCGAAATACGTAAATTACGTCGGTTCTCATCCGATAGCAGGCTCGGAACAAAGGGGCGTCGAGTTCGGACGAGACGATTTGTTCGAGGGAACGGGCTGTATCATAACGAAGAATGCTTCGACAAATCCATCGGCGGTTAAGACGCTGAAAAATTTCTGGTCCCGGCTCGGATGCCGGGTAAGCCAGATGACGCCGCCGCAGCACGATAAAATTTTAGGCAATGTGAGTCATCTGCCGCACGTTGTCGCCGCGGCGCTGCTGAACGCTTCTGATTTGAACGAGCTTAAGTCCTGCGGAAAAGGATTTATAGATACGTCCCGAATCGCATCGGGGCCGGCGAATATATGGGCAGATATTTTCCATACGAATCCGGATAATATCTGCAAAGGAATCGACAGGACGATTAAAGAACTGCTGAAAATTAAAAAAGCGGTGAAAGTTAAAAATAAAAAGCAGATTGAAAAACTGCTTGCCCTTGCCCGCGACAAGCGAGCGAGATTAATGGATTACAAGGTGTCGAAGAAGGAACTACAGTGAAACAATGGCGTTTTGAAGTTTTCAACAAGCCCGGCAATGACGACGTGCACGGCGGGGATGTTCTCGGGGATATCAAAGAACTCAGGATAGAAACCGTACAGCAGGTTCAGTCGGCCAGAGTGTTTCTGGTCGAGGGGGATTTCGACGATGCGTTCGCCAAACGAATCGGAAGCGAACTGCTTGCCGACCCTGTTTGCGAGGAATTTTACATCGGGAAAAGCGCGGCGCCGGCAGGTCTTGCCAAAGCAACCATAATAGAAATTCATCTCAAGAGCGGCGTTACCGACCCCGTTGCTGAGTCGGTTATGACGGCTATCGGCGATATGGGCGAAAAGTGCCAAACCGTCAGGACGGCGAGAAAATATATTCTCTTCGGCGAAATTAACGACAAGCAGCTTAAAAAAATCGTCCGCAGACTTTCGAACGATTGTATCGAAACAGTCGTTATCGGCGCTGAGGCCGAGCCGCCAAGTCCGCATCTTGCGCCATACGAATTGAAACTTAAAACGGTCGATATAACGAAACTGAATGAAGAGCGGCTTGTCGAGATAAGCAAAAAAATGGATTTGTTCCTCAACGCTGTCGAGATGAAAACCATACAGGATTATTTCAAGTCGCTTGGCAGAGAGCCTACGGATATCGAGCTCGAGGCATTGGCTCAAACGTGGAGCGAACACTGCGTTCATAAAACTCTCAAGAGCAGCGTCGATTTCGAGTTCGACGGCGAAAAGATTCATTTCGATAATCTTATAAAGGAAACGGTATTCGGCGCGACGAAACAGCTTGATAAAGACTGGTGCATAAGCGTTTTTAAAGATAATGCGGGCGTAATAGAATTCGACGAAAAGGACGCTATATGCTTCAAAGTCGAGACGCATAATCATCCATCGGCGCTTGACCCTTACGGCGGGGCGGCGACGGGTATCGGTGGAGTTTTGCGCGACCCGATGGGGACGGGACTGGGGGCAAAACCAATTGCAAATACCGATATATTCTGCTTTGCCGAGCCGGATAAGAGTTTCGACGAAATACCGAGAGGCGTTCTGCATCCCAAGCGAATCGCAAAGGGAGTTGTCGCTGGCGTTCGCGATTACGGAAACAGAATGGGAATACCGACGGTCAACGGAGCGATATTTTTTGACGACCGCTACATAGGCAATCCGCTGGTGTTCTGCGGCAATGTCGGGATTATGCCGAGGGATAAATGCTTCGGCGGGGCGTCCGAAGGCGAACTTATTATGGTCGTTGGCGGAAGAACGGGCAGAGACGGCATACACGGCGCGACATTTTCGAGCGGCGCTATGACGCACGAGCACGAAACGGTATTTTCGCACGCGGTACAGATTGGAAACGCGATTACCGAAAAGAAAACGCTCGATACGCTATTGCAGGCAAGAGAGCAGGAATTATACAGCGCGATTACCGATTGCGGAGCGGGAGGATTGAGCAGCGCGGTCGGCGAAATGGGAGCTGAATTAGGCGCCGAAGTCGAACTTGAAAAAGTGCCGCTCAAATACGCAGGACTTTCCTATACCGAAATATGGATTAGCGAAGCACAGGAAAGAATGGTTGTAGCGGTAAAGCCGGAAAATCTCGAAAAGATAAGCAAAATCTTCGCTGACGAAAATGTCGAAGCGACAGTCATCGGCAAATTCACAAACGATAAAAAACTTACGTTAAAATATAACGGCGTACAGGTCGGCCGGCTCGATATGGATTTTCTCCATAACGGTCTGCCGAAGTATTCGAGAAAGGCAAGCTGGAATTCGAAGAAACTTTCAGAACCTGTGCTTGAGAAAAAAGAAAATTATAATGACGAGCTTTTAAAAGTTCTTTCGACCTACAACGTCGCAAGCAAAGAATGGGTTATTCGCCAGTACGACCACGAAGTTCAGGGCGGCTCGGTTGTAAAGCCGCTGGGCGGGATTACGAATGACGCTCCGAATGATGCGGCTGTGGTGCAGCCGAAATTTAATTCCGACAAGGGCATCGCAATCGGCTGCGGAATGAATCCGTTATACGGCGATATCGACCCTTATTGGATGGCGCTGGCGGGAATCGACGAGGCAATAAGGAATGTTGTCTGCGTCGGGGCAAGGCCGGACAGGATTGCACTATTGGATAATTTCTGCTGGGCGGACTGCAAAAAAGAAGAGACGCTCGGCTCGCTCGTCCGTGCGTCGCAAGCGTGCTTCGACGGCGCAGTCGCGTTCGGTACGCCGTTTATATCCGGCAAAGATTCGCTGAACAATAATTTTATCTGCGACGACGGAACGGAAATATCTATACCAGCGACACTGTTGATAAGTACGATGGGCATTGTCGATGATGTAAAAAAATGCGTAACAGCGGATTTGAAGTCGGCAGACAATCTGCTGTTCGTGGTCGGGCTTACGAAAAACGAGCTTGGCGGTTCGCATTACTATAAAATTAAAAATCAGCTCGGAGTGAATGTTCCGAAAGTCGATTTGAGAGCGGCGAAACTGAACGCTGAGAAAATTCACAAGGCGATAGACGCTGAGCTTGTCGCAAGCTGCCACGACTGCAGCGAAGGCGGACTTGCCGTTGCGATTGCGGAAATGGCGTTCGCGGGCGGACTGGGAGTAATCGCCGACCTTAAAGGACTGCCGAAAACAGAGGATTGTACAAGGCAGGATGCGCAGCTATTCAGCGAATCCTGCTCACGATACGTTGTTGAGGTTCGGCAGGAAAATTTCAACGATTTTGCGAAACTTATGCTCGGGACAGCATTCGGACAAGTCGGACAAGTAATCAAAGATAAACACCTGATTGTCAAAGACGATTCGGGCAGGACGGTTATCGACGCTTCGATTGACGATTTGAAAAACGCCTGGCAAAAACCTTTGAAATGGTAACTTAAAAAATATTTAGCCCGCCGTTTTACGGCGGGTTTTGCCCTATTAAGGTTGTATTTTTTATGGTAAAAGCAATAGTATTAAGAGCGGCTGGGATAAATTGCGATGTGGAAACACAGCACGCGCTCGAGCTTAGCGGCGCAGCGGCAGAGAGAATTCACGTCAACAGGATTATCGAAAAACCCGATTTGCTCGAGGAATTTCAGATTCTCGTAATTCCGGGCGGCTTTAGCTACGGCGACGACGTGGCGGCGGGCAAGATTCTGGCCAATCAGATTATTCATCATTTGGCCGACAGGCTTAATGAGTTTGTGGAGTCCGGCAAAATCGTTCTGGGCATCTGCAACGGCTTTCAGGTTCTTGTCAAGACCGGCATTTTGGGCAAAGTCGAGCCGAATGGTAAACAGCAGCTCACAATTACCAATAACGACAGTGGAAAATTCGAGGACAGGTGGGTTTATCTTGAGCCTTCGAGTAAAAAATGTATCTTCATCGAGCAGGGCAGAAGGATTTATCTGCCGATAGCGCATGGCGAAGGAAAAGTTGTATTTGAAAACGATGATGTCTTCGAAAAAATCAAATCAGACGACCGGATTGCGTTCAGATATGTCGATGAGAACGGCAATTTCGGGCCGTTTCCGATAAATCCGAACGGCTCGACGGATTCCATTGCTGGTTTGTGCGATCCGACAGGCAGGGTAATGGGATTAATGCCGCATCCGGAAAGATTTGTAAGATTTACCCAGCATCCGCACTGGACAAGGCTGTCCGTCAAAGGCGAGACCTTGCTAAACGGCGGGAAAGATAAATCACAAGCCCCGTTAGGGACAAGGCATCAGAGATGCCTGACGGCCGTCGAAGGCGGCCTGTCTCTAACGGGGCAAGCTGACGGCAGGACAATTTTCGACAACGCCGTCAAATACGCCAGGAAAAGTCTTTAGGGAATCTGACTGAGGTGCTAAACGAATGGCGGACACTCAATGATTGAATTTATGCTACCTGTTTCCGCTCATTTTCGCTTATTTCCTCATATTCCACCGGACTCACATA
>PGYD01000062.1 GCA_002839495.1 Planctomycetes bacterium HGW-Planctomycetes-1
GTCAAAATGTCACTGGTGCCTTCGGGAAAGCAAGCCCGGCCAGTTTTATGCCGCCGCTATCGAGGACGGACAAATCGTCTGTATGCACCGCCGGATTATTAACAGGCCTGCATAAATTTCCCGGCAAACCGCATCGTCAGAGAGGTTCAAGCCCGAAATTACTGGCTCTCAATACAGCCTTGATTAGCGTTTTGTCGGAGATAACTTATGAGCAAGCGGCTTCCGACAGCCAATTTTGGGGCAGACTTACTGAATCAGCGGTAGGCGCCCATCTGGTCAATTCCGCCAAAGGAAAACCAATTGAGGTTTACTATTGGATGAGCAGAAATCGTGAGGTAGATTTTGTTTTATCTTCCGGAAAGGATATTGTTGCGATTGAGGTAAAAAGCAGCATTCGTAAATACACAGTAAAAAGCCTGGAAGATTTTTGCGAACAATTTAAGATTAAACGGAAATTACTGGTTGGCCCTCAGGGAATCCCTTTAGCGGAGTTTCTCTCGACCCCCGCAGAAAAATGGCTTGAATAAATAATCAAATCAATAGTGTCTTCTGCCTATTTTTTTAAAACTCCGCCGAGTATATGTCCCGATGCTACTGAATACAGTCTGCCTTTCGGTTCCGTATTGATGTGGCAGGCGACGGAGGCGAAGCCTGTTTTTTACAGCCGCCGGAGAAAACAACCCCGATAATCGCCAAAACCGCAAATGAAACTGTTAAATTGAACATTTTTTTGTTTCTCATTTTATTTTTCTCCTGTGTTCCCTGTCCGCCATCGGCGTTTTCTCATTCAAAGTTGAACGTTCAGCGTTCGATGTCTGCCCTGTGAAGTGTCGCAACTACTTCATCGGGGCGTTTTGCTTAATTTTTGATCAAGAAAAAAAATGTTCGGTATTCGTAAGTACTTATTAAATAGAGAGAATTTTTTTTATTGGTAATTATCCCTTTGAAGCAGTGAAACAAACACTGTTTCGCGCAGAAAAGGGTATTTTAATATGGACAGTAGAAAGCATATTTTAAACTATTAACCTTTGCCTTATCCATTCCCAATATTGACCCGTTGTTTTTGTCTTGCAAAGAAAAAAATCTAAGTGCGTTTTAGTCCTCTCCATAAGTCTTTATAGCAAAAGGACTAATGAAAAACATCTTCAATTTAGCGATTTTTAAAAACTTTGCGCTTGCAGTTATTTTGGCTTAGAGTATAATTTAGGTATAAGGGTTCGACTTAAATTTAAGGAGTATAAAATGAAAGACATAGAACAGATAGTTAGGCCATTGGAAGACAAGCTGCTTGCAGCTATGGCAGAGGTTCAAAAAATCAAAAAGCTCATTAACGGTTACTATGAGGTAATGGGAGAGCCAATAAAATATCCTGACGTAGGGCAAGAAAGCGTGCAAGGGGCTGCGCCTCGACCAGACGAATATTACGGCAAACCCCTTGCTACGGTAATTACAGAAGTTTTACAGAAAAGAAAACAAGCCAATCTTGGTTCTGCCACCCTTGACGAATTATTCTCTGAATTAATATCGGGCGGCTTTAAGTTCGCCGGTAAAAATGACGGAATACAAAAGCGTGGCCTTGCAATCTCTATGTCCAAAAACCCAAAATTTCACGGATTAGATAACGGCACTTGGGGGCTGAGAGCGTGGTATAACGTTAAAGACAAACAAACAAAAGATGAGCCAGAAGAAAATATAGACGCTACTATTGAAGAAACCAAAGATTAAATAAATGAGGTCGCTGTTATAGCTATAGCAGCGACCTCTTGTTTTGAACAACCTAAGAGTTCAATAGGAAATTAACCTCTTAGGCTGGGGCGGAATAGCCCCGATATTTTGTAAGCAACACTATTATCGGATATTCACGCCCCGTAAGTCAAGAAAATTTCCAGAAAGGTGGCCAAATGAAGGTTAAAACCTCATTTGCTGCGCCAAAACAAGGCCGTAAGGTTTTTGTTAAGTGCTTTAAGCACTGGCGTACAGGGCAGCTCGTTTATCCTAAACGGGCAAAATGCTTCTGCTTTATTATAGCAGCATAACCCTGAATGGGGCGTATAGACAGAACTGTGCGCCCCAAATATTCTTTTAAACAGGAAATTAAATCGGTGGCGTTTACCTATTTTTTTTAAACTAAAAATTATAAAAATGAAAGGGTATTTAAAATGAGTAAAAATGAACATCACGTAGTGCCTAGTAAAAACGATAGCGGTTGGGATGTAAAAAAGGCAGGTAGCGAAAGAGCATCAATTCATACTGATACAAAACAACAGGCTATCGACAAAGGACGAGAGATCAGCCAAAATCAGCATACTGAACTTGTCATCCACAACCGAGATGGGGAAATTTCCGAAAAAGACAGTCATGGCAATGACCCCTATCCGCCAAGAGGATAGAAATTAATTATTAGGAATGGATGGGGCTATTGTAAAAGCCCCATCTGTCTCTTTTAGACTTTGCCTTTTTATTTTCTTCTGTCTACTGAATTCAGAGTTCTGTGTTCTCTTATTATTTCTTTTTCACCCCGCCGAGTTTATGGCCCGGTGCTACGGAATATAGCCGGCCTTTCGGTTCTGTATTTATATGGCAGGCGATGACTTTGCCGACGAAGATTATATGGTCGCCGGCGGCCTGTTCGCTTTCAAGAATGCATTCGAAATTCGCCACGGCGTCATCGATAATTACCGAATCGATTCTTTCGGCAGGGCTTATTTTACAGCCGGTCTCGGCGAATTTGTCGCAATCGCGTCCGCTGTGAGTGCCGAAGAACATAGCAAATTCGGTCATATCTTCGCTCGGATAGACTACGGTAAAGCATTTGCTTTCTCTTATGGCGGCCGTTGTGTATCTTTTCGGCGTCAGGGCGATTGCCAGCATAGGAGGCTCACCGCTGGCGAGCATTGTCCAGCCGATTGTTACGGGGTTAGCCTTGCCGTTTTTGTCTTTGGCGACGGCTATTATGATTTGTTCCGGATATTTGGTCTTGATTGCCTCGGCGTAATCGGCTTTTTTCTGCATTTTTAACCTCCCTTAAATTTAAAGAGGTAAGGAATTAAGGAAATAAAGATGTAAGGCCGGCTATGCTTGTTTTCCTTGCTTCTTTATCTCTTTACCTCTTTTTGAAATAAATTTGTCCCTTTGCAAACCATTAAATACCGATTAGAATTATATACAGCTTGGGCAGTTTATGGCAAGGAGATTCATAATGGCTAAAATTGGCTTTGTCGGCGCCGGCAATATGGCCGAGGCGATTATCAAAGGCGTTATAGACGCGAAGGTCTATAAGTCCAACAATATAATTATCAGCGACATCCGTCCGCAGCGGGTAAAAACTGTCTGTAAAAAATACAAAGTAAAATCCGCCGACAACTGTAAGCTCGCAAAGACGGTTAATGTCCTTGTCTTGAGCGTCAAGCCGCAGAATATGGCCGATATCTTGAAAGAGATTAAAAAGGCTATAAGTAAAAACATTTTAATCGTTTCCATTGCCGCCGGCGTAACAACAAAAAAGATTCAAAAGACTTTAGGCAATATCGCTGTCGTCCGTGTGATGCCGAATACTCCTGCTCTGATAGGTCAGGGAGCCGCGGCGATATTTGCGACGAAGAAGGCCAAGGCCAAAGTGAAGAATGTTTTACGTATTTTTTCCGCGGTCGGTCTTGCGGTCGAGGTCGGCGACGAAAAACTTATGGATGCTGTAACTGCTGTAAGCGGTTCAGGGCCTGCGTATTTCTTTTTGCTGATGGAGGCTATGCTCAAGGCCGCTCAGAAATTGGGATTGAAAAAAGCGATAGCCCAGAAGCTTGTTTTACAGACGGCCAAGGGTGCGGGTTTGCTTGCCGTCGAGGCGGCTAAAGGGGGGAAAGGGCCTGATGTTTTACGAAAAATGGTTACATCGCCGGGCGGTACGACTGAGGCTGCTATGAGGGTATTTGCGAAGCGGAATTTTGAGAAAACGGTACTGATTGCCCTTTGGGCTGCGGCCAATAGGAGCAAACAATTATCCCGTTGATAATCGAGTTATTTACTCTACTTCTATGGCTTCTACGGGGCATTCGTCGGCGGCCTGCTGGGCGGCGTCTTCGAATTGTGGTGGTACTTGCTCGACAACGACCTCGGCTATGGTATCGCCCATCTGAAAAACTTCCGGACAGGTTTCGACACATAGCCCGCACGCTGTACAGCTGTCATCTATTCTAACTTTCATATTTTTTCCCTCCAGTCAAAATAAGACCATATTGAAAAAGCGGAACAATGCTGCATAGAAGTCAAAATAAGGCCGGGTTTTCCAGGCACAGCAATACTTTCGCTTATGGCTGCTTACTTCCGTATCTGACCAAATTCACGAGCACCGCTTGCATGGGCCCGGCCAAAGGTATTGTATCGGATTGAGGGCAAAAGACAAGCCCTAAAGCGAGTAAAAAACAAGCTCAAAACAGACAAGATAAGTCAATTTAGATAAACAGATTTTGAGCTCCCAAATGAGCGAAACAAATCAATTTGACTAAAACCCATCAAGGCTTTATTATGGCTTTTCACGGTTTTTAAACGGAGAAAAAATGGCTTACACTGTACTGGCGAGACGATACCGCTCACAAAAGTTCGACGAAGTGGTCGGACAAAACGCGATTTCACAGACATTGAAAAACGCGATAAAAACCGACAAAGTCGCTCATGCATATCTTTTTAGCGGGACAAGAGGAGTAGGCAAAACGACAATGGCAAGAATCCTCGCCAAATCGTTAAACTGCCTGTCCGCCGATAAGCCGACAGTCGAGCCGTGTCTTAAATGCGACAGCTGCACGGCTATAAACAGCGGCGAAGATATCGACGTTATCGAAATCGACGGAGCCTCAAATAACAGCGTCGATGACGTCCGCGAACTTAGACAAAACGCAATTTATCGACCCGCAAGGGCGAGATTTAAAATCTATATCATCGACGAAGTACATATGCTCAGCATTAACGCATTCAACGCACTTTTGAAAGTACTCGAAGAGCCGCCGACACACGTCAAATTCATCTTCGCAACAACCGAACCAAATAAAGTCCTGGCGACAATCCAATCACGATGCCAAAGATTCGATTTTGCCAATATCAGCGCAAACGATATCATCGGCCAACTCAAAAAAATCCTCGCCGAAGAGAAAATCAAGTTCGAAGACGACTGCATAATCGCACTGGCAAGGCTCGCCAACGGCTCAATGCGCGACGGCCTGAGCCTGCTCGACCAGATTATCAGCGCAGGAGTGCAGCCATTGACGGTAAAAATGCTCGAAGAACTGCTGGGCCTGCCCAACAGCGAAAAGATATATCAGCTTCTTGAAAAAATCGGGGCCGCGGACGCGGCAGGGACACTGCAATGCACAGACGAACTGCTCAGCAGCGGGCAAAACTGCACCGGACTGCTCGATGCGATTATCCAAAGCCTTCGCGATATGATGATTCTCAAGGCGGCACAATCATCACTCGTAATCCTGACCGAAACCGAAAAGAAAAGACTGACCCAAATCGCAGAAGATTTCGATATACCAAGCCTTATTTATAATATTGCGATATTCGAGAAACTCCGCTGGCCGCTCAAGAACAGCGATAATCCGCGGGCACTATTGGAAGCGGCACTGCTGAGAGTTGCGTTAGCCGAGCATTTTATGAGTATTCCCGACCTGCTGGGCGAAAAGAAAACGGGCAATAATCCGGCAGAGAGGTTAAAAAAAAACTATAAAATAGAGCATAAGGACACAGAGCACAAGTCACAAGTAGAACACAAAGTCGAAAACTCAGAACTCGAGCCTCAAATTCCAGTCTTTACCGGCGGGGCGGATATCGAGCAGCTCAAAGAAAACTGGAGCAAAATAACAGGCTCAATCGCGAACGCGCGAATAGCGGAACTTCTCAAAAAAGCGTCGCCTCTGAAATTTGCCGGCAATCTTTTGACGCTCGGGTTCGGAGTAAGCGATGAATTTACGATGAAACTTTGCCAGGGCAACGGCAGATTGGAAACAATCCAGCAGGTTTTGAGCCAGGCAACAGGAGCGAAACTGAAAGTGAGTTTTGAAATTATCAGCGAATCTTCCCAAAGCCGGCCGAAAGCTAAACCCCGCGGGGCAAAGGCAAGCAAAAAAGTTATCGATGAGGCGGCAAACAGTCCCGTTATAAAAACAGTACTGAGCGAACTCGAAGCGAATATTATTGATGTTGAAGAACAGCAATAAAGAGTATAAGAGCAGAAGGGCAAAAGAGCATAAGAAGTAAGGAAGTAAGGAAATAAAGAGGTAAAAAGAACGGTAATCGGTTGCGGTTCCTACTCCGCTAAAGCTACGCAGGACAAGTACGAGGCTTGTTTCGGCTATCGTGTATCGGTTACGTATGAATTTGCCGGAGGCGGGCAAGAACCAAAGCTGAAAAGTTAAAATCGGGCAAAGCTGAAGCAAATTAGACGCTTCCGCCGTCGTTAAAAACTGTGGCGAGACTTGTTGCTTTTTAAGAGGTTCGGGAGTAAAATCGAGCCGGAATTTAATTTGAGGCGGATCCGTCTTCGCCGATTGGGGCTTCGACGCGATCTCCGCTGCGCTACAACAAGGAATGGCGGAAAATAGACGCGGATTGCGAGGTTTTTAGGATGGAAAAGAATAAACTATATTATGAGGATACCTTGAAATTTTCCTTATATCCCATATAATCACGGATTAAGGAGTGTTTGGAATGGAATCGCATATAATTCATTTAACACCTGCCGCTCATAAATACGGCAATTTAAATATACGTTCCTGTGGCAAAAGTTTCTTCCCGCCGGACGCCTTTGGCGGCTCATCTAAGAAAAAGGGGTTAGGTGTACCGATTATCATTAAGGCGCAAGGTTTGCCGCAACCGATAGAAACTGATATTCCCACTAATGCAAAAGGCAAGCCCAGATGGTTGTTCAGAGAAAGAGCTTGGGTAAAAGATTTCATAAATTCAAATGAACTCATGAAAGATAATACAATAATGATTGAACGTCTTAACTATAGAACATATAAACTTGTCTTTGATAACAATCATTCCAAAAAACATCACACCAACTGCGTTATTGAGCAAAAGAAATCATCTGTTCAAAGTAATTCAGAAAGTTTAAAAGGCGATCTAATTGGAATAAAACAAGCAAGCGAATGGGCCACAAAATATCTTGGTAAAACAGTAACAACTTCTAACATTTCTTATCTGATTCAATATGGGCTGATAAGAAAAATTGGCGGCAATGGAACAACACAGGTTTCAAAGCAAGAGCTGCTCGATTATTACAAATCCTACAACGGTAAACGTCAAGTTTCATGGAAGAATAAACTTGGTGACGATTTAAATTGGGCTTTGTCATTTGAGCAATACAAAGAAGCCGAAACGACAAAGCACGTTCACCGTCTGCATCCTTACAAGGGAAAGTTCATTCCTCAACTTGTGGAATACTTTTTAGATAACCATACCGACAAATTCAAAAAACATACTTATTTCAAAAAAGGCGATATTCTTCTCGACCCGTTTTCCGGTAGCGGAACCACAATGGTTCAGGCTTGCGAAATTGGAATGCACGCTATTGGAATTGATGTCTCAGCCTTCAATGCTTTGATTGGAAATTGTAAAGTAATAAAATATGACTTGTCTAATGTTAAAAAGGAGATAAGCCGAATAACAGCATTACTTGAAGAATTTCTTGAAAATTCGCATACGATTGAATTTGAAAAAAAGTTGCTGGGGGAAATTTACGAATTTAACAACAAATATTTCCCAGTTCCTGACTATAAATATAAGGTTAAACGAGGTGAAATTGACGAAGATAGATACGGCAAAGAAAAAGAAAAAGAATTTTTACCTATATATAATAGTCTGGTTAAACAATACGGCATAACATTACTCCAGAATAAATCCGGCAGTTTTCTAGATAAATGGTATTCTCAACATATCAGAAATGAAGTCCAATTTGTTTTTGATGAAATCAAGAAAATTAAAAATATTGAGACGAAAAAAATAATTTCAATCATATTAAGCCGAACTATTCGTTCCTGCAGAGCCACAACACACGCGGATTTGGCGACATTGAAAGAACCTGTAAACACAACTTATTATTGTGCAAAGCACGGCAAGATTTGCAAGCCGCTATTTTCAATTCTAAAAAGGTGGAAAACATATACAAAAGATACTGTTCGACGACTTGACCAATTTGACAAATTAAGGACACAGACTTTTCAAACATGCCTGGCTGGTGATAGCAGAACGATAAATATTTTCAGCGAACTCGAAAAGAAAAACTCTGAATTTGCAAAGTTGGTGAAAAAGCAAAAAATTAAAGGCATCTTTTCGAGTCCGCCCTATGTTGGGCTAATTGATTATCATGAACAGCATGCTTATGCTTATGATTTGTTCGGGTTTAATAGAAAAGACGAACTCGAAATAGGCCCACTTTGCAAAGGGCAAGGCAGAGAGGCAAAAGAAAGTTACATACAAGGGATAACGGAGGTTCTGAATAACTGCAAAAAGTTTATGGTTGATGATTACGACATTTTTCTTGTCGCAAATGATAAATATAATATGTATCCGACCATTGCCGAAAAGGCAGGCATGAAAATCGTTAATCGGTATAAACGACCTGTCCTGAACCGCACAGAAAAAGATAAAGGTGCGTATTCAGAAATAATTTTTCATTTAAAGAGGCAAGATTTATGATTGTGGAGTTGAAGAAAGAGTTGATTGCGATACATAGAGCAGTAACAAAGCGAACCGAGCAAGGCGACAACCCGTATTAAAAAACCATCTTTTTGTGCGAGGTATAGATAATGGCATTAACTCCGGAACAAACTGCAAGCATTGAAAAAGTCTTACGAGACAGTTTAAGGCATAAATTTCAAAACTACAATCCAGAACCAGCATCAATGCCATTTCATACACGGTTACTCGGTAAAGATCGTATGGCTTTATTTTCTTTCATTCATTCCCTCAATACAAATTTTGGAACAAGTATTTTTGAACCGGTTGCTTTAGCATTAGCTTCTACGAGTTTTGCAAGTGCAGCATCTCAGCAAATAGCAGGAACGCAAATTTCTTCCGAAGCACATATAGTTATACAAAATATAATGGACGGTTTAGCAACGGCCAATGCTTCACCAAACAAACCAGAGGAAATCAATGCAATCAAAGCTGTTTGCAGACATGGCGAAATGAGAGATGTAAGACTTACTAAAGTTGACATTAAACTTGTTGCGCAAAACGGTACAATTTACCTCTTTGATATAAAGACAGCAAAGCCTAACGCCGGTGGTTTCAAAGAATTTAAACGTACACTTTTAGAATGGGTCGCAGCTACGCTCGCGATCAATCCAACAGCAGATGTCCAATCCCTTATAGCAATTCCATACAATCCTTATGAACCTCAACCATACAATCGCTGGACGATGCGAGGAATGCTTGACTTGCCCAATGAATTAAAAGTTGCAAACGAATTTTGGGATTTTATCGGCGGCGAAGGTGCTTACCAAGATTTGCTCGATATCTTTGAACGGATAGGAATTGAATTGAGACCTGAAATTGATGCATATTTCAGGCGTTTTAATAGGGCATAAATATCTATGCTTAAACCAACTTCAAAAAAAATAATTTATGGGTTCATAGATAAGGTTGTTGTGACCTTCCCCCATTTACTG
>PGYD01000063.1 GCA_002839495.1 Planctomycetes bacterium HGW-Planctomycetes-1
CCCGTAAAAAGCCTGTTTCCTGCGGATTTTCACAACTTTTCAAAGAGCGATATACATAACCAATTATATCTATTCGACTTATAACGGGACAGTACTGATCTTCAATCTTAAATCTTCAATTTTCAATCTTTTTACCTTTTAGCCATCGGTATATATTTTCTGTTTCTCGCAACGCTCTTATATGCCGGCCTGATAATACGGCCGCCGCTGACATTTTCCTCGATAATATGAGCGCACCAGCCGGCGATTCGGGACATAGCAAACAGCGGCGTATAAAGCTCGACAGGTATATCGAGCATTCGATAGACGAAGCCGGAATAGAAATCCACGTTCGGACAAATCTTCTTGTCGGACTTCTTGATTCTCTGGAATATATCCGGCGCGAGTTTCTCGACCATTTCATAAAGCCCGAACTCCCATTCGAGGTCTTTTTCTCTGGCGAGTTTTGCGGCCTGTTTTCTGAGCAGTCCCGTTCTCGGGTCTGAAACCGTATAAACCGCGTGCCCCAGTCCGTAAATCAGACCTGTGCCGTCGAACGCTTCTTTTTTGACGATTTTTTCGAGATAATCGGCAAGCTGACCTTCGTTTTCGTAATTTTTGACGTTCTGCTTGATATCGTCCATCATTCGAATGACCTGAATATTCGCACCGCCGTGCTTGAGGCCCTTCAGTGAGCCTATAGCCGCGGCAATAGCGGAATAAACATCCGTATCGGACGATGTAACCACGTGCGTAGTAAAGGTCGAGTTGTTTCCGCCGCCGTGCTCGGCGTGCAGAACCAGACATAAATCGAGCAAGGCCGATTCCATTTTGGTGAAACTTTTATCCGCCCGTATTAGCCGCAGGAAATTTTCCGCGGTCGAGAGCTTCTCGTCCGGCGGATGAATATAAAGACTTCGATTATCGTAATAATGCCTTTTAGCCTGATAGCCGTAAGCGGCAAAAATAGGAAATCTCGCAATCAGTCCGACACACTGGCGGAGTATGTTTTTCATCGACCTGTCTTCCGGCGTCTTGTCGTACGAGTATGCCGCCAGAACGCTGCGCGCCAGCTTATTCATTACATTATCGCTGGGCGCCTTGAGAATCATATTCTCGGTAAAGCCTTCGGGCAAATTTCTGTTCTTGCCGAGCAGACTGCAGAACTTGTTCAAATCCTTTTTCTTGGGCAGTTCGCCGAAAAGCAGCAGGTACGCCGTTTCCTCGAAGCCGTGTCTTTTTTCCTTCTGAAAACCGGCGACAAGGTCCTCGATTTCCATACCGCGATATCGCAGTCTGCCGTCAACAGGCACTTTTTCGCCTTCGCTTACGATATAGCCGTGCACATCGCCGATTTCGGTCAGGCCGGCCAATACGCCCGTGCCGTCTGCGTTTCGCAGGCCGCACTTGACCGCAAACTGCTCGTAAAACTCCGTCGGTATCCTGTTATTCTGACGGGCAAGCCTCGCAAGCTCGGTCAAAAACGGGTCCTTAGGCGTCCTTTCCGGTACTATGCCTTCGATATCCGACTTTATTGCATCTGTCATTTTCACACCTGCCAACTTAAAATTATCTGTTAATTTTTTCCGTCCCGCGGAAAGACAAAATAATATAACCGATAAAATTCCCCTGTACAAGAGCCTTTCTTGACTTATCGGCGGTTTTCTGCGATACTTATTCACCCAGTTAATTTCGGAGAAAAACAGAATATGAATCCCGCACCTTCTAATATTCATAGAAGATGTCGGGAATCGAAAAAATATGTGGCCTTGTATTGAAATAACGATATAAACTTGAAATAAAAGAAAGGTGCGGGATGAAGGCAGCGGAAATGAAGAAGGGTCAGACGATCCTGATGGACGGCAAGCTCTATATAATTATAGACTTCGAGCACGTCAAGTGCGGCAAAGGCGGGGCAATTTTCCAGACGAAGCTCAAGAGCGTTACCGACGGCCTGCTCAATAACGCAAGAATCCGGTCGGAGGAAAACATCGAGGAAGTGACCCTGGACAAACGTAAATACGAATATCTTTATTCCGAGCCGAGCGGCCATATCCTTATGGACCTGGAGACCTACGACCAGATAACGCTTGATAACGATGCTTTCGGCGATGGCAAAAAATATCTAAAGTCCAATACCACCCTTGCCGTCAGCAGCTATCAGGGCAAAATCATTTCGATTGACCTGCCGAACTCGGTTGACCTTGCTGTTGTCGAGACCCCGCCGGAGATAAAAGGCGCAACAGCAACCGGCCAGCGAAAATCGGCAACGCTCGAAACGGGCGCCATCGTCAACGTGCCTGCGTTTATAAAAGTCGGCGACGTCGTCCGCGTCGATACGCGAACAGGCGAATACGTCACAAGGGCATAAAAATGATTAAATCCGAAGCACTAAATCCTAAATCCGAAACAAATTCAAAATTCGAATTTTTAAAGGCTCAAAAAGACCAATCCGCAGGTTTCGGACATTTGAATTTTGGTAATTTGGATTTGTTTAGGATTTCGATATTCGGATTTAGAGTTTTGAGTTGTTAATTATGGCTCAGGGAACAATCAGTCGGCTGCTTGTAGGGCTTTTCGGCTCACGAAACGAAAGACTCGTAAAGACTTATATGCGCACCGCACTGGCGGCGGGACATTTCGAAGAACAAATCAAATCTCTCGACGATGAATCCTTAAAGGCAAAAACAGCCGAGCTTAAAGTTCGTCTTACACAGGGTGAAAATCCGCAGCAAATTCTGCCCGAAGCCTTTGCCGTTGTCCGCGAGGCCGCAAGAAGAAACGTCAATATGCGGCATTTCGACGTCCAGCTCGTCGGCGGAAATGTGCTTTACGACGGCAGAATCGCTGAGATGATGACCGGCGAAGGAAAAACGCTCGTCGCAACACTGGCCGCCTATCTCGTCCATATTACCGGCAAAAAGGTGCACGTCGTTACCGTCAATGATTATCTGGCAAAACGGGACTCCGAATGGATGGGCCCGATTTATAAATCGCTCGGCCTTACCGTCGGCGCGATTCAGGCCGATATGGAAACCATCCCCGATTCCTCGGGGACCTCCGACCGCAAGGCTCAATACGCCTGCGACATTACCTACGGCACAAATAACGAGTTCGGCTTCGATTATCTCCGCGACA
Organism: Planctomycetes bacterium HGW-Planctomycetes-1; assembly: GCA_002839495.1. GTDB lineage: Bacteria > Planctomycetota > Phycisphaerae > Sedimentisphaerales > UBA12454 > UBA12454. The sequence goes on from PGYD01000063.1 coordinate 3,118, forward strand.
ATATGAAAGTCTCGGCCTCTCAGCTTGCGCAGGGCCCGCTCGATTACGCGATTGTCGATGAGGTCGATTCGATTCTTATCGACGAGGCAAGAACGCCGCTGATTATTTCAGGCCCCGCTTTCGACGACGTCAGCAGATACAAAAAAGCAGACGCTGTCGCAAAGCAGATTATAAATATGCAGAGCAATTATGACCGCACAAAACAGCAGCTCGATTCTGCGCAAAGAACTTTTGCCAACGCTCAGGGCGAGCTTTCGGACGCAAGAAGGGCAAAAGACAACGTCCGTATTGAAAAGGCTCAATCAGTTATCGATAAAACCGCTTCGGAAATCCAAAACCTCGAAATGCGGCTGGCCTCCGCAAAACAGTATTACGAGGTCGAGTATGACCGAAAAGCCGTACATCTGAACCACGACGGTCTCGGCGCAGCGCAGGAGCTTGCGGGCGTCGGCTCGTTTTTTACAGGCTCGAATATGGAATGGCCTCATCTTTTGGAACAAAGTCTGCGGGCACATATCGTCTTTGAAAAGGAAAAAGACTATGTCGTTATGGACGGCAAAGTCGTGATTGTCGATGAATTCACAGGCCGGCTTATGCACGGCAGGCAATGGAGCGATGGTCTTCATCAGGCTGTCGAGGCAAAGGAAGGCGTAACCGTAAAAGAGGAAACCCAGACGCTTGCCACGATTACGCTTCAGAATTTCTTCAGGCTTTACGAAAAAATCGCGGGTATGACCGGCACCGCTCTTACCGAAGCGGACGAGTTTATGCAGATATACAAGCTCGAAGTCGTCTCAATTCCGACCAATGAGCCCTGCATCCGCGACGACAAAAACGATATGATTTATAAAAGCATTAAGGAAAAATTCAACGCCATTGTGGAGGAAATTCACGATACAAGCGCCGCCGGCAAGCCTGTCCTTGTCGGCACAATCAGCGTTGAAAAAAGTGAGGCGATTTCCAACGCACTTACCAAAAAATACGGTATTGAGCACGAAGTCTTGAACGCCAAGCAGCACGCAAGAGAGGCTTTAATTGTCGAAAAGGCCGGCCAGCAGTACACCGACCGCAGCGGCAATACCTGCGGCAACGTTACAATCGCAACGAATATGGCAGGCCGCGGCACGGACATCAAGCTCGGCCCGGGCGTCGCAGACATCGGCGGACTGCACATCGTCGGCACCGAACGCCACGAGGCAAGGAGAATCGACAATCAGCTTCGAGGCAGGGCAGGCCGTCAGGGCGATGCAGGCTCAAGCCAGTTCTTTTTGAGCTTCGACGACGATTTAATGCAGCTTTTCGGCGGGGAAAGAATTCCGAAACTGCTCAGCCTTGTCGGATGGAAAGAAAACGAGCCTATATTGCACCCGACAATCAGCAAACAAATTGAAAAAGTCCAGAAAAAAGTCGAGCAGCGCAACTTCGAGGCCAGAAAGAGCCTGCTCGAATTCGACGAGGTGATGGATTATCAGAGAAAAACCTTTTATTCGCGCCGAAGACAGGTAATCGAAGGCGTCGGTCTTAAGGAAACAATCACCGCGATGCTCGATTCGACAATTGACAAGACCTGCTCCGATATGCTCGCTGAAAATTATCGTTTCAGATGCATTACCGAATGGGCAAAAACGACTTTCGGCGTCGATATCAATCCGGGCAGAATCGCCGATTACAATGCCGAGCTGATAGAAGAGCTGATAAAGAAAAACACAAAAAACGAAGCGGCCAATAATATCTCCGTAGCATTGGGGGAATACCTCGAGGATTTCGAGGACAAAAACACCTGGAATATCGAATCGCTGGTAAAGTGGGCGATGACCGCATTCAGCGTAAATCTGTCAGGCAGTAAAATCCGGCAAATGACCGCCGAGGAAATTCAGCAGAACCTTATCGAAGCGGCCGCAGAGCAAATCGACAAAAAAGATGGCTCGATGCTGATGACGTTTCTTGACCCTGATTTCGGAATCAAAACGCTTGTCAGTTGGGCGGACAATAAATTCGGCATAAAACTTAACATAAATCAGCTAAAGGACTTAAAGCCCCAGCAGATTTACGAAAAACTGTGTCAGGAAGTACAAGCCCTCTATGCCCGCCGTGAAATAGAGTATCCGGTCGAGTTTGCGCTCAGTATGACCTATCGCGCCGACGGCATAAATATTTATGCGTTTGAAAAGCTTGCCGGCTGGGTCAACGACAGGTTCGGCGCGCAAATTTCCGTCTCCCATCTGCAAAACACGCCCCCCGCCGCCGTCCACAGAGAGCTTTTAAAAATCAGTGAAGACTACCACGCCGTCGGCCTTGAAAACCAAATCGACGAAAAAATCGCATCGTCTTCTGCGGAGCAAGTTGCTGAATGGGCAAATAAAAGATTTAAAGCAAATTTGCAGTGTGATGATTTCGCATCAGAGCCGCGACTGCCTGCCCGTCATAGCCTTGGCGAAGTCGGGTCAGGGAGCGGTATGACGACATTGAAAGAAAAATTACTCGAAGTCGGCAGAGACTTTTTGAGAACCGAACTGAGCGAACTTGAAAAATACGTCCTTTTGCAGCTTTACGATTCAGCGTGGAAGGACCATTTGTATTCGATGGACCATATGAAGGAAAGCATCTTTATGCGGGCCTACGCCGAGAAGGACCCGAAAATCGAATACAAGCAGGAAGGCTTCCGGATGTTCAATGAGATGCTCGATTTGATTGAGGACAAGGTTACCGATACGATATTTAAGGTTCGTCTCGAAGCGGGCGCAAGAACAAGAAGCGTCTGGCAGGCCGGGCAGACAAAACACGAAGAAGTAAGTCAGTTCGAAATGGCCGAACGCCAGCGGGCAGCCGCTCAGGCCCCGCAGGGCGAAGCAGCCAGAGTCAAACAAATCAAACTTGACCAGCCGAAAGTCGGAAGAAACGACCCCTGCCCCTGCGGAAGCGGAAAAAAATACAAGAAATGCTGCGGCAAAAACACCTGACTATGATTTCTTAATCCACCTGTGCCGAAAAATGTCGCGGATTTTATCCGTAAACCTAACCCCCATCTTTTGAGTAGATATCGAAAACTCCATTTTCTTAAAATCATTGGCTCCTCTCTTCCTTTTGAATAGAGAGGAGATAAACAAAACGAATGCAATTTTTAAATCTTCAATCTTCAATCTTAAATCTTCAATTATCTAACAACGGCTCTTTTCGTCGCCGCCAAAAGCTCTGCGTCTGTGAGGCTTTCGATTTGCCTCTGGTCGAATAACTGGTGTCTTTCTAAAATTTCCGGCTTATCGGCATAATACCTTTTAACCGCTTCAATTCCCCCTTCAGCGGCGCCTTTCGTTTTATAATCAAGAGCCAAAAGCCATCTGCTTATTTGGTCGTTGTATTCGGCAGGGAAAATCAGAGCGACAGCAAATTTCCCATCGTTGTATTTTGCAAGATGAACTTTCGCCCTTGCCGGCGGAGCAGTTTTCACAGCAGAGTCCGTCAGTTTTTTATAATCGCTTCGTGCAGAACTTTCATCGGTTTCATAGAAGAACATCCCTGCCTCGAGCTGAAATATCTCATTCGGCACACCTTTCAGCTCCATTTTGCCGTCGGGATATGTTTTGTAGATTCTGTAAACCTTTACATCTTTGAATTTTTCGCTTTCGAGAAGCTCTGCAACTTCATCAGCGGTAAATCCGACGCCGCTCTTGTCCCCGAAATCGACAATATAAAGGTCGATGTACTTATCCGTGTTTTTTATTTCAGGCAGTTTCATCCCGTTAGACCTCTAAAAACTTTCCAGTTTTGTCTGTGCATATAAAACCTGCTTTTTCTTAAAATTTCCATAACTTATTATTCCCAAAGAGGTCTAACGGGATTTATTTAATTAACTTTTATAATAGATTTTATCTGCTTTTTAAGTTTGGGCAGTTCCTTTTTTACAATATCCCAGACCACGTCGAGCAAAATACCGAAATAATGATGAACGATTATATTCCGCATACCTATAATCTCGTCCCACGGTATTTGCGGGTTATCGACACGGAACGTTTTAGGGATGCCCCTGGCCGCTTCTCCTATAATCTCGATATTTCTGACTATCGCATCCTGTGTTTTTCGGTCAGTCAAAAAATTATTATAGCGCATACCTTTTGCGTAGCTAAAAATCCTTTCGATAGCGTCAAGCATATCGAGCAGCCGCAGTTCAGTATGTCGAGACATTTATATAATCCTTCATAACCTGTTCTTTAAGTCTTCCCCGAACAGACGGCATAGTCAAAAGGTCCACATCTCTGCCGAGTATATCTTCAAGCAGTGTTTTCAAACTTAAATATCTCCTGTAAGTCGTTTTATCGAATTTGACTACCACATCTACATCGCTGTTTTTTCTCATATTGCCTCTGGCGGCAGAGCCGAAAAGTCCGAGCTGTTTGACACCGAGTTTTTTTATCTGCCTGCGGTGTAATTGCAATTTTCGTACAATCGGTTCAGCTTTAATATCTTTTTGAATTTTACTAACCCTATTTTTTCTTGTATTACCCATAATTTCGCTTCCTTAAATCACTGAAAGCTTCGCGAATTTAAGTTTTCCCGCGCGGACAATCATCCCGTTTTTCGGCGTTATCGCTTTATTAGGGTCGGTGATTTTTTCGCCGTCAATCGTCATTCCGCCCCCTGCTATAAGTCTTTTCGCCTCGCCTCCGCTTGCGACAAGTTCGCAGGCCGAAAGCAGTTTCGCCGCCGTTACAGATTCGCCCGATATTTTAACTTCCGGTATATCCTGCGGTATCTGTTTTTGAGCGAATACTTTCTCGAATTCCGCCGCGGCGCTTTCAGCGGCAGCTTCATCGTAAAACTGTTTTATAATCGTCTTGCCCAAAAGAACTTTCGCCTCTTTCGGATGCGTCTTTTGCGGATTGACAAGCTCTTTTATTTTTTCAGCCGGTATATCCGTCAGCAGCGTGTAATAATTTTCCATCATTTCATCGCTTATACTCATCACCTTGCCGAACATATCTTTAGGCGAATCCGTAACGCCGATATAGTTGCCCTTCGATTTGCTCATCTTTTCTGTGCCGTCAAGTCCGACGAGTATCGGCATAGTAATCACAATTTGCGCTTTTTGTCCGTATGCCCGCTGAATGTCCCTGCCGACAAGATTATTAAATGTCTGGTCCGTCCCGCCGAGCTCGACATCAGCCTTTACCATAACAGAATCGTATCCCTGCATCAGCGGATAAATAAATTCATGCGTATAAACATCTACATCATTTTGCAGCCTCTGCTTAAAACTGTCCCTTTGAAGCATTTGTGCAATTGTTTTTTTTGCTGCAAGCTGTATGAGTTCCATCAGGCTCATTTTTTCGAGCCATTCGCCATTATATTTCACTTCAAGTTTATCTTTTGCGGTGTCGAGAACTTTTCCCGCCTGTTCGATATATGTCTTTGCGTTTTTATCAATCTGGTCTCCGGACAGCATCGGCCTTGTGGTGTTTTGTCCTGTCGGGTCGCCGATTCGCGCGGTATAATCGCCTATAATCAAAACAGCTTTATGTCCCATATCCTGAAATTGTCTCATCTTCCGCATAACGACCGTATGGCCGAGGTGAATATCCGGCGCAGTCGGGTCCATACCGAGTTTGATTCGGAGTTGTCGTTTCTCTTTTGCCGCTTCTGCCAGCCGCTCGGCAAGCTCATTTTCATTGAAAATCTCGACCGTACCCCGTTTAAGCTGTTCTATTTGCGCTTTTATCCCGTTAGAGACAGACTGGCTTTGGTTGCCGTCAGGCATTTCTGATACCTTGTCTCTAACTGGATTTATATCCGTCATAAATGCCCTTTATGGTTAAACATCAAGACGTGATATTATACTAAAAACCGATTTGAATCAACACCGATTTGCCGAGTGTTTTAGCCGCGTTTCAGCTTACATTTCGATGCAGGATCCCTGCTCATCCTGAACCAGCTTATAAAACTCGCACGCAATGCATTTGAGTATCTTCTCGGTTTTGTTGTTTTTCGTATGAATATCGCTAAGTGTGCCTTTGGCTTTCCAGCAGTATCGTCCGCCGGTTTGTCCCCCGTTTTTGCCGTTATGTTCTTTACTTATCGCCGCCGGACAAACGCCGAATTCTTCAACCTTTGTCCCGCCCGGCTGTCTCCCGCACTTGCGAAACTCCCAGCAGTTAACCTTCATTAGTCACCAGATTCCCAAAGTTGAAAAACAAGATTAAATATCGCTTATTTTAACGTCTTCGGCAAAAACACCGCTGAAACATTAATTATTCGGAATCAGTACTGTCCCGTTAACTTTTAACAGTTTTATTATAACATTAAATAAGCAAAAGACTTAAAACAAATTATGACCTGTATCGATTTCAATTTGACC
>PGYD01000064.1 GCA_002839495.1 Planctomycetes bacterium HGW-Planctomycetes-1
ATTCTTCGTTTTGCGGTATAATACGGCGGACAAATCACAGCGATGTTATTTTTTAGTGAGGCAAGTAGGTGAAGCACCTCACTTCCCTACCTCCTTACTTCCTTACCTCTTTATATTTAAAGCAATATTTTTAACGGCCAGAATGTCGAGTATATGGCCTTGAATACCACGGCCAGTACGAAGTCGATGGCTAAAATCAAAATGAAGCTGCCGACGAATGCTTCGGTGCATGCTTGCCCGACGCCTTGTGCGCCTTCTTTGCAGTGGAAGCCTTTATAGCAGCTTACCCCTGCGATAGCGGCTCCGAAGAAGAACCCTTTTATGATACCGATTGTGATATCCCACATTTCTACGCCGGCTGCTGAGAAGCCCCAATATGCTCGGCTGTTTATTCCGAAGTGCATTACGCTGATTATATACCCCCCGATTATGCCCAGAAAGTCGGCATATATTATCAAGAATGGTGTCAATAGTAGGCAGGCTATGAGTCGTGGTGCGACTAAATATCTGATGGGGTCGGTTCCCATGCTTCTGACGGCTATTATTTGTTCTGTAACGTTCATTGTCCCCAGTTCTGCTGTTAGAGCTCCGCCGACTCTTCCTGCGAGCATTACAGCCGCCAGTACGGGGCCTAATTCTTTGACTACGGACAGGTTTATTAATACGCCGAGGTGTTCTTCGATTCCCATTCCCGCCAGCTGGTCGTACGCTTGTATTGCCAGCACCATCCCCACAAACGCCCCGGTAACCATCACGACTGGTACGGAGCGGACGCCGATGGCCAACATCTGATTCCAAATCATCGGATACGTCGCAGGACGAAAACAAGCAGCCACAGAAGCAACAGCAGAAGCAACCTGAAAACGAGCAAATCTGCCGCTGTGGTTGACGCCGCGAATCACCATCGCACCAAGCGTCTCGACCATCACACCATTTTTCCGCTGTTTTAAGTCAGCCATAAATTCCCGTCCCCAGTTGTTTTAGCGGCAATTTGCCCGTTTGTCAACCCCACACCTATTTGCTATTCAAGCGATTTTATTACCATAAATTCATCAAAATGTGCGGGCAGGAATAATCGAACTCTGCCGAAACGTGCCGCGGGATTAAATACTTAATAGGTGCGGGGTCAACCCCACACCTGTTCGCTATTTAAGCAATTTAACCCCTTTATTCTTTAGAATTTAGGGGCGGTATGCTTTTTTATGCGTTGTTTTTAGCCACAGATTTCACAGAGGATTTGCACTTTAAATTGTTGGCAGGGGTTTTTTATGCGCGGAAAAAAGGCGAGGCCTCTTTCGATTCCTCGCCAGGATGCTCCGTAGAGCTGCCCCGCCTTTTGGGCAGGACTGCCTGCAACTTTTCTTTTGTTATGAAAAGAACAGGTCGGGATTAGTTACACGATTATCACTATAAACTTTTTTGTGGACAAATCAAGTGTTTTTTGTATAATTTCCGCCGGATAAACACAGAGAGAAAAAATACATCTTTATCTTGTTAGCAGGAGGCAGATTATGAGTTATGTGCTGGGTCTCGATTTAGGGCCATCTTCTATTGGCTGGGCGGCTGTAACCATCGATGAAAACGGCAATTATAAAGGCTTAGCCAAAATTCCAGATGGTCCAAATTTTATGCCCGCAATTGGGGCAAGAATTTTTCCGGCTGGTGTTGAGAGATATGGACAAGGGAAGAGAGAGCAAACACGAAACAAGACACGCAGAGAAAAACGTGGAACAAGGAGAACCCTGAGAAGAAGAAAAGCACGACGGACAAAGTTAATAGCCCTTCTTCGTACCAACAATATTCTTCCTCAAGATGATGCCGAACTGCAAAAGCTTCAGCAAACCGATCCATACGAATTAAGAGCTAAAGCAATAAAGGAAAACGAACAGTTATCTCTAACAGAACTTGGACGAATATTTTTACATCTCTGTAAAAAACGTGGCTTTAAATCAAACAGAAAAGCACCTCCTAAAAAGGAGGAAAAGGGAAAAATCAACGACGCAAAGAACAAATTCAAAGAAGAACTTGGCAACAAAACCCCCGGCCAATTATGGCACGAGAAAAGAACCGCAGATAAATTCAAGGCCATAAAAAATAAAGGGGGAAAATTTCAAGGTTTAGCCGTCAGAGAGCAATATAAGGAAGAGTTTAATAGGATATGGGACAATCAAAAGAAGATTTACCAAAAAAATGGCAACGGCGGTTTCTTCAGTGTTGAAATGAAAAAACAAATCGAAAGTCTTCTTTTCGACCAGATTTCATATAAACAACTACCATCAAAAATGAGGAAAATGTGGGGGCGATGCAGTTTAATGCCAAAAGAATTCAGGTGTTCTCTTGCAAATCGAAAAGCACAACGGTTCAGATTCTTGCAGAAAGTAAATGACCTTCGTGTTATCAAGAGGGGTATAACAAGAGGGCTGAACGATGAAGAACGCAAAAAGATAATCAATCTGCTATCCTGTAAAGACGAGGTTAACCTTAAAGATATAAGAAAAGAATTAGAATTAGCAGATGATGAACGACTGAATTTTGAGTTTGACGATGATAATACACTGACCGGTAACGAAATAGACTCACAGCTTTGTAAACTTGTCGGGAAAGATGTGTGGCTGAATTTTTCAGAGGAAACAAGAGATAAAATCTGGCAGGAAATTTTGAGGTATATTGAAGATGAAAGAGGAGAAATTACCGAGATAAAAACCGCTGATGAGATTTACAGAATTTGTGGCATAAAAAGTATCGACTTAAAAAAGATTTCCGAAATTGAACTGCCTGATGGAAATGTAAAATTCTGTGAGAAAGTTCTTAACGAAATACTTCCAAAAATGTCAAAAGAAGGATTACCGCTATCTGACGCCATAAAAGCCGCAGGATTTAAGCAGAAATGGGATGAATTGCCAAGTTTACCAGTGCCGGACAAAAAGGCTGGTTTTTATATTACCAACCCAAATGTAGCAACGGTTTTGTATCAGGTGCATCGGCTTGTAAATAGGCTTATAGCCGAAATAGGCAAGCCAGAAAAAATAGTTATTGAATTTACAAGAGATTTAAAAGCAAGTAAAAAACAACGACAAAAGATTTTGAAACAACAGAGTGAAAGAAGAAGGACAAAAGCTTTAATAGCAGAAGATGTGCAAAAGTCACCGGAGTGGAAATGGGGCAAAAAAATTCCGCCCTGGGCGATAGAAAAATATCTGCTATGGGTTGAACAAAATACATTAAGTCCTTATAGCGGGGACCAAATTTCAGTAGGTCAACTTTTTAGTGAAGATACACAAATTGACCATATTCTGCCATATTCAATGAGTCTTGATAATTCGATGAGTAATAAAGTTGTCTGTTTTACCGCCGAGAATCAAGACAAAAAGCAAAAAACTGTTTTTGACTGGCTGGGCCATAATGAAATAAAATGGGAAAGGGTCCAAAATGCAATAGATCATTGGAAACCGCAGAGAAAAACTCGTGGGTCAAAAAAAACTGCAAGAAACAGCGCTGATTCAAAATTAATTAATGAAAGAAAATGGGAAAGGTTTTTTATCACCGGAGACCAAATTGACGAAATTTATGAGCCGGAAAGATACTTAAATGAGGCTGGTTATATTGCCAACGAAACTCGCGAATATCTTGAGCGACTTTATAATAGTAATGAGGCAAAAAAACGCGTTAAAACAACAAAGGGCGGCGTAACAGGTGAATTACGAAAATGGTGGGATTTGAATAGAATTCTCGGAGTTGAGCGAAAAATCGATGAATCGGAAGAAAACACCGATGCACAAAAACAGCCTGCAAAAAAGAACCGAGAGGACTTAAGACACCACGCTATCGATGCTGCTGTAATTGCTGTTACTGAACCAAAAACTATTGAAAAAGTAACACATGAGTTGCAGAGAGCATATCCAAGGAAGAGACGAAAGGAAATATATGTTGAAAGGCCATGGAAAGACTTTGAAGAGGAATTAGCTGCTGCTGTTGATTTGGTTAAAATTTCTCACAGGACGCAAAGAAAAGTATGCGGCGAACTTCATGCAGCAACGCACTATTGGAAAGAAACGAACGGAAAATATGCAGGCAAATACATAACAAGAAAATTTTTGACCGATTTGAGCAAAGCCGAAGTTGGACAGATATGCGATGAGGCTATTAAAAAACTTGTGAAGGATAGAATAAAAGAAAAAGGAGATGTTAAAGGTGCGTTTGATAGTTCTATTTATTTGCCAAATAAAGAAGGAACACCTGTTCCTATTTGGAAAGTACGAATTTGGACAAAGCATACAGATGAAAATATGATTCCAATTCGAGGCAAAGAAGGAGAACCTCAAACGGTGTGGGTCGAGAAACCTGAAAATCATCACATTGAGATATTCCAAATAAAAGAAAATGGTATAAAAAGATATATCTGCAAGATTTGGAATATATGGGAGATAAGCCAACGAATAGAAGAATATAAAAAGCAAGAAATAAAGGATAAAGATCCAATAGTCTTAAGAAAACATCCAAACCATCCCGATGCTGAATTTGTGATGTGGCTATCAAAGGCAGATACCGTATTGATTAAAAACAACGATAAAAAAGAGATTCTCGCCAGAATTACCGGTATTGGAGAAGGAGACGAAAGAGATGAATCTGTTGATTTGAAATTATGGGAGCTTCGGGTCAATTGTAAGTCAACTGATTTGCCTACGAAAGAAACAAAAGATGGATATAGACTACGAAACATCAATGATTTTATGGCAATGACGCCGAAAAAAGTTACTGTGGATTTGCTTGGAAGAATAAGGTGGGCAGAGAGAAAAACAGGCTGGGCTAAGTGCTTCGGAAATGATTAAAAAGATAATTGAGATATCGCGAGAACGGACATCTCTTTCGATAAAATACGGGCAATTGATAATCAGGTCATCAGATTCTGATAGGGGTAAAGAACCGCCGGTAAAACCGGCGGCTAAATATGAGGAAAGGTCTATTCCCTGCGAAGATATCGGCGTACTTTTAGTCGATAATCCGGCGATAGTTTATACGCACTCGGTTTTTACAGAATTATTAAAGCACGGCACGGCTGTCGTGTTTTGCGGCAATGACCATTTACCCGCCGGGTGCTTATTGCCGATTGAAAGCAATTCGATTCAGACACAGCGAATCGCACAGCAAATAAAAACAAGAGAGCCTTTGAGAAAGAAACTGTGGCAGCAAATAATCCGCGCGAAAATCAGACATCAGGCAAAAATTGTAAAAGATAATACGCAAATTCAGAAAGCATTAACAGCTTTAATCAGTCAGGTTCGCAGCGGCGACCCATCGAATGTCGAGGCAAGGGCAAGCAAATTATTCTGGAGTGCATATTTGCAGGATGTACTATTCAGGCGGGATGCCGAAGGCAAACCGCCGAACAATTTGCTGAATTACGGTTATATGGTAATGCGTGCGGCGGTAGCGAGAGCGATTTGCAGCGCGGGATTATTGCCATCGGTGGGACTTCATCATCGAAATAAATATAACGCATTTTGTCTTGCGGATGATTTGGTTGAGCCTTTCAGGGGATATGTTGAGGTAAAGGTTAGAGAGATTGTTCAAAGCGAAGACTGGGAAGAATTGACACAGGTGATAAAAGCAAGGCTGCTTGAGGTTTTATACGAAGAAGTAGAAATCGCCGGTTTCAAAGGGCCGTTAATGGTCGGGCTTCACAGGACGGCGGCATCGCTTGTAAGGTGTTTTAGCGAAGAACAAAAAGAAATAGATTTACCGAAGATATAGACACAGACTAACACGGAATTTTTTAGACACGGATTTACACTGATTAACACTGTATAAATTATATATCTCTGTGTTCTCTGTGAGCTCGGTGGCTAATAAAATGATTATAAGCGGGTATAGAGCGGTGTGGATATTTACGATGTTTGATTTGCCGACGGATACGGAAAAGGCGCGAAAAGATTATACGCATTTTCGAAAAAATCTTTTGAAGGACGGCTTTGCTATGATACAATACTCGGTGTATGCAAGGCACTGTGCAAGTGAGGAAAATGCCGATGTTCATTACCGCAGGATACAGATTTTTTTGCCGCCGGACGGCGAGGTTCGGCTGCTTACAATTACTGATAAACAGTTCGAAAAGATGCGGATTTTCTGGGGGAAAATGCGAAAACCGACACCACCTGCACCTAAACAACTCGAATTATTTTGAGCTTGTTTTGACGCAAACCCATTTCAGACAACAGGTAATGGAAAAGGTAGTGTAACTAATCCCGACCTGATGTCAATCCACCTTCGTTAAAAAACTACGGCGGACAAGTCCACAACCGGACAGTCTCGTCCACAAGAGGAAAAATGGCAGCAGAGAGGGGCGATTTATTTACGAAAAACGCAATATCAAGACGGGGGGGGCAGAAGCACAAAAAAATATAAGCATGCAAGTGTACACCAATGGTTTCAATATAGAGGCTTATAAGAATACTTGATTAAAAGACCTATTTTAGATATAGATATACTAAATGCTGCACTACACAGACAGAAAAAACAGAATACATATAATTACCCTCGATAAGGTTCTCGCCGCAGATATTTCCGAAAGACTGTCGGAATATCCCGACACAAGCTCGGCACAGTTAATACCGCCCGGAAACGGCCAAAGTATTACGCCCGAAGATATCCTCAAAACCGCACGCGATACCGTCGATTCGAAAATCCTGATTATGGATGTACGAACCCAGACAAAACCGCCCCTTCAGCAGGCTTACAGCGATATAGCAAGATTCAACCGCGCCGATGCGAATAATTTCTGCCATATAGTCCTTATCGGCGACGGGCCGAGCGACTTTCTCCTGCGAAGTAAAGGACCAAACGCATTCCAAAACTACCTGTCGGATTTGAGATGTGATTACAGCCCCACAGTGTTCTTCGCAAACCCGTTTCTTTATTATACCCAGGAGGAAATTCAGGATGCGATTCAAAACCGCAACGCACTGCCCGAAAAGCTCCCGAAACGACTGGAAAAATATTTCAGAAAAGATGTGCCTGTAAAAACCATCTACGAGTATTTCAGGGCGGCTGAAAAACAGGGCGAAATAAAAGTCAAAAGAAAAAAACAAAGACTAAAACAGCTAAAGAAAATTTTCCTGAAATTAGTTGCCGAGGATTTCGGCGACGAGGTCGATAAACTCGCCGATGCCCTGACAAAACAAGGCTGCTCATTCCCCGGCGAGGCGCTCAAACTCAATATCTATCCGTTCTGCTTCGAAGAATGGGTGACGGATTTGTTGCAAATGGTACCAAGAGCTGCTAAAGATTAACCCCCGCAAAGTTTTTGAGGATTTTCGAGGGGGTTTTGAGTATAATGCCGTTCGTTAAAGGATTAAAAATATGGCATATAAAAGCATAATTTCTTATTCAGATATTGTGAGGCGAGAAGATATTATGCTCCAGCGAGGAATGAACTACCGAATCAAACACGGATACTCAATAATCCTAATGAGCGTAAGAAAAGGAGCACCATACAAAGACCGCTGGCATCCAGACACCGGAATCCTCGAATACGAAGGACACGATGAATTAAAACGAAAAGGTATAAACCCAAAAAAAGAAGACCAGCCGCTTGAAACAACATCCGGCAGATTGACCGAAAACGGTAAATTTTTTCAGGCTGCTGCTGATTACAAGGCCAAAAAACGAAAACCTGAATTAGTCCAAGTCTATGAAAAAATCTCGTCGGGTATATGGTGCGATAGAGGAAAATACGAATTAATCGATGCTAAAATTGTTTCTGATGATGGGCGAAAGGTTTGCAGGTTTTTCTTAAGACCTGCAAAGGCGCCTTTCAGAAGAGAGCCATTTTTGAAAGTAACGCGTGCGATTCCGACACCTGTTAAAGTCGAGGTCTGGAAACGCGACCAAGGAAAATGCGTTATCTGCGGCAGTAAAGATAATCTTCATTTCGACCACGATGTACCTTATTCAAAAGGCGGAAGCAGTATAACAGCGAAAAATGTCAGACTGCTTTGCGCAAGACACAATTTGTCCAAGTCGGATAAGATAATGTCCTTTGCGCCGTGGTTTGCAACAATTGCATCTGCGATGATTGAAAAAGCAGGGTAAAACAGCTAATGTAAATTAAACACAAACCTCTTCAAGAGGTTTGGGTATCTGATCCCACTCTTTACCGTCGAGCGTACGGCCGTTTTTTTTCTTATTGAACCCACCCCATTGTTTAAAGAAGAACGGGACATTCTGCTCTAAGCATTGCTCTCTAATGTTTCTGACCCAGTCGGCCTCTATCGGTCTTGCACCGGGTCCGGATTCTCCGCCCGTTATAACCCAATCAATACCAGTCAAATCTAATATCCCGACATCATCCAGCAAAGGCTCTAAAGATAAAAATTTGACGTTGGCTTTTGTTTGCCGCAAAAGTTCGATTCTGTATTTGTAATCCGCGGCCTCTACAGTAACTCCTGCCCATACATTTTTTGACCACAGCAAAGAATCTGATAACTCCGCCAGTCTTTCTGCTCTTTTGGTTAAGAATTGATAAATATGCTGAGGTGTCCGGTTCATAACATCAAAAATTTTAGATATAAATTCACAGGGAACTTTAATATGGAAAAGGTCGCTCATTGAATTAACGAAAATCATCTGCGGCTTTTTCCAGCCTAACGGCAAGTTAAGCGCTTTTGGATGACAGGTTACTTTAAAACCGTTGCGGTAATTCGGCTGTCCCATCGCCTGCAATCTTAGAGCCATTCTCTTGGCATAGCAGTTTTTACATCCTGCGCTTATCTCCGAGCATCCTGTTACAGGATTCCACGTCGATTCTGTCCATTCTATCTTGGTATTTCCCATATAAGTGAATTTTTATTCTTTCACCGAAAAAGTCACTATTATATCTTTCTTGCCGCTATAATAATTCCAACCGATATAGAAGTGTTTGGAATCTTTCGGAACAGTAATGAGTTTACCTTCTTTTTGTATTGCAGTCAATATTTCATTCATATGTTTGGGTAGAAAACCATTTTCAAGACAATATTTGTAAAGTTCCTTATTTGTTAAAGATTTTTTCATTAATTCAGCTAATAAGTTATTTTGAAATTCATCTTTTTTACGCGGAATGCTGAGTTCCTTAAATAAAAGCTGTGTATTCCGAAAGGCATCTCGGTCAATGTTATAGTTTGCTTCTCCGGTTTCAGGATCAATATCCCAACATACCCTCAAAAACTTCTCTAATCCATATAAACTACTCGATCCAAATATGAGGCCATAGACATTTGCATCTTTTTTAATTGAGAATGGAGCAATATAATAATTTTTATCAGCAGGTATTAATTTTCGGTAATATTGATTAAAACCTATCCCAAAACCTCAATTTTTGGGTTAATATGAGCCGATATATGGTTTATGGACATAACAAACGAACAATGGCAACGGATTGCAAAGTTC
>PGYD01000065.1 GCA_002839495.1 Planctomycetes bacterium HGW-Planctomycetes-1
TATCGAACAGGTAAGGCAAACGGCCAAATTGAGCAGGCTGGATTTGAGCGAGGCTGAAATTACGCAATTTACCGGCCAGCTCGGCGCGATACTCGAATACGTGGAGAAACTCAATCAGCTCGATACGAGCAAGGTCGAACCTTTGGCGCACTGTCTGCCGATAAGCAACTGCCTCAGGGAAGATGAAATAAAACAATCATTAGGAACGGAAAAGACCCTTGCCAACGCACCGGACAAGGACGAGCAATTTTTTATAGTTCCTAAAATTCTTGAAGGAGGTTCAAGTCTATGAAGTTAATGTCCCAAATAGCTATATTGTTTATTGTTTTGTTTTTATCAGTTTCCGGTTATTGCGGCAATAAGGCGTGTGCTGTGAGTAAATCAAAGCAGCAAAAGAAGAATTTCAAGACGCAGGTTAATATGAAATATTTATTGTATTTACCCGACGGCTATGACAAAAAAGGACAATCCTGGCCTTTGATTGTATTTCTTCATGGAGCAGGCGAACGCGAAGATGATTTGGAAAAAGTAAAGATGCAGGGCATTCCAAAGATGCTGGAAAAGAAAGCTGATTTTCCATTTGTTGTTGTTTCGCCGCAGTGTCTTGAGAACGCATGGTGGACAGGGTATGCCGAAACATTAAAAGCGCTGATTGACCGTATCAAGGCTAAATATAATATCGACCCTTCGAGAGTTTATCTGACCGGAATAAGTATGGGCGGTTTTGGCACATGGTATCTTGCGGCAAGGTATCCGCAGGATTTTGCCGCTATCGCACCTATATGCGGAGGCGGCGAGTTACTTTTTGTGAAAAACTTGAAAATGCCTATTTGGGTTTTTCATGGCGCAAAGGATGATGTAGTGCCCCTGCGAAGGTCGCAGGAAATGGTTGATGCCGTTAAAGCCGCAGGCGGAGATGTGAAATTTACCATTTATCCGGAACTTAAGCATGACAGCTGGACGGTAACTTATGAAAATGAAGAATTGTATAAATGGTTTCTAAGTCATAAAAAACAATAAAAAAATGAGCGATGAATTACTGGGATTCAGTTGCAGGCAGTTGCGAGATGAAATAGCCGCAGGACGTACTAAAAGCACAGATGCTACTGGTACAGTTTTTACACAAATAGAAAAATACGATGGTCAAATCGGGGCATTTTTAAGCACTTTCAAACAGGACGCTCTGAAAAGGGCAAAAGAGATTGATGAAAAAATCGCCAAAGGCCAATCTGTCGGCGCCTTAGCGGGTGTGCCGATAGCTGTTAAGGATAATATGTGTACGACCTTCGGCGCAACGACCTGCGGGTCGAAAATACTCGAAAATTTCCATTCGCCTTATAACGCGACAGTGATAGAAAAACTTCTGGCGGCTGATGCAATTATAATCGGCAAGACAAATCTCGACGAGTTCGCGATGGGTTCAAGCACGGAAAATTCAGGCCTGAAAAAGACGAGCAATCCGTGGGATAAAAGCAGAGTGCCCGGCGGAAGCAGCGGCGGCTCGGCGGCGGCGGTAGCGGCGCAAATGTGTTTTGCCGCTCTGGGCTCCGATACAGGCGGCTCAATCAGGCAGCCGGCGAGTTTCTGCGGCGTTGTGGGACTTAAGCCGACTTACGGCAGGATTTCGCGATATGGACTTGTAGCTTACGGTTCGAGTCTCGACCAAATCGGGCCTTTGACGAAAGATATTGCGGACTGTGCGTTGCTGCTGAATGTTATCGCAGGCCACGATGAGAAAGACAGTACGAGCGTCGATGAAAAGACGGCGCCGATGTGCGATTTTCTTGATGGGGTCGGGAAAGAAGTAAAAAATCTGAACATCGCGGTTGTGCCGCAATTATTCGAAGGCGCCGACAGTGAAGTTATTGCCGCTATTAAGAGTGCGATTGAGATTTACAGAAAACTTGGAGCAGAGATTGTCGAGATAAAGATGCCGCACTTCGAATATGCAATCGCGGCGTATTATTTGATTGCTACGGCTGAGGCATCGAGCAATCTTGCCCGCTATGACGGGGTGCATTATGGACACAGGACTAAAAACGCAGGCGATTATATCGAGGTTTATACGAAATCGCGTGCAGAGGCGCTTGGGACTGAAGTTAAAAGACGTATTATGCTGGGAACGTACGCGCTTTCGAGCGGATATTACGATGCTTATTATTTAAAGGCGCTGAAGGTGCGGAACCTTATCCGCAGCGATTTTACGGCGGCGTTCGGCAAGGCTGATTGCATTATGATGCCGACGAGTCCGACGACGGCGTTTAAAATCGGCGAAAAAACGGCAGACCCATTGCAGATGTATCTTTCGGATGTTTATACCATCGCGGTTAATCTGGCGGGCGTGCCGGCAATCAGTATTCCGTGCGGATTTGATAATAAAAACCTGCCGATAGGGCTGCAGATAATCAGTCCTGCTTTCAGCGAAGAAAAACTTTTTAGAATAGCGGGAAAGTTCGAAAGTCAGACGGATTTTCATAAGAAAAGACCTGGACTATGACGAATAGCGATTATAAAGTTATTGTCGGGCTTGAGATACACGTGCAGCTTGCGACGCGGACGAAGATGTTTTGCGGGTGCGAACTGGTTTTTGCCGGCGAGCCGAACAGCAGGGTTTGTCCGGTATGTCTGGGGCTGCCGGGGGCACTGCCGGTGATGAACAGACAGGCGGTAGAGTCAGCAATACTTACGGCGACTGCGCTTAACTGCAAAATCGCGGAATTTACGAAATGGGACAGGAAAAGTTATTACTATCCGGATTTGCCGAAGAATTACCAGATAAGCCAATACGATTTGCCAATCGGGTCGAACGGTTTTATAGAAATTCCTATCGGCGGCGGGGCGACAAAGAAAATCCGAATCCGCAGGGTTCATCTCGAAGAAGACGCGGGTAAAAATATTCACGCGGGAAGTTTTTCGCAAGTCGATTTGAACAGGGCAGGGACGCCGCTGATGGAAATCGTAACCGAGCCGGATATCAACAGCGCCGAAGAAGTGAGACTGCTTGCGACCGAATTGCAGCGGATTGTGCGGTTTCTCGGCGTTTCGGAAGCGGATATGCAGAAGGGACATATGCGGTTCGAGCCGAATGTTAATCTTCATATTAAAAAGGACGGCAAAGAATACAAAACGCCAATTACCGAAGTCAAAAATCTTAACAGTTTCAAGGCGCTTGAAAAAAGCGTGGCGTATGAAGCACAAAGACAGTTCGATAATTTTACTGAACGCGGGGAAGTTATGCAAAGCGGCAATAAAAAAACATTCGGCTGGGATGATATAAAAGAAGTAACCGTTCTGCAGAGAGAAAAAGAAGAGGCACACGATTACCGTTATTTCCCCGACCCCGACCTTGTGCCGGTAGTGGTAGATGAAAAATGGCTAAATGAAATAAAGACAAGGCTTTGCGAATTGCCTTTGAAAACGCAGGAGCGATTCGTAACTGTTTATGGCTTAAGCGATTACGATGTTTCTGTGCTGTCGGCGGACAGGGCGACAGCGGAATATTTTGATAGTGCCGTAAAAGCGGGGGGCGATGCGAAAAGGGTCTGCAATCTGATTACACAGGCAGGGCTGAAAATGGCCAATGAGAAAAACTGCGGCGTTGCCCAACTCGGAATCGAGCCGGCAAGGCTTGCGGAACTTGCGAAAATGACGGACGCAGGTCAGATAAGCGCGACGGCGGCGGTTACGATTTTCGGGAAAATGGCGGAAAGCAAAGAGCAGCCCGGCAAGCTTGCGGAGAAACTTGAACTTCTTCAGAAAAGCGATGCGGGCGAGCTTGAGAAAATTGTCGATGAGGTTATAGCGTCAAATCCGCAGGCGGTAGAGGACGCCAAAAGCGGCGATAAGAAAAGCAAAAAGGCACACGGGTTTTTGATGGGGCAGGTAATGCAAAAAACAAAAGGGACGGCAAATCCGCAGGTTGTGGCAAAAATACTGGGGGCTAAACTGAAGGTTTAGGCTGTTTCTGCAGAACTTTGTTTTCGGTGCCGGCGAGGAGACGTTTTATATTGGCCCGATGAAGAAATATTACGAGCGAACACAAAACAAACGCCATTAAAATCAAAGGCCAGAGGATATCGAATCGCCAATTGTCCAGAACTGCTGTAAGAATAATCATCAATATCGGGAAAATCGCCGCGGCGATGACTGAAGCGAGCGAGATGTATTTCGAGATGAGTACAATGATTGCCCAGAGGATAAAAAGTGCGATACAGGGAATTGTGTAATAAGGCCAAATACCCAAAGCTACGCCGAAACTTGTGGCGACACCTTTGCCGCCTTTGAATTTGAGATAGAACGGGAAGATGTGGCCGAGTATCGCGGCGACGCCGACCGCCAGCCAGAGTGAAAGAGAAGCCGGAGCGGCAGATTCCGAGAGGATAAGGAATTTTGCAGCGAAGCTGGGTACAAAGCCTTTTAAGACGTCGAACAGGAAACAGGAGTACGCCCATTTTTTCCCGCAGGCGCGGGCGAGATTCGTTGCTCCAAGGTTGCCGGAGCCGATTGTGCGGAGGTCTATGCCCTTTGCCTTTGCGACTAACCAAGCAAAGGAAATCGAACCTGCGAGGTAAGAGACAATAATTAAGAGAGTTTCTTTCATTTTTTAGTCCTGTTTTCGATTATAGTGTCGTACAAATCGAGCAATTTCTGACAATGAGTTTTGATTGACACCTTTGTTTCGATATCGTCATCTTCGATTGCTTTGCTCGCGGCGGCGATGTTTTCGGTGCTGCAAAAGTATTTCATAGCTTCGGCCAACGAGTCGACGTCGTCGGGAGAGTCGAAGATTTTTCCGTGTCGCTCGGCAGTGTATAAATCGGCAGCGCCGTTATATTTAGTGGTTATCACGGGTTTGCCTGCCGCGAGGGCTTCGAGTATGAATCTGCTCGACGGGTCGTAATAGGTTGGCAGCACTGCGACATCGGTTACGTCGAGGACATTCTGCATATGCGATGTAGGGCCGATGAAGATTACCTTGTCGGCGATTTTGAGTTTCCTGCAAAGCCTGCGATATTTCGCGACAGAGCCTTTTCCGACTGCGACCAGATAGGGCGGGCGTTTAGTGAGCTTTTCAGTCAGGATTTTCATTGCCCGAATGAGAGGTACGAGGCCTTTGAGTCTGAAATTGTGTGCGGCAAAGACGAAAAAGACGGGCTGCTGAGCCTCTTTGAGTTTGAGCTGAGCGAGTATCTGTGAGCGGAGTTTGTCGCTGCGTGTTTTGTTTATATTGTGAGCGGGTTTGATTCCGTTTGGAATGATACATATTCTTTCGTCCGGCAGATTATAATGTTTTTTAAATTGTATTTTTACGTATTCACTCAGTGCGGCGACGATGGGGCCATCCTGCTTCCCGCCTTCGCCAAGGCTTCGGCGGGCAAGTCTGCACAATTTTTTCTCTGCGCGGGCGAGGACAGTTCTTTTGATATTTGCGAAGCTGGTAAAAAGCTTAAAAAACCTTACAGTTGTGCGTTTGTAGCTCGACGCGTTGCGGATAGCCGCTTCGGGATAACTTCCGCCTCTGGGCTGATAGATATCGGCAAAGGCGTAAGGCAGCGTGCTGTGGATAATATCGTAATGGTTTTCACTTAAGTGCTGCTTAAGAGCCTTTTCAAAAGTTTTCAGGCTGACGCGTTTTTTTGTGCTGTCGCAGAGGACTTTTACCCTGTTGGAATGGGCGGTGCCGGTGGCGGCGAGGATTTTTGCATCGACTCCTGCAAGCACCATCGCGGCGGCAAGCTCGAAAACGCTTTTCTCCGCTCCGCCTAAAGTGATATTTGCCCGTTCTGTTATTATCGCAACTTTCATCACGGTTGTTTCTCGAATGGTGCGGTTCTGTTGTGTTTTTTATCGTGTTTTGCCATTTTCCGAGCTTTTGATTTAATCTTTTTTATCAATAATTCGTCCTGTTTCGAGAGCTTGTCTTTCTGCCAGTATGCCAGAAAGAACTTCAGCCAGTCTGCCTCTGTAACGGAATTGCCCGGAGCCGAGTAGTAAAGCTGCGCAAGGTCTTTTATGAGATATTTTTTAGAAAATAATAACGGTTTGAATACCCTGTTCAAATCTATCAGCGTAAAATTTGTTTTCGAATCGCAGAATATATGGCACAGATATAAATCACGATGGCGGAAACCCGTATCGTGGAATTTTCTCACAAATGCGGCGAGGTTTTCGATAAAGTTTTCTCTTTCAAGCGGCAAATTTTCCTCAAGGCTGGACGCATCCGGGATTTTTTCGGTTATTATGAAGCTTCGCTTTTCAAACAATTCCTGCCATTGCTCACCGAAGGCGATTGTCCGTGGTGTATTTATGCCGAGCTTTCGCAGTTCTTCTGCTGGCTGATTGTCGCAGGCCATCATCGATATTTTTTTCCGCCGAGCCAGCCGGTTTTTTAACTGAATCAGTTTTGGAATGTTCTGATATCGTTTTAAAAAGAGTGTCGCTGTTGGATTTTGTGTATCGAATACGATTCTTTCTCGAAAAGAAGCCAGATTCGGTTTTGTCAGGCTTTTACCCTGAGCGAAATTGAAAACATCGTCTATATTTTCCAGTCCGAGCCGGCTGAAACAATCGACAAAGTCGCTGCGGACGGTAAAATTGAGAGAAATTTCGGCAAAATCATCTGTTTTTTTACTGCCGGCGAGGAATTTTTCGGCGGTTTGACAAACGATGTTAGCAGTTATCGATTCCATACAGTAATGTTTGTCTTTTTTGCATACTGGTTTGTCGCAGGGGGCGCAGGGGACATCGGCGATGATTTTTACTTCGTTCGGATAGTTGTTTTCCGTCCAGACCGGATTGTTCGGTCCGAAAAGAGTTATGATTTTTCGACCCAGAGCGATGGCGATATGCCGCGGACCGGTGTCGTTGGTAATTACAAGTTCGGCAAAGGGGAAAAGAGCCTTTAGCTGTCCGAGCGTAACGGGATTTTCGCCCAGATTGACAATCGGATGTTTTGCATTAGAGCAGATTTTTTCGGCAATCTGAATTTCCTCTTTTACGGGACTTACAGAAACAAAGACATTGGCTGAGAATTTTTCGATAAGAAAATCGGCCGTTTGCGCGAATCTTTCCTCCGGCCAGATTTTGCTGGGGCCGAAGGCGCCGCCGGGCACGAGTATGACAAAAGGATTTCGGCCGTTTAGTTTTTCGCCGAATTTTTCAATAACCGCTTTTTTGTCTTCTTCATTAACAGAAAGTTCGAGTTTTCTGTCCAATACATCCGCGCCGAGCCAGGAAGCGACGGCGAGATAATAATCGAGGGCTGAGAGTGGTTTGTAGCGGAAAAGGCCGATTTTAGGCGGGAACAGTTTTTCTGTCAGGAAAATGCCCCGCCCATCTCTTGCGTATCCTATGCGTGTTTTGACGCCTGCCAGAAACACGGCAAGAGCGGAAGCGAATGAGTTTTTGAATAAAATGGCGGTATCGAAATTATGTTTTTTAAGCTCGGAGGCGATTGCGAAAGGACAGTGCGATTTTATTGTTATCCATTCATCGGCAAAGGGACTGTCAGCCAGAACCTGAGCGACGGTGTCATTTGCGCAGAAGAAGATTTTATCGTTTTCAAACAGATTCCTGATGCAGCGCAGGGCGGGGGTCGCCATTACAGCGTCACCCATCGGTGAAGGCAGCCAGACTAATATGTTTTGACAGCTCATAATTTACCGGTTCCGTTACCTGTCTTTATGCATAATATAAAGTGTCAGCGCTATGAGTTGTAGCGTAATCGCAAAGCCGAGGGCCGTGAAGACAGCATTGTCTTTTCCTGCCGGGGATAACCTGTACCAGATTGCTACGACGAGGCAGAACATTACAAGAACCTGCAGAACGCCTGCAAAGAGCTTCATAGCGGAAAATTCTGTGAACTGCTCGCTTCTGCGTTGGCTTTTGAGAATAAATTTAATTTCCTCGAGCAGCTGCTCGGTTTTGCTTTGCTCGGAAACAGGCTGATTGACGGTCTTCGGTTCCTGCGGCTGTTCGGTCGGTATTTCTTCGTTCGGCATTTGCGGTTTTTCCTCCTGCTGTACCTGCTCGGGCTTGATTTGAGGTTCAGCCTGTTGCGGCGGAGTTTCAGCCTGTATCATATGGAGTTGCGGCAGGGGAGCGGGCTTGCGGGCAATTTCTCTTTTAACTACGTTGACGGCTTCCCTCATATTTATTGCCTCGAAATCGGGGTCGGGGTCGTCCTGATTTTTTACAGGCGGTTTTATATTTGATTTTATAAGGATAGTTCTGCATCCTGCGGCTTTTCCGGCAGCGACGTCGATGTAAGAATTTCCAATCATCCAGGAATCGGCGAGATTGATTTTCATTTCCTTCGCGGCGGCAAGAAGCATTCCGGGTTTCGGCTTTCGCCAATCGCTGTCCTTGCGGTATTTGCCAACCGCGCCGTCGGGAAGATAAGGACAATAGTATATTCTGTCCAGATAGGCGTTGTGCTCGGCAAGAAGCTGTTTGAGCCTTTCGTGAATCTGCGAAAGAGTCTGCTCTGTAAAAAGACCGCGGGCGATACCGGACTGATTGGAGACAACGATGAGCTTGTAGCCCAATTTTCGCAACTCCACAAGAGCCTGAGCGGCGGCAGGAATGAGTTTGACCTGCTCGACGCTGTTTATGTAGCCGGTATCTTCGATAATTGTGTCGTCTCTGTCGAGAAATATCGCTTTGTCAGGCATAATTTATTTCCTATGCAAAATGTCCTTCGACCAGACCGCATATTATATGATAGGCTATTTGATGAATTTCCTGCACAGCGAAGCTTTTGTCCGCTTCGGCGAGAAAACAGGCATCGGCGATTTTTTCGAGTTTACTGTTTTTCCTGCCGGTAAACGCGATAACCTTTGCGCCGCGTTTTTTGGCGAGCATAGCAGCCTTGATTATGTTCGGACTGCTGCCGCTTGTGGACAGCGCCCAAAGACAATCCTGTTTTTTAACGAGCCCTTCGACCTGTTTTTCGAAAATACTGTCGAAGCCGTAGTCGTTGGCGATGGAAGTTATAACAGATGTATCGGTCGAAAGCGCCATGGCAGGCAGAGCTTTTCTGTTTTGCAAAAATCTGCCGATAAATTCTCCGGCGATATGCTGGGCATCGGCAGCCGAGCCTCCGTTGCCGCAAATGTATAGCGTTCCGCCTTTTTCGATGGTTTTGATGATTATTTTTGCGATTTTTTCAATTGCCCCGATACCGCCGGCTTCGAGACTGTCGAGCATCTTTTTGTGCATCGCAATTGTTTTGGCTATCTGCTTTTTCATCCCGTTAGAAATTTTCTTGTCCATTGCAAACTCTTAAATTTTTGTTATTAACTTTCGTTAGCCCAGTTAGAAATTTGTTCTTCCATTTGTAATTTCTAACGGGATTCATTTTTTGTTCTTTTTCAAAGAGTTCATTTTTTCGATAGTATTAGTGGAGCTTTTTCCTT
>PGYD01000066.1 GCA_002839495.1 Planctomycetes bacterium HGW-Planctomycetes-1
TGAACCTGCCTGTCGAGATAATCAATATCAGAAAAACCCTGCTCAACTGCGAAGACTTCAACCCGCACAGCGGTTTTTTGCGATAAAGGTATCGGCACCGTCATTTGCCTCTGCATCGGCTCAACGGTAGCGCCTGCGAATCTGCCGTTGACATAAATCCGATACAGTTTACCGCTGTATTCCGAATGCCATTTGACAACCGCCGCTCCTGCCGCCAGCGCAAATGCTCTTACTTTACTTATTCCGTCGCTTAACATTTATTCAGCCCTGCTGTGTATATGTAATTTTGTATTGGCAGCAAATATGCGCCCCGCCGGTTATGAATGAATTTGTTTGAAACTCGTCGAGCAGGAGATTTTCAAAAACCCTGCCGTCAGGACATTTCAAAATATGCAGCCTGCCGTCAATAAGCCCATTTATTTCGTCTATTTGTTTCTGCAGTTCAGCATTGTTTCTTGCCCGCAGTTCGCCTTTCTGCACAATTTTTCTCGTGCGAAAACCCAAGTCGATATTTATCTGCCCGTCAAGCCCTGCCGCCGAGCGCTGAATTATGTCTCTTTGCGGACTTTTAACCTCAAGGGCAAAAACCGTTTCAGAAAAAAATATCTTGTCATCGAGCGTTGCTTTCATATTTCTAATCCCTCAGCAGTCTGACGCTTGCTCCGCTGCGGACGGAATCCGCGACCCCGTCATTTCCCAGGTCAATACTGACCCTGCACCGCTGCATCGCTTTTTCATAAAGCTGTCTGTAATATTTGCTCTTTTTCCAGAAGTTTTCCTCGCTGTCGTCCGCCCTGCCGGTCAGTGCGGCATAAATAACCGACAAAACTCCATAAACGGATACCTGTCTCAAAACCGAAACGTCGAGAATATCGTCCGCGCTGTATTGGCTGTCCGCGGCGCCGGGCCTTAATCCGAAATGCTGCGTAAGCTGCAGGAATATCTCTCCGCTCTGCGGCTGGTAAGTGCAAATCCTGTAATTTACGTCCTGTGCATCTGTCAGAGCTACCGCTTCCGTCTGGCCGTCGCCCCTTAAAACGGAAACCGTAAGCTGCATTTCGGAATCTGCGGAAACTATTTCATATACACTGTCCACAACGCCGTCGGCGCTTTGCAGGTATATAACCATTCCCGCCGTGATTTTGGCGGCGTTAAAATCCGCATCTGCCGCCGTAAGGGTTGTGCCCGTAATTTCCGCTCCGCTGCCGTTGCATAAAACCTGTCCTGCGAAATGCAAATCTCCGAACAGGCTCGGCTCATATCTCAAAATATCAACATCATTTGAAAAACTATTCATCCCGCACCTTCTTTAATTAAAATTTTCTTATATCTGTTGCGTAAATTCCGCACCTTTGACAATGTTTAAACAAATACTTTAGAAGGTGCGGGATTCATTTTTTTACCTCTCGAAACTTGCCCGGCCGGGCCGGAATAATCTAACCTTTATAAAACGCAATATTTTTTTAGATACCCGCGCCCGGCCGAAATAAGCAAATTTTTAGCTGACTGCAAGGTCCCTGATTAAACCGTGTGCAGCCTCGTTTCTAAACTCAAGTGTATATTCACCGATTAACTGTCCGCATTCGTAATCTCCGCTGCTTGCAAGAGGCTTGAAGTGGAAACTTCTGCCGGCAAGAGGAAGAACGCCTATCCGTGACGAATCGAGAAGCAGAACAGCGTCCTGCGGAATCCATCTGCTCGTAATAATCCTGCATACGCCGAAATCGCTTTCATAGACGCTCACCATATCGGTATAAGCCTTATCGTCAGGCCCGAAACTTCTGCTTGCGCTGAGGAACGAATTGATTTTCCGTTTCTGGAAACCGCCGACGACGATTAAATCTATATTGCCGCTGCTGTTTTCCCAAATCTGGCGCAGAACGTAATTAATCTTG
The DNA here is from genome assembly GCA_002839495.1 of Planctomycetes bacterium HGW-Planctomycetes-1. Taxonomy (GTDB): domain Bacteria; phylum Planctomycetota; class Phycisphaerae; order Sedimentisphaerales; family UBA12454; genus UBA12454. The sequence goes on from PGYD01000066.1 coordinate 1,896, forward strand.
GCCTCGTCGAGCCCGTCTCCTTCCGGAAATCCCGAATCACCCGGCCGATAAACATTTGTCGCGATGCTCTGAACGATACCTTTCATACTCCTGCGCACCGAACCGGAGCCCTGCGGATTGGCCGACGGCTGACCGCCGTTGATTACGGTGTTCTCAAGGTCGCGAACCAGCTCGCGAAGCCTTTCGCCTTTCTGATAATCCATCTCGTCCGAAATGCCCAGATGGCTTGCGGCCACATTTGTACCGCTGACCTCGACAGCGTTCGTGAATATCTGCGTGTAGTTTCCGCAGCGTATTCTATTTGTGAACCGAGCGGCAGGTTTATCGCCGCCTTCGAGCGCCGCATTGCCGAGAATTCTAACTACCTGTCCGTCGGAAATACCCTCAGGCGTTGTGCCTGCATAGCCGCGAACAACGGTAATCGTATCGCCGTCCACGTCTGTAACCAGCATAAGCTCTTCAGAGTCTTCGGTCTGAATCTGGTCGCCGACTCTGAATCTGCCGCCGTTGGCAACGTCAAAGCCGGTCTCGCCGTCAGGGTCGCTTATTGAGCTGTCGCTGATTGCGTCCTTGTTCGGCACAAGTGCATCTTCGAGCCATTCGTGATATGTACTTCTTGCTTCGCGAAGCGGATTGCCGAGCACATCGAGCAGATGCGTCTCCGCAGGCGATATAATCCCGACAATGTCGGCTACATCTTCCGCCAGTTCCGGCAGCGCAACTCCCGCCGAATATGTCGCTTTACCTGTAAATGCCATAATTTATTCCTTTCTTTTATATTTATTAATTTCTTTGTGTCTTCGCTTGTCCCGCTAAAGCCTTCGGCGTCGGCGGATGCCTTTGTGGCTACACGAAGTTTCTTCTGGCCCGCAGGTACTCCTGCAGGTCCGCTCTTGAGCCGCTATTGGCCGCTTTTTTTGCCGCCCGCTCAAGAGTCCCTCTTGTCCCTGACAATTTGTCTTTGACTCCGCTTGTCTTTGGACTGGCCACAGCAGCCGCAGCATCATTGAAAAGATAACCTTTTTCTTTTCTGAGCTGCTCGACAATATCCGCCGCCGTAGTTTCTTTGTCGTTTTCGAGCTTTGTCCTGCCGATAATCACCGCAGCGTCCAAATCCCTGACCCCTGCCGAAACAAGTCCGTCGATTAACTGTCTCTCCATCGTCATTTGTGAAAGATTTTGATTCAGTCTTTCAACTTCAGCCTTTCTTTCGGCAAGTTCCTGTTCAAGAATCGTTTTCTTCTGCTCGGCAAGCTGCGCCCTTTTGCGATAGCGTATCGCTTCACTTACATCTACAAGTTTCTGGCTCGGCTCTTCTGAACCTTCAATCTTTTCTGCGTCAATCTGACTCATAAAAAATTACCTTTCGTCTGTTTTGAATATTTGAGAATTCGGATTTTGAATTTGTTTAGGATTTAGAATTTAGGATTTTGTAAATTATTTATAAACCTATTTCATACCCTAACTCCTTTAGTACCTGTTCTTTAGGCACTCCAATTTCCTGTTTCAGTTTCGCCTCGTTAAGTTTCTCCATCGTATCTTCCGGAATCGGATTTGGGAAAATCACATCGAAGATTCTTTCCTCTTTTGAATTGGGATAAATCTTCGCAGCGTCGAGAAGATGCATTATCATCGCGGCTATTTCTTTCAGGCCCTGCCCGTAAGTAAAATGTTTCCGCTCGGTTCTTGCGAGCATTCCTATCAGTGTCATTTTAAGAGCAACGCCGCTGGTCAGGTTGCCGATTTTATCTTTCAGCACGCCGGCAACCACAGGCGTAACGCCGCTGGATTTATCCAAAGCCTCTCTGATTTCCGCGATGTGTGCGTCTTCGCTCGGCATTGACGTATCTCCGCCGAACTGTTCTATGCTTGCGTCCGGATTATCAGTGCACCACATCCTGCCGGGCGATACCGCTCTGTTCTCAACGCCTTCTATTCCCTTGGCAAGATACATCTTGAACGCCTGGAATGTTATCCTGCTTGCCCTGTCGCTAAGACGCGTATTGAGTTCGTCCTGCAGCGGAACAAGCGGCTCAACATCGCTTATCCCCTCGTAATATAGCGGCTGAGCGATATTCTGAATATGCACGATAGGCACAACGCCCATAATGTTTGGCCCTTCTGCGGCAAGCTGTTTTTCCTCGTATCGCTGCCACCACCACGGCGATATCACTTCCGTTACTGCTGTCGATTGTCTTGCGGCGCCGCTTTTAGAACTAATCAGTCTCCGCAGAAAATTCCCCTCGGTTGAAACCTCGTTTTTCTGCTCAATAAAGTGCTGAACGTAAAAATTGATTTTGCGAAAATCTCTTTCATCGAGGACAGGCAGTGCCCTTGCCGCTTCAATCAGTTCCAGACTGCAATCTGAAACAAGCTCCATCGCCCGCTTAAAGGAGATATCAGAGCCTGGAGCGAAAGCGAAAGGAGAAACTCCTGTTATAAAGTTTGCGATTTTTTCGCCCGGCCTGACAACGCAGTCCACAAAACCATAGACCGCCCCGAGCACTGCCATATCCTGAAAGAATCTGATTCCGCCGTTGGCGATGAATACCTGTTTTAAGATTTTATTGATTTCGTCCCGTCTTGTTTTATCTTCCGCTTTGCAGACGATATTAACGCCTTTGCCGAACAGGAAATCCACCATAGCGTTTATTCGCCAGCCGATATCGTTTTCAACGACGACTTCTTTGCGTTCTATATCGGCGACGGCCCTGCCTCCCAAGAGTCCGCTGTTCTGGGTTCTCTTTATTCCCGTGATTCTTGCGGGCAGTCCTATCTCCTGCGCCTGTACATAACTCCGCGCCGATTCATTTAGTTTTGCGTCCGCCGCCGACAGCCCTGCCGTTGAGTACATCGGATTTTGATAGTAGTCCCACAGTTTGCCGAAGTGCAATTGCATATCGACCCACTGTTCATCGACGAGCCAGTCGATAAAATCCGGATTAAGCCTGTCCGTCTCGAAATTCACAAAATCATAAGCCATTTATTCACTCCGCAATTTTAATTTTTAATTTTTTGTGTCCCTCCACCCTTACTGAAAACCTGCGCTTTTTGTCTAATTTTTGATCAAGAAAAAAATGTCCACAATTCGTAAGTGCTTGTTAAATATAGAGAAAAAATTTTTATTTTTTTTAAAGCGCGCAGGTTTTTTACTGCGCTTTCTGCAGAAAATAACCACCAAACTCTACCCCCTATACCCCATACCCTAAACAAAATATTAAAGTTCTCTTGACCATTTTACCCCCCCCCTATACTGGACAGAGAAAGTCTGAATAACAACTTATAGTTTTATAGGAGGAAGAGAAAATGAAACACTTCATAAATTCATCGTAAATAAATTGTATCGTTATTGCGCTATTGGTTAGCCCCGAAGCCTGTCTTCGGGGTCAGTCATTCCCGTGAAACTTGTCCTCGACCTGATCGGGGAACGGGAATCCATATTTAACAATTTTTTTGCAAGGAGAAGAAAATGAAAACGAAATCAATTCTTGTAGTGATAATTCTAACTTATTTACTTGATTTAGCGATTAATAGTTTTACTCTGGCAGCAAGTTTTCAGTACCTCGGACCTTCGACTACGGGTTATGGGATTTCAGGTGATGGTTCTGTTGTGGTGGGCCGCCCTAACTACCGATGGACTGAAACAGAAGGCATAGAATTCTTAGGGCCTGGTTATGGTGTAGCCACCTCATTTGATGGCTCAGTTGTGGTCGGAAAACTGGAATTGGGAGCTAATGTATTTCGTTGGACAGAATCTGGAGGCATACAGGACTTGGGTTTTGGTGGAGGTGGTTATCGTTCCTGTGATGTTTCAGCAGATGGTTCTGTTGTGGTAGGCGGCAACTACCGATGGACTGAAACAGAAGGTACACTGGATTTGGGTGGTACAGCATATGGTATCTCAGGAGATGGTTCTGTAATAGTGGGAGAAGGTTTTTATTGGACGGAAACAAGCGGAAAGCAAGATCTTGCTGGTCAAGGTGTTGCAGCTTCAGCAGATGGATCTGTAATAGTGGGAGATCGTTATGGTTACAACGACGACCAAAACCCGCATAGGCAGGCATTTCGTTGGACTGAAACAGGTGGCATGCAGGAATTAGGATGGGATGGTAGCTGGGCTACAGACGTTTCATCTGATGGTTCAGTAATTGTAGGTTGTTATTACACTGGCGGATATTTCGATGAAGCTTTTATATGGGATGCTGATAACGGTATGCGGAGTATCAAAAGTGTGCTGGAAAGTGTTGGTTTGAACGTGAGTGATTGGCAATTGGAATTTGCGTATGGAATATCTGCTGATGGCCTAACAATTGTTGGTACAGGATGGAGCCCAAATGGTGACATGGCTTGGATAGCAACAATCCCAGAACCAACCACATTTTTACTGCTCGGTTTTGGCGGGTTAATTTTAAGAAAAAAACGCTAAAAAACAATTTTATTTATAACTTCTTTATTCTTCGTGTCTTAGAGCCTTTGTGGCCAAAAATTTACCTTGAAATTCCGAAAAAACATTTTGCTTTTTCAAGGTACTTTTGTATCATTTAACAGACAGGATAAACGTATGATTGAACGTAAAAAAGATTTAAGTCAAATCAAAGAACTGATAACCGACTTCAGCGCAACTGCGATTTTGGGAGCAAGACAGGTCGGCAAAACAACAATCGCCAGGCAAATCGGCGCTGATTTCTATTTCGACCTTGAAAATCCAAGGGACATCGCAAAGTTTGAAAATCCGCAGTTGACACTCGAAAAATTGACCGGCCTGATAACTATTGACGAGATTCAGCGAAAGCCGGATTTGTTTCCATTATTGAGATTTCTTATAGACCAGAACCCCAAAAGGAAATTTCTCATCCTCGGCAGCGCATCAAGAGATTTAATCAGGCAGAGCAGTGAAACGCTCGCCGGCAGAATCGCATACTATCACCTCGGCGGCCTGCGAATCACAGACACCGGAAAAGAAACCATCGACAAATTATGGCTGCAGGGACAATTCCCAAAGGCCTTTACCGCACGCTCGCCGGCGGCCGCTTTCAAATGGCTGAACAATTATATATCCGCATTTCTCGAAAGGGATATTCCGCAGCTTGGCATTAACATACCTGCTCAGACATTACGAAAATTCTGGTCGATGCTTGCTCACTATCACGGCCAGATAATAAACTATTCTGAAATTGCATCTTCTTTTGGAATGTCGGAATATACAATAAAAAGATATCTCGATGTATTATGCGGCACATTTATGGCCAGAACTCTCCAGCCCTGGTTTACAAACATCGGCAAACGTATTGTGAAAAAACCAAAAATTTATATCAGAGATTCCGGAATTTTACACTCGCTTCTGTCGATAGACTCAATGAATTCTCTTTCGTCGCATAACAAACTCGGCGCTTCATGGGAAGGTTTTGCACTTGAGATTATAGCGTCCGTTTTGGGCAAATCTGATAACGAATTGTTCTTCTGGCGAACTCACGCAGGTAATGAAATAGACCTGTTCTGGCAGGCGCACGGCAAAAACTGGGCGGTGGAATTCAAATTTGCTGATGCTCCGCGCCTCACCGCCTCTGCCCAAGCAGCCATAAAGGATTTAAAATTACAGCATCTTTGGATTGTCTATCCGGGAACAGACCGATATAAACTCAACGACAAAATTTCCGTTTTGCCGATGAGCAATATACAAACCAAATGGAACTATAAAGTTTAATCAGAAAGAAGGTGCGGGATGGAAAAATTTAAAATCAGTGATGACATTCTTGATTTCGCAATTGAAAATGAGATAAAGGCCTACAAACTCTACACCAACCTTGCGGCAAAGATGGACAATCCCGAGATGGCCGGGGTTTTTGAAAAATTCGCCGTTGAAGAAAAAGACCATAGAAAACAGCTTGAAGATATCAAGAAAAGCAAGACCTTCCACGTGAATGATAAGCAGGTTGCCGATTTGAAAATCGCAAACTACACCGTAGCTGTCGAGCCGACGGGAGATATGAACTATCAGGCTACTCTTGTCCTTGCGATGAAAAAGGAAAAAAAGGCTTTTCTGCTGTACACAAATCTTGCCGCTCTTGCCGAAGACGTAACAATCAAACAGCTTTTCCAGTCCCTCGCCCAGCAGGAAGCAAAACACAAGCTCCGCTTCGAGCTTGAATACGATGAAGTAATTTTGAAAGATAATTAAAAAATATATTTCTCTGTGCCCTCTGTGAGCTCTGTGGCTAAACAATCAAAATTTACTCTCTGGCTCGAAGAATTACTCGCTCCGTTCTGCGTCGCAAGCGCAATGCCCGTAATTATCGGCACAGCCATAGCTTACAAACACTCCGGCGACGTGAATTTTGTCCTTGCCGTCCTTGCGCTTCTTACCGCGGTATCGATTCATCTCGGAGCCAATGTCGCAAATGATTATTTCGACCACATCTCCGGCAACGATGAGCATAACGATAACAAAACGCCTTTCTCAGGCGGAAGCAGAATGATTCAGAACAATCTTTTGTCTCCAAAAGAAATTTTAATCGGCTCATTCACATTTTTGGCCATCGGTGCTTGTCTGGGAATTATCATCTTGATAATGACAAAAAGTATTTTTGTGCTGGCTCTGGGTATTATAGGCATACTCGGCGGATTTTTTTATACCGCTCCGCCTTTGAAGCTCGGCTACCGAACCGCGGGAGAAATTACCATAGGCCTTCTGTTCGGTATATTGCCGGTTTATGGAGCTTACTATATCCAGACAGGCACGCTCGATTTTGTCCCGTTTCTTCCTGCAATGATTGTGGCAATTCTGGTATTCCTCATAATTCTTGCAAATGAATTTCCGGATTTCAACGCTGATAAAGCCGTCAATAAAAAAACCCTTGTCGTAACTTTGGGAATTAAAAAGGCAACTGTAATTTATAAAGCTTCCTTATTTTTGCTTATGATTTTAGTATTATTTCTGAGAGAAAATTCAGTTATGGGGTATGCTTTTTTTCTTATTACAGGTTTTATATGTATCTCTTGTTTTAAAACTTGTGATCCTGAAAAATTATCTCAGAAAGGATATAGTGCTTTAAGCAAAGCGACAATTTTGCTGCATACTATTTGCTGTTTTTGTCTTTTGGCGGCGGTTTTAGCAGCTTGAGCCGTTCTGTTATATTAGCAGCATATTCCTGTTTTCCAACTATGCCGGTATTGAGGTAGCGGTTATTGAAAATATGTTCCCTCAGTAATCCAATACGGTTTTCAGGACTTGGGTGCGTAGAGAAAAACTCTATCGGCCGGTATTCATCCTGTTTTTGCAGTATCTCCATCGTCTCGACCATACCGTAAGGCGTATAACCTGCCTTGACCATATAGTCCATTCCGACTGTGTCGGCCTGTCTTTCCTGTGCCCTGCTGAACGACATACTTTCGAGCTGTCTTACTATACTTGCAACC
>PGYD01000067.1 GCA_002839495.1 Planctomycetes bacterium HGW-Planctomycetes-1
CGAAGCCTCTTGCGGCACGTCCGCAAACAGAGATTGAAATATATCTCTATTCTGCCTTCGCTGGTTACGCTGCTCAACGGCATTTTCGGTTTTGCCGCTATAATATTAGCCGCAAAAGCGGGCAGGCCCGACGCACTCGGTTTTAGCGAGGCCGGTCATCATTTCCCGTATTTTTCGATGGCTTGTTATATGATTTTCTTCGCGATGCTTGCCGATATGTTCGACGGCCATCTGGCAAGGCTCAGCCATAGTACGAGCAGTTTCGGCGGCCAGCTCGACAGCCTTTGCGACGCAATCAGTTTCGGCGTAGCGCCGGCGTTTCTTATGCTCCGTGTCGTCGAGAACAGGGCATCGTTCGACAATCCCGCTTTCGATGTCTTTATCTATCGCTTCTTATGGCTCAGTGCCATTATATATTTCAGTTGTGCCGCCATCAGGCTCGCGAGATTCAACGTCGAAAACGAAGAAGATGAGTCGAGCCACTCGTCCTTTTCAGGTTTGCCCAGTCCTGCCGCCGCCGGCGTGATTGCCAGCCTTATACTTCTCAATCAGGACATCGTCAAAAACTTCGGCTCAGACACCGCGGCACGTGCCCAAATCGAATATAATATCATCATCGCCGTTCTGCCGTTCGTTACCATTGCCGCTGCCGTCCTTATGGTCAGCAGAATCCGTTATCCGCATATTCTTAATCAGTATCTTCGCGGAAGAAAACCTTTCGCCCATTTTATAAGAGCCATAGCTTTCATAGTTATTATCATTTTCAGTCTCGAAGTCGCACTGGTTTTGGTATTCTGTTCTTTTGCGGCCAGCGGTGTTTTAAAATGGTTTTATTACCGTTTCATTATTCACAAAGCCGCTCCGAGCCAGACTGACGAACCGCCCGTCATTACCATTTCGCATTAACCACTGTTTATTAAAGGAACGCATTCTTGAAAGAAAGTAAAAAGACTATATCGCGTGAAATAGGTCTTGAAATCGGCCACATCGTCGGCAAGGGTATGTTCAAGCTCGACCATTTGCATTACGGCCTGTGGAAAAAAGGCCTCGACCCCGACATCCTCAATCTCCACATCGCACAGGACGAATATTGCAAGTTTATAATCGCCCACATCCCCGCAGAGGTAAAATCTATTCTCGACGTCGGCTGCGGCGCGGGTGCATTCTCGAAAAGACTCGTCGATTTAGGCTACAATGTCGATTGCGTCTGCCCGACTGAATATCAGAATAAACTCGTCGAAGAGCTTCTCGGCGGGGCCGGCGAAGTTTTCAAGTGCAAACTCGAAGATATTCAGACCGACAAAAAATACGATATGGTTCAGTTCTGCGAAAGTTTTCAGTATATCGACCTCGACCGCGTTCTTGATATCGCCGCGTCTCTGATAAAGCCCGGCGGATATATGCTCATCTGCGACTTCTTCAAAACTCAGCCCGCCGACAAATACGGCATAAAAGGCGGCCACAAATTCGACAAATTTATGGAACTGCTCGAAAAATCTCCCTTTGAGATTCTCGAAAACATCGATATTACCGAGCAGACCGCTCCTAATATGGACATTCTCGACTGCGCCACAAAAGAGGTTATGATTCCTGTCGCCGATGCTGTCGAGCGGTTCTTCAAAAGCCGAAACCCGTTTATTCTCAAGCTTATCAAATGGAAGTACCGAAAAAAAATTGAAAAAGCCCAGAAAAAATACCTCCAGGGCAAACGCACGGGCAAGGACTTCGCAGAATCCAAAACTTACAGGCTCTTCGTCTGCAGAAAAACCGGATAATTTCCTCAATCGTCGATACTTATTTTTGACAATCCGCCGTTTCCTGTTATAATCCCTCTCAATCGGTTTAAAACACATTTTAATCCATTTAAGGCATACAAATGCGACTGTCAGCTCGGATGCAGAAGAAGCAATGGCATTTCCTGTCTGCCGACCCAATTGCCGGTCAGCTCGTCGATGCCCTGAAAATCCCGCCTCTCATCGCGCAGGTACTCGTCAATCGTCAGGTTAAAACTCCTGAACAGGCAAAATCCTTTCTCAATCCAAAACTTAACGACCTTATCGAACCAGAGCAGATGCCCGGAATTATTCCCGCCGTGGACAGAATCGAAAAGGCCGTCAAAGATAAGCAGAAAATCACAATTTACGGCGATTACGATGTCGATGGAATTACAGCGGTTTCGATTCTGCTCGGCCTTTTTCGTCTCCTCGGCGCCGATGTCGATTATTATATTCCGCACAGGGTCGATGAAGGCTACGGCCTAAACATCGAAGCCATCGACCAGATTGCCCGCGCCGGCACAAAACTCCTGATTACCGTCGATTGCGGGATTACCGCTTTCGATTCTGCCGTTGCCGCTGAAGAAAAGAATATCGACCTTGTAATTACCGACCATCATCGCCCCTCGTCCGACGGTAAAGTTCCCCGCGCCGTCGCTATTGTGCATCCGAATCTCGACAAAAATTATCCCGCCCAGTTCAGCTCCGGCGCAGCAGTTGCCTTCAAGCTCGCCTGGGCCGTCGTAAACCGTATAAAAGGCAAATCGCCGACGCCGCCGCATCTTAAAGAGTTTCTCATCAACGCCACCGTCTTTGCCGCAATGGGTACTATCGCCGACGTTGTTGACCTCCGCGATGAAAACAGAATTATCAGCAGCTTCGGCCTCCGCGCAATCTCCGAATCTTCGCTGCCCGGTATTGAAGCCCTCATAAACGCCGCAGGCGTAAAGAGCAAAACCATCGACAGCTTCCATATCGGTTTTTGTCTGGCCCCCGTCCTAAACGCTGCCGGCAGAATGGGACACGCCCGCCTTGCTGTCGAACTGCTCACAAGCGACAACGCCCTAAAAGCCGTCCGCATCGCAGAATATCTCAAAGAGCAGAACAAACAGCGCCAGCAGCTCGAAAAGAAAATCTTCAAGCACGCCTGCTCGCTCATTGCCGAAAAAGGATTTAACCATCCCGACAGGAAAACCATCGTCCTTGCGTCCGACGAATGGCACACCGGCGTCATCGGCATCGTCGCGGCAAGATTAGTCGATAAATATTACAAACCGACCATTCTTTTTAATGTCGCAAACGGAAAATCGCAGGGTTCGGCCCGTTCAATCGAAGGTTTCGACATCCTTGCCGCCGTTGCTGCCTGCTCCAAACATCTCAATTCTTTCGGCGGCCATACTATGGCCGCGGGTATGACTATCGACGCGGATAAAATCGACGCGTTTGCCGATGATTTCGAAAGCTGCGCAGCCGCAAACTGGAACGACGATGAATTTGTCAGCCGGCTCGACATCGACGCTGTCTGTTCACTTGCCGAGCTGTCCGTCCCTACTGTCAGATTGCTTTCTACGCTTGGCCCGTTCGGCAGCGGCAATCCATCTCCTCGTTTCGCCGCAAAGGGTGTTCGGCTCAGCGCATCGCCGCGTATAGTAGGTCTCGGCGGCGACCATCTCCAGATTGCCGTCTCCGACAATACCGCCTCGGTCAAATGTATCGGTTTCGGTATGGCTCATTTGGAAAAGAAATTATTGGAGAATGAATTTTTCAACATTGCTTTTGAGCCGCAGATTGATGACTTCTACGGCGAACCAGCCGTCCAGTTAGTTTTAAAGGACATCCAGTTCGAATAATTGCTTTATCCGATTATGATCAATTAACAAAGACTTTTTTCTTTTCAAGGTTCTCTTCTGCATCGGGTCTGCGGAGATATAGTGGCACAAGGCCGGCAGGGTCGGAAAATTTATTTTCCATCGCCATCTTTACGCCGATTTTAAAAACATTCGAGGCTCTTGGCGACCAAAATTTTTCATTTAATATTTTAATATTTTCCGTTTCAAATTTTTTGGAATAGTAAAGCAGTCCTTCGCCGAGCAGCCATATCGGTTCGCTGTCGAATTTTTCTTTGAATTGTTCAGCGGTCATCATACAGTCGGGCAGAATTTTTTCCCACAAACCGTTTTTTCTTTCGAAAGCCGCGATGAAAAACTGTCCTCTTTTCGCATCAATAATAGTGGCAAGTTTCTCTATTTTTACGTCATCGACATTCAGCGCCATCGCATCGCTGGTGTTTACAGCGACAATTTTGCTCTCTGTCGCCAACGCCATCATCTTGGCGACAGTTACCGAAATTCGTATTCCGGTGAAACTGCCTGGCCCAATTGAAATGTAGATATATTTTGTCTGGTTTAAAATTTTTCTGGACTTTTCCAAAAGTTCGGTTATAGTCCCGAACAATTCGGCACTATGACGCAGAGGGGCAGAAAAGGTTTTTTCGTCCGATAATGCTTGTCCGCACCCGATAGCAACCGACCCTACTCTGCCGGTAGTTTCTAAGGCTAAGGCCAACATTTGATGTGTAATTGCTGATTTTACCATAACTTCAGGTATTTTCGTGAATTATCTGTTTCGCATACCCTGCCGGGCGACTTTTTTTACAAAGATTTTGCTCTATAACTGCCCTTTAGCTGCCGATGTACGTACTGGAATAATAATGGATATTTTAATGGTACAATGCGATTTTTTAAAACGCAAAATACTATAAAAGTGAAGATTAAGCTTGAAAAAAATGAAAATTTTTGTTAAAATAGATAATCTCAGTAACAGTCGTAAAATCAATAAGATATATGCAGCCGGACAGTTTAGTAAAAAAACTTTGTCTTATAGGAGTTAATTTGTACAGGAGACAACCAGTGCATAAATGTGTATTGACGGCGAGATGGCATTTAATGGTCATTTTGACGGCGCTATTAATTTTTGGTTTTGTTGCTCCGCTTACAGCCGCAGACGACACATCTGCCAGGGCTCAGACTATGCGTCAGACCGGCAAGCAGATTCTTGAAGTCGGTTATGAGCAGTATCGCAGAGGTATGTATGATGACGCAAAAGCTACTCTCGAAAAAGCGGCGGCATATCGCCAATATCTCAGCGTTTCAGATGCGAGCAAACTCGACGAGCTTCTTGAGCAGTTAAGCGCACAGCCGACGGCTTCGGTCAGTCAGCCCGAGCCGGCAGCAGTTGCAGAGCAGACAATAGAACCGCCGGTCATTATCGAGCCGCCGATTCAGACTCAACAGACCGACATTGACTCAGAATATATCGAGTTCATACCGGTTAGTGAAACCGATACGAATCAAATACAAACACAAATCCCTGTCGATGTACAGGTTTATCCGGAGTTTATTGCTCCTGCTCCGCAGGAAGAGGTAAATTACGTCGTAATCGATGTAGATAATCTGACTCAGCAGCCGGTTCAGGAGCCCCAGCCTCAAGCTGCCCCAGTCCCGGCTCCGCAGGAGCAGGCAAAGGAAAGCTATATCGAGGTAGTTAAGCAGAAGCAGCGTATTCAGCAGAGTTATACGAAAGCTGTTGTCAATGAAGCCATAACAAAGGCGAAAGAATACGCGGACAAAGAAGACTTCGCGAAGGCCAGAGATGAAATATCGCGTGCTTCTGCGGTTGTTGAGAGAAACAAACTGCTGCTTGGCGATACGGATTATAGACAATACACAGTGGATTTACAGCAGCTTATGAGCGAAATCGAAGCTCGCCGCTCGACGATAGAAAGTCAAAAAGCCGAAAAAGCCAGAACTGAAGCGAAACTTTCGCAGGAGGCTCTCAGGGCTCAGCAGGCGGCTGATAAACAACAGAGGATACAAAATCTGTTGGCGCACGCGGCTGAATATCAGGAACAGCAGAGATACGAAGAGGCTCTTTCTGAAATTGAAACGGTTTTGGCAATCGACCCGATACACAGGGATGCGCTGAGAACCAAAAGAATGCTCGAAGATATTATAAATCTTCGAACACAGCTCGAAATAAAACGTGAAATAGGCCGACAGGAAGAAGCCGTATTTACCGATACGCAGCGGTCTATGATTCCTCATTCGGAACTCATTACTTACCCCCGAAACTGGCAGGACATAGTTGCAAAGAGAAAGCCAAGCGTAATCACCGGTATTTCTCCTGCTGATGCGGCAGTCTATAAACAGCTCGATACTCCGGTGGATTTGACAGCTCTTACTCCGGATACGCCCCTAAATGAGGCGATAGAGATTATAAAAATTTCGGTTGACCCGCCGCTGAAAATTATCGTCAGGTGGAGAGACCTTGATGAAAACGCATATATCGAGCAGGACACGGTAATAGGAATACAGGGTATGACCGGTATCCCGCTCAAAAAAGCCTTGAAAGAATTATTGGACGCAGTTTCCGGCGGTATCGCTAATATAGATTACATTATTGAAGATGGTATTATCACTATAGCGACGAGAATGTCTTTGCCGACGAAACTTGTTACGCATGTTTATGATATTACCGAGCTTATTGGCAGGCCGGCCCAGTTTGAGGCAAACTTGGAGATTAGTACGACCGGCATCGAAACCGGCGGTGGCGGCGAAGCAACCATAGAAGGTGCAATGCCTCAGCAGACCCCTGAAATGGTAATACTAATGATACAGGAAACTATTGAACCTTTAAGCTGGCTAATCAACGGCGGCGAAGGCACTATAAGCGCTCATGGCGCTAAACTTGTAATAAGTCAAACTCCGCAGATTCACGAACAGGTTCAAAAGCTTCTCCTTGAAGACCTTCGTGAATCGCTCGGGCAGCAGGTTTCAATAGAAACAAGATTTTTGTTTGTTACTGAAAACTTCCTTGAAGATATCGGTTTTGGCGTAAGCAGGATAACCGTACCTTCAGGGACTCTTTTCGGCAGACCTTACTCATTTATGGATTTCCAGTTCGGTCACGGCCTCAATGTTACTCCGACAGATACGACTATCGCAGGGAGCTTGGCTGAAAATATTACAGCATCGGCAGTTAGTCTTGTAGGCGGGATGCAATACGGTTCGGTATTGGATGATTTAACACTTTCATTTTTCTTAAGAGCTGTTCAGTCTCATAGAGATGCCAAGGTCCTTACCGCACCGAGAGTTACGGTTCTCAGCGGCGAATCGGCTTATATCAGGGTAGTTAAAGAGACATCTTATATCGCGGATTATGAATTTGAGGACATAACAGCTCAGTACGAAGGCGCACCAACGAGGATTATTGCCAATGTTACAACTGAGCTGATAGTTGGCGGTGTTGTACTTAACATAACTCCAATAATAAGCGCCGATAAGAAATATATTACCCTTCTAATAGGCACTAATTATACAAAGACAGATCTTTCACCCGATTACGTTTATTCTGCGACTACCGGTCAGGCATTTCCGATATCACTTCCTGCTTCACAGATTTCTGAAATTCAAACTCGTGTGAATGTGCCGGATGGTGGTACTTTGCTCATCGGCGGTCAGAAACTTGCTGCCGAGGTTAATAAGGAATCCGGTGTGCCGGGGCTTTCAAAAGTACCTATTATCGGCAGGCTGTTCAGCAGCCGCAGCCAGATAAAAGACCAGGACGTTTTGCTCGTACTCGTAAAACCGACGATTATCTTCCAGCAGGAGGCCGAGCGGGAATACTTTGCTCCGCTTGAATAGTTGATTTAACTATTAGAAAAATTAAACCCCCTCTGTTGCTTGCGCAGCAAGCGAGGGGGTTTTTTATGGTCTGCTATTGAAATTTCTGTTTTATCGCCTGATAACCGTAATGTGCCATCAGATTGTCCAGAATAATCAGTGCGGTATAGTTTTCCGCTACCGGCCAAACTCTGGCGACGATTGTCGGGTCTCTTCGGGTAATCGCCGCAAGGTTTTTGTTCTCAAGGGTGTATTTATCAATTGTGTGCTGCTGTTTGTCGATAGTTGGTGTCGGTTTTACGGCCAATTTAATAATAATATCCTGTCCGGTCGATAATCCGCCGGTTATTCCGCCTGCGTTGTTAGAATCGAATACCACCTTGCCGTTTTCCGAGTGCATCTGGTCGTTATTCTGCGAGCCGGTCATATCCTTAACGGCAAAACCGGCGCCGATTTCGACGCCTTTTACCGCTCCGATTCCGAGCATTTTGCCCAGTTCGGCGTCCAGTTTATCAAAAATCGGCTCTCCAAGACCGGCAGGGGCACCCTTAACGATAACTTCCACAACGCCGCCTGCCGAATCGCCGCCCGCGGATATTTTATTGCAGGCCCTTACCATTTCCTCCGCCGCGTCAATATCAGGACAGTTAAGAACAGGATGAACGCCGTATTTGTCTTTTATGCTTTTGGCGTCTGTCTTTGGGGCTTTGTCTCGGATTTTATCGATTTCCTTTTCAATCTGGGCAAAGACCGCCATTTTTTCGAGAAAACGCATCTCGGTTGTAATTCTGCCCTTTGCGTAGATTTCCTGATAAAACGGGTCGAAGTCCCATCGCATTTGTTTATAGCTGTCCGTGTATTTCAGAGCCTTAACGCTGTCGATATCACCGCATTGGACTGATGCGAGTTCCTTAACATAGCTGAAAACCTCAATGCCGCATTTTTTGAGCACCTTCTTTGCGATATAACCTGCGGCCACGATGGTAGATGAATACCTGCCGCTGAACAGACCTGCGCCGATAGAATCGTCAGCCGGACCGTACTTTATAAAAGACGCATAAGAAGCGTGTCCCGGTCGGGGAGTCCGGTTAGTGTCCTGATACTGTTTTATATGTATAAAATGTCTGTCGAGGTTCGGAATAAGAATCGTCAGTGGTGTGCCGTTGGTCAATCCCTTATTCTTTGCGTTCTCGACCGTATCGGCGGCATTGACGCCGGTGTAGATTATCGGCAAATCGGGCTCTTTTCTCGGCGAGCTGAGCTCATCGGCTCCCGGCTTTCGCAGGAGCAAATCGCCGTAGATTTCCTGCTCGGTTATCGCCATAGCAGGGGGACAGCCCTGAACCACAACGGTCAATCCGTCCTGATACGAGCCTCCCGCCGCAGTTACCTGAAACATTCGTCCAAAATGACAGCCTAACATAATTTAGTCCTCCGTTATGGGTTTTTAGCTGTGAGTTTAAAATCGTA
>PGYD01000068.1 GCA_002839495.1 Planctomycetes bacterium HGW-Planctomycetes-1
CCGGCTGGTGCTTGCTCGGCTCGCTCCGCTCGCCTCGCCAGCACCAGCTTTACCTATGAGACTATTATTAACCATGACAGATGTCAACATACAAGACACCCGCCAAGCCGCATAGCGGCAGGCGAGGTCTCGCCAAAGGCGGACAAAGGCACGAATCTTTTTAACTATATCATTTTCTTTGTGTCTTTGTGCCTTTGCGGCAATCGTCCCCCATTTTAGCGCCAGCGGCTTATATTGCAAGTGAGATTATTTTTGCCGTAGACTGCGGACTAAAACTAAAATTAGTACAGGTTTTTTATCCTGCTGCCGGGATAATAGAAGCTCAAAATTTGCTCTGCGGTCTTGCCCTGTCTGGCCATTTCTCTCGCTCCGTACTGGCAAAGTCCTACGCCGTGTCCGAACCCTTTGCCTGCCACGAAGAGAAATTCATCTTTAAGACTTATTATCGTACAGCAGGTGCTTTGAATTTTTGTTCCGCTCGAATCGATTGCGAGCCGCAAATCGTCGCCGCGCAGAAAACCGGTTTTGCCGGTCGAGCCGGTCAGCTTGACGCTCGTAATTCTCGTTAAATTGCCGTCGTATTTGCTTTCTCTGACGGCTTCTATCTTATCTATTGTGCCGAGCTCTTTGAATGAGGGGTATCTGTCGATAATATTTTTCGTTACGGTTTTTTTGTCGAATTTCGCCGTGGGCCAGTAAAACAGGCTTGGCTTCGTACTTTCTCTGCAGTACGGACATTCGACTCCTTTTAGCGGCTCGATTTTATCGCCGAAAACATTTTCGCTGTTTTCGGTATGTCCGCCGCAGACCGAACTGTAATATGCTCCGAACGGCTCGCACCCTGCTCCCTGCTCGCAGCATAAAACTAAACCGGCCGTACTGTTGACCGCGTTGTTCGTACGTACCGTTTCCGCGAGTACGCCCTTATATACCTGATTTGCCTGAGTTGCCCTGACGTCCCACGAGCGATTTTTGCCGAATCTGGATTTTATATGAAGCCCGTACGTCCTTGCGGCGATTGCCTGTGCCTTTAGTGCCTCTGCCTCCCAATAGCTCGGCATTTCAGCTGCCACAACGCCTGCAAGATAGGCTTCCATCGGAACGATATTAATAACCGTCAGGGTTTTATTATCGGCGTTAACGATGATTTCAAGCTCGCCCCTGTATTTCTGATTGTGATTAATCACGAACGGCTGGGCGTTATGCGGCTGAAGTCCGAGCCGGCGGGTTTCGAATCGATGCTGTCCCATTTTTACGGCGTTGCCGTTGGCTGTGATTTCGATTTCTTTGACGGTTTGTTCCGCCTTGCTTATCTCTGAGGTGTCCCAGTTTATAATCTCGTATTCGTCATCGACTTCGAAGAAGATTTTTTCGGCCCTATCGTCCAGCAGTACTCTTATCTGGTATCCGGGCGGAGAAGGCTCGATTTTTTGCGGCTCGACGGTGCAGCCGGTCAGAAAAAATAATGTAACGGCACAGGTAATAAAACTAATGCCGGATATTTTTGTCCGCATAGACATAACGGAAAATCAATCAAGCTTCCGCAGGCTCAAACCCTGGTTGTCGAGAACCTGCTTTATTTCCACCATACTCGTAGCGCCGAAATTCTTGACGCCGAGCAGTTCGGCCTCGGTTCTGGAAATCAGGTCGCCGATAGTTTTGATATTCAGGTGTACCAGACAATTCTTGGCCCTGATGGACAGCTCGAAATCGTCTATGGATTTATTTAGAATTTCCTCGTCTATATCCGTTTCCTCTTCCATAGTCTCTGACAGTTCAACATCCATAAGGAATTTGCCCTCGGCTGTCATTCCGAGCCGCAGCCCCTTCGATTCGAGCATAATTTTGATTTCGGTAAGGCTTGTTTCGCCGAAGTTCTTGTATGCCAGAAGTTCCGCCTCTGTCGTCCTCAGCAGGTCGCCCAGCGTGTTTATATTCATTTTCTTGAGACAGTTCCTGCTTCGTACCGAAAGCTCGAAATCGGAAATAGGCGTTTCGAGAACCTTGCTCTGGCGGTCTTTGCTCTTTTCTATCTCTTCGTCGTAAAGCATCGTCTTGGAGCTGTCGATATCTTTCTTGAAGAGTATCGCCCGCCGGTTATTCGGATGATATTTCAATACCTGCGCGACGCAATTGCCCGCTTTGTCGTACTCGCCCATATCCTCGTAAAGAACCACAAGATTCAGCAGCGCGCTGACATAAGGTGTGCAGTTATTGATAAGCTGTTTATAGTAGTCTACCGCCGCTTCCTCGTCGCCTCTGAGGTCCAGCAGAAAAGCCAGATGGAAAAGCGCCTTCTTAAAAACAGGGTCGATTTCAACTGCTGTTCGATAATTTTCAATAGCCTTTTCATAATCGCCCTGTGCCTGCAGAAATCGTCCGGCTGTGTAATGATACAGTGCGCTGGCCTTGGCGTAATTGGCGCAGGCTTTCAGGAATTCCTGTGCCGCGGCGACATCGCCCTTGACGCGGTACACTGCGGACTTTGAGCAGTTGACCAGCAGCGAATCGGTGCCGGCCTTGGCCGCCTTATCCAGCGCGGCGATGGCCTTGTCGTACTGCCCTGTCTTGCGGAAACAGAAAGCAAGCTCGATAAATTTTTCCTTGCTGTCGTCGGCCTTTTCGAGCACTTCGATTGCCTGCGGGCATTTGTCTAAAATCGCCAGAGCTGCTCCGATTGCCAGATAGTTCTTCCTGCCCGGCTTGGATAGTTCCGGTTCCGTCTTTTCCGCGAATGAAATTTTATTTCGCTCGCTCGAATTTACATACTCGGCCGTCGCCAGTATGTCGTTGAGTGTAATTGTTTCAGCACTGAATAAATCGGTTTGCGGCTGACTTATAGCTGTCATTGCTTTAAACTCCTGTCGTAAATATAGTTAAAGATTCTAAACAGATACGTAGAAAGCGTATTATAGCGCAAATAGAACTATTTGCAATAGCATTTCAAGACCCTGTTTTTTTCTGCCGATGCCGGCGAAATTTAATGCAAAACCGCTCCTGATTTGCTATCCTGTTGTGAAAATAAAGAAGTAAGGAAGTAAAGAGGTAATGATGCAAGGAAACTCAACAGAGCCGCGACCGTAAGGGAGCGGTCATTTCTTTACTTCATGCTTCTTTATATATTTACGTCCTTAACAGGGGTCAGATATGGACAGGTTAAAAAAGCTTTGTCTTATTACCGGCACAGCTCTGCTGATGGCTCTGGCGGGTTTGTGTATCATCGGCGCCGTTATGGGCGATGAATGGTCGCAGTGGTTTTTTGTCGTCTCCGCAGGAAAATGGCTTTGGGTTTGTGTCGCTCTGCTGATTATCGCGGGCCTGTCTCTATTTAGGGAAATCTATACCGCTCAATGGCCGCTCGCCGTTTACGTCGGCGCTCTGCTCGTCCTTGCGGCAGGGTTTACAAATTGTCCCTGCACGCTTTATGCCGGATATATAATAGGATGCATCGGCATCTTCGGCCTGTTTCGTTTCAAGCCTGACAGGTTCGATATCGCCGCGATAATTATACTGCTCATCGCGACAGTTCTCATCTTTGGTTTTGTATCGCTGCCGCCGCAGTTGAAAAGCGTTTTCTTTATTCCTCACGTCTTTGCCTGTTTTCTTTCTTATGTCTTCTTTGCAAGGGCCGCTTTCTGCGCGGTAAAATATTTATTCGGCAAAAATCCGCCGGCCGAAGATGCCGCCTATAAGTTTTCCTGCACCGGCTTTGTCTTTTTAACGGCCGGGATTGCTATCGGCAGTATCTGGGCGGCCTCCGCCTGGGGCGACTGGTGGGGCTGGGACCCCAAAGAGACTTTTTCCCTTGCCGTTTGGCTCGTTTTCGCCGCTTTTCTCCATTTCAGATACCTTTACAAACAAAAATTTTTGCGTTTAAATAGTATTTGGATTATTTTCGGCTTTATATTGATTATTATGAGTGTTTTGCTGGTGAATTTCGCGAAAATTTTCGCAGGTTTGCACAGCCATTCCTCTTAAAAGTGAAATTTTATGAATCCCGTTAGAAATCGTAAATAGAAAAGAAGATTTTTAACTGGATTAAAATATCGAAGTTTATAATGTAAAAAGGATTTCTAACGGGATGAATTTATTCTGCCAAAGCGTTGATTTCAGGACTTGTCCCGCCGCCGTAAGGGAAAAACTCGTTCTTGACCCGACTCGGCAGGAACTTTTCCTCCGCACTTGTCTTGAAAATCCTCAAATCAGCGATGCGCTGCTCCTGAATACCTGCAACAGGCTCGAATTTTATTTCTGCCTCGTCGATGATTTCGATATCTCGGCGTTTGTCGATGAATTTATTTCTTATAATGGCTGGAGCGAATACAAACAGACTTTTCGGGGCGTTGGCGCCGCCGAACATCTTTTCAGTGTAGCCGCCGGAATCGAGTCGCAAATCATCGGCGAAAATGAAATCTTTGCTCAGTTGAAATCCGCTTACAGTTTTGCGATTCGCTGCGATATGATAGGTTTTATGTTTCATCGTCTTTTGCACAGCGCCTTTCGCCTCGCCAAAGCCGTCAGGACTCACACCGATATAAACACCGGCGCTCTTTCAATCGCGCAGGCCGCCGTCGAGCTTGCCGCTGTCAATTTCAATATCGCCGATGCGAAAATCCTTATAATAGGTTCCGGCTCAAACGCCGAACTCATCGTAAGACATCTAATCAGAAAAAACGCCGAAGATATTATCATTGTCGCCAGGAACAAAGATGCCGCTGAAAAATTGCTCGAGCGAAATCAGGCAGGGCGATTCTTGCCCTTAAATGAATTGGAAAATCATATTTCAGACGCTGACGTTGTTTTTACCGCTTCCTCTTCGCAAAAGCCCATTATAACGGCGGCCAATCTTGAAAATTGTCATAAGCCCTTGATTTTAATAGATTTATCCGTTCCGGCCAACATCGAAAAAAAGGCCGAAAATATAGAAGGTATAAAGCTGTTTAATATCGACAGTCTTAACGCAATCATAAATATCAATAACCGCAAGCGTCGAGGCCAAATCCCGAAAGTGAAAACGCTGATTGCCGAGCACCTGCGGACCTTTGCCCGCTGGCTTGAAAATTTAAAGGCGCAGGTCCGATGAATCCCGCACCTTTTTCTTGTTCAAATTTTCATTTGCATATTCAATCCGTATGTCTATTCTTGCAATTTTACAAGTCCAACAGTATACTCGAAGAATACTCAAAAGGTGCGGGATGAACAAACTCCGCATTGCAACCCGTTCGAGTAACCTAGCGATTATTCAGACGCAGATTGTTGTCGATGAAATCGCAAAGCATAATCCCGCTCTCGAATTTGAAATAGTCGAAATAAAAAGTGAAGGCGACATCGACAAAAAAAAGCCCTTGTGGAAATTATCTGAAACCGGTTTTTTCACTGCCGCCGTCGAGAATGCCTTGCGTCAGAACAAAGCCGACATCGCCGTGCATAGTTATAAAGATTTACCGATAGGGGCGAATGACAAAATCGTTACCGCCGCTGTTCTGGACAGAAGATTCTGTCAGGACTGTCTCATCTGCACAGGCAAAATCGAGTCGCTGAAAGATTTGCCCAAAGGTGCAAAAATCGGAACATCGAGCCTTCGCAGAAAGGCCCAGCTCTTGCACGCAAGAAGCGATTTGAAATGCGAGCCGATAAGAGGCAATGTCCCGACAAGAATAAATCAGGTCGAAAAAGGCCAATTTGATGGTACCGTTCTTGCTTATGCAGGTCTTGAAAGGCTCGGATTAATCGACAAAATTTCCTTAAGTTTCGACCCGACTGAATTTATTCCTGCTCCCGCTCAGGGCGCAATCGCCGTCCAGGCAAGGGCAGGCGATAGCGCGACCTTAAAATTGCTTGCCGAGATTGATGACAAGCCGTCCCGAATTACATCTGACACGGAAAGGCTCGTTTTTCACAGGCTCAAAGCGGGCTGCCACGTTCCGGCAGGCGTATTCGCTCAGATTACCGGCGACAATATTACAGTTTACGCATTTGTCTCCGACGAAAACGGCCGAAAATTTATTAATCGAAAAAAGCAGGGCGCTCTAAAATCCGCTAAAAAAGTCGCTGAACAATTAGCGGATGAACTTTTAAAGGCCGGCGCAGGAAAGCTGCTGAAAAATGAATAGAAAATCGAAAGTATATATTGTCGGCGCAGGCCCCGGCAGCGGCGGCCTTATCAGCCTCCGTGCATGGCAAATCCTCCGCCGCGCAGATTGCGTCCTTTACGACAGACTCATCGGCCCCGAATTGCTGAGCCTCGTTCCTGAAACTGCCGAGCTTCTTTACGTTGGAAAAGAACATACAAAACGCTCCTCGAAGCAAAACGATATAAACAAGCTGCTTATCAAAAAATCCCGTATCCACAAAACCATCGTTAGGCTCAAAGGCGGCGATGCGATGATTTTCGGCAGGGCGACCGAGGAATTGAAATGTTTAATCGGCAATAATATCGATTTTGAAATCGTCCCCGGCATCACCGCCGCCTCGGCCGCCGCCGCTTGTGCGGGCGTTGTCCTTACCGACAGAAACACCGCATCAGCCGTAACATTCATCACTGGCCGTACAGCATCAGGCAAAAAAACCGACATCGATTTTAAAAGCCTTGCCAAACTCAACGGCACAATAGTTTTTTATATGGCCGTTGAAAATATGAGGCAAATCTGCCGAAAACTGGTCAAATCGGGCCTTTCAGCCGCTGATAAAGCGATTGTCGTTTCGAACGCATCGCTTGCAAACCAGAAAATCGTCAGCGGTACTGTTTCCAACATCGCCGAAAAATGCGCAAAGGGAAATATCGCTCCTCCCGCCTTACTGCTCATTGGTAAAAATTGTATCAGCCGCCTTTGGCACAATCCATTATTCGGCAAAAAAGTTTTACTCACCCGCGACCGCCTCGGCAATGCTGACTTTGCCTCTAAACTCTCCGCTCGCGGCGCCTGCGCTGTTAGCTGCCCGACTTTCAAAATAAAAGACCTGACCGGAAAAAAAGAAGTTAAACAGATTATCGAAAGAATAAAAAAATTCGACTGGGTCTTTTTCACAAGCCCCACAGGCGTAAAATTATTTTTCAATGCGTTGAAAAGATTAAATAAGGACTCACGCATTTTCGCCTCCGCAAAAATCGCCTGCATCGGCTTCGAAACCGCAAACGCTCTTGAAGATTTCGGTGTTAGCGCGGATTTTGTGCCGAAAAAATTTACGTCAAGCGACTTGGCCAAAGAATTTATAAAAAAATACAAGCCAAATGGCAAAAAAATCCTGCTTTTGCGCTCGGCAATAGCCGACAAACTCCAATTGCCCGGCGCAAAGGTCAAAACAGTTTCAATTTATACCGCCGAAAAGCTGCCCCAAAACTGTCACCTTGAGCGAAGCGAAGGGTCTCTTAATGGCAATTTCGACTGGCTCACCTTCGCAAGCAGCTTTGCTGTTAAGTGTTTCTTTGAAGATATTGACCCGAAATCCGTGCAAAATATAAAAATCGCCTCAATCGGCCCGACCACTGCCGAAACTTTGAAAAAATTCGGCGTAAAACCAACCATCGAAGCAAAGGAATATACGATTGATGGTTTGATTAAAGCAATGATGGGAGTAACAGAGCCGCGACCGTTAGGGAGCGGTAATCTTTTTAAAAATTATGATTAGTATCTCAAGATTATATCTCGGCATAGAAAACCCATCGGACAGATTCCGCTATCGGAGCGACAGCGGCCTCGGCCCCGTCATAGTTTACAACTGCACAGACAAATGCAGTCAGAATTGCCTGCATTGCTACAGTAAAAACGGCGAAAGCAGCGGCGAATTAAATACCGCCGATGCAAAACAGCTTTTAACTCAGCTTGCCGAAGTCAAATGTCCTGTTGTCCTTTTCAGCGGCGGCGAACCTCTCGAAAGAATGGATTTATTCGAGCTTCTCGATTTTTCTCACAGCCTCGGCCTTCGCACCGTACTTTCGACGAACGGAAATTTAATCGACTCCCAAATCGCCGAAAAACTTTTCGACACAGGCGTAAATTACGTCGGCATATCAATCGACGGCGACCGAAAAGCTCACGATGAATTCCGCGGCACAATCGGCGGTTTCGAAAAAGCAATCACCGCCGTAAAATTTTGCAAAAATGCAAATCTTAAAACAGGCCTGCGTTTTACAATCACAAATCGCAATTTTAATCAGATAAAATATATCTTTTCTCTCGCCGCGCAGTTGAATGTTCAGAGAATCTGTTTTTACCATTTAATTTCCACCGGCCAAGCCGCCAAAAACAACCTCAAATGCACCGCTTCCCAAACCATACAAGCCTTAAACGACATTCTTGATTGTGCGCAAGATTATGCTAAACAAGGAGTTACAGAAGTCCTAACTGTCGGCAATCACGCCGATGGGCCGTTCATTTTAAGCCGATTGAAACAGGAAAATTCCCCGCAATATGAAAAAACTCTGGATTTACTTGCGAAATTCGGAGGCAACAAAATCGGCACAAAAATTCTCGCAATCGACTCTGCCGGCAATGTCCACCCCGACCAGTTCTGGCAAAATTTCTCATTGGGAAATGTAACAGAAATAAAGCTTGAAGAAATCCTGAAAAAATCTTTGAATATATTCACGGAAAAAACAAAATCCGCTCCCGACAGATGTAAAAATTGTAATTGGCTTAAAATTTGCGGCACTAATATGCGCGATTCGCGTCTCGAGCCAGACTGTTATTTAACCGATGACCAAATAAAAGGAAAGCAAAATGAATTTGCCTGTCAGAATGCGAAGGCTTAGAACGTCCGACTCGATGCGCCGTCTTGTCAGCGGTGTTAGTGTATCTGTCGATAATCTTGTCAAGCCGCTGTTTGTCTGCCCCGGCAAAAATATCAAAAAACCAATTAAATCTATGTTCGATTGTTTCCATTTTTCAC
>PGYD01000069.1 GCA_002839495.1 Planctomycetes bacterium HGW-Planctomycetes-1
CCCGGCCGCGGGCATGATTAACGCTTTTGTTCCGTGGTTTTTCATACCGGCCGTTTTTTTCTATCACTGGGCGAAATTCAAGCCGAGTGTTATCAAGGCTTTTTCGGGGCTGTTTTTACTGCTGCCGATTCTTTTTGTTCTGTCCGCCTATGAGGTTGCGGCGGGAATGCAGTTTTATCCTGTGCCGCTGCATACCTCGCTTACAGTTCAGGGGCTAACGGGACTTATAAATTTGACAAATGTAAAACCCGACATTTTTTCGCCGGGCTTTTACCACATATCCATAGCGGGGCTGGCTATAGGTTTTATACTGCTTATCAGAACGAGCAGGACATGGACGATGGCGCTATTTATATTAACGTTTTTTGCCGCGTTTTTAACGCCGATTCTTAATGTGCCGCCCGTAATATGGGCTTCTATACCCGTGCTTATATGTTCTCTGCTGATTGCCGAAGGCCTTGAGGCTCTTATTCTTTCCGGCGCATCGGACTCGAAATGGCTTTTGACGTCGGTGGCGGTTTTGCTTCTGGCGGCCTTGCTGAATATTTTACTTATGGGCAAAGCAGGCGTCTTTCCTCGGTCTCTCGGCCTGTACGGGGCCGGGGTCGCGGCAGTTTTACTGATTTATTTTATCGCCCAATCTAAGCTTGTCTGGCACGGCACAAGAATGCTCGTTTTATATCCGGCGATTTTTATAGATATAATAATCAGCGCAAGATATATTGCCGGAAAGATTTTTTAGCAGGCAGGTTTACAGGATTTCAAGCACAATCAAAGTGGTATCGTCGTTTTCAGCCGAATCCTTGTTTTGCTTAACAATTGATTCGAATTCCGCAGTCATTTGAGAAGCGGGCAGGTTTGCAATGCCGAGGAATTGTTCGGTGAGCTCGAATGGCCTGTTGTTTTCAACTGAGCCGATAAACGGTTCTGCTCCGTCGGAATACAAAAGCAGTTTATCGCCCGGTTCGAGCTGAATAGAAGCCTGTTCGAAATGGGCATTATCGAAAACGCCGAGCAGCGAACCTGTCGTCTGAAGCTGCCGCGGCGGGTTATTTTTCCTTATCAAAATCGGATACGGATGGCCTGCCCTGCAGTAGGATAAATTCAGGGTTTGTGTGTTCAGCAGGCAATAGCAGCAGGTCGCGAACTGGCAGCCGCTTAGGTGCTGAGCGAACATTTTCTGGTGCAGACTGTCTATTACATTCAAAGGCGAAAATATTTTATATTCGTTGCCGAGAGTCTGTCTCATCTGAATCGACTGTTTGAGAAACATCGTCAGCAGGGCGGCCGGCATCGAGTGCCCCACCGCATCGGCCAGATAAAATCCTATATTCCGCTCGTCCAGCCGTGCGATATCGTAAATGTCGCCTGAGACCCAGTCGGCGGGCATAAACGCAACAGACCATTTTATTTTATCACTATCCGGCAGCGACTGCGGCAGAAAATCCCGCTGTACGGCTCCGGCCATTTTCAACTGGTTTTCGAGCTGTTGAGCGTAATTATTCTTATTACCGTTTTTTATCGCAATAGCGCGTTTCCTGTAAACATTGCTTATTTTTATGACGGGAACAATCTGTCGGGCGGACGTTTTTTCGATTACGTTAAGCGTTTTGAATTTGTCTGTATCGATATTATCGCAGTTTCCATACAGCACGGTCGGGATATTCGCCTTGTCGAGCCGTTCGATAATCTCGAATAATTTTTTCTGCTGCCGCTCTGTTACGGATTCGGCATCGATTATCGCGGCGGCGATTACATCAGGGTTCAATTCTATTTGTGGGAAGCTGTCAATGTCGGCGTTTTGCCAACTGAAGTTTTCGATGTCGATAATTTTCTGAATTTCAGGACAAACAGTTTCTGTTCCGCAGATGACTAAAGCATCAATGGAATCAGTTTTGTTTGGTTTTGTAAGGATTTCCGTCATTTTTTTACTATATTTTTTAATACACACTTATTTCGACAGTTTTGGGGTTCGACTTATGCTTAAAAGAAGGCTTGACGAAAAATATCAGATATATTAGGATTTTATCGGTCTTTAACAGTTATTTTTGGGAGGAAACGAATATGCTTGGCTGCGGAAATCCCGAAGCGCTGGCGGTGCCGATTGTCGTGATGTTTTTTTTACTGTCTGTTTTTCTTTTTGTTGTCCCGCTGTTTTTGTTCAAGCTGTTTTTGTGGTGGCGGATTTTTTCAAAAGTCGGATACAGCGGGGCGTTCGGCCTGCTTCTTTTGGCGCCTTTCGGTACAATGATAATGCTGTGCATTCTTGCGTTTTCGAATTGGCCGACAGGCAAAAAGCCTTAACGGCAAGCGCAGGACAATCAGGCGAATATCGCTGAGCCGATGCGAAGAATCGTTGCGCCGTATTCGATGGCGATTTCGTAGTCCTGACTCATTCCCATACTGAGGTGTTTAAAGTCCGCCCCTGCGATTTTTTCTCCTCGAATTTCCTCGAACAGTTCCCGCGCGCGCGCGAACGAGGCTTTTACAGCGTCTTTGTTGAGTGTAAGAGGGCCCATAGTCATAAGGCCGACGAGCTTGATGTTCGGCATAGTAACAATCTGCTCGGCCAGATGAATCGCGGCGCCCACCGGAACGCCGTATTTTTGGGGTTCTTCCGAACAATTTACCTGCATCAGGATTTTAGGGCAGAGGTCGAGTTTTTCGGCGTTTTTGCTTATTTCCTCGGCAAGCCGAAGGGTATCGACCGAGTGGATTATTTGCGAAGTTCTCAAAAGCTGGCGAACCTTGTTCCTTTGAAGATGACCTATCATATGCCAGTTAATTTTCTTCGGCAGGGCAGGGTCGTCGGGATTCTGCTGCAGGAAAATCTCTATGTCGTCGGCAGTAATTTTCAGATGCTGGACCCTGTTTTCGCCGAGTTCGCTGCACCCGAGGTGCACAACTTGTTTTACGGCATCGAAGTTAGCCGATTTTGTTACGACGACAAGCGTTATCTCAGAATCTTTTCGTCCGCATCTGGCACAGGCAGCGGCTATGTTGTTACGGACCTTTTGCAGATTGTCAGCAATTTTATTCATTAGTATTTTTCATCAGGGCAGAAACTTTGCCGTATTTTTGAGTTTGCGAGGCAGATATTCGCTCACGACATAATCCAGGCCGTGCTTGGCAAAGGCCTGCTGCTCGACACGAACGCCCATATTCAGCATCTGGTTTATCGCGGCCTGCCAGGGCTTGTGATGTTTTACAAACGGGTCGTTTTTCAGGGCATCTTTGGCGCGTTTTATATCCACATCTTTCAAAGGATGCGTCGGCAGCTTGTAATCGATAATATCCTGCGGGGTTACGCCGAGAAATTTCACCTTGGGAACACAGAAAAACTCGTTTAAATGTGCCGCATTTCCTGAGCCGACCTTCAGTGTCCTGTAAATATTGAAATAACCGTAAGGGTCGCCATCGACAAAGGCATAAACCGGCACTTTGAGTTTATCCGAGAGCCTGCGGACAAACCTTCGGCACGCTCGCGTAGGAACGCCTCCCATGCTTATCAGGATGCATTTATTTTTGTCCCAATAGTCGTATTTTACGAGTCTTTGGAACATACCGGCCGTTTCAATGGCGAGGATAAATTTTGCGTTGCTTGAAAATTCGAGGTCTTCGACGTCGATAGGAATGGAATATGAGCCGGAGCCGAACCGTGTGCAGTCGATTTTCAGTTTTTTACCTTTAGCGTCGGAATCTATGACGATAAGGTTGCCTGCGACTTCGCCTCCTTTTTCTTCGGGGATAAATTTTAGCTGCTCACGGTTGACGCCGAACATCGCCTCGACATCGTCCATAATCGTGTCGGATTCGGGCTGTTCGGCAAAACCTGCTTTGCCCCAGTTTTTCGAGATATAATAGGCCTCTCTTTTGGTGGCCATATCGCTTTTTTCGATAAGCTCCTTGGAAAGAGACATCATTTTTAGTGTCTGGGCGAAGGTCTTGACCGTACTTACCGTCAGGGTTCTGACCTTGTTTTTTCCGAGAATCTCGAAATGTCCGTGGTCGGAACGGTATTTAACATTGCCGAGCGAGCGGACAGGCGTGGACATAGTCGGCTTTTGCTTTTTTAATATCTTGTCCTGTATAGCCTTGGCGGTGCCTTTGATTTTTTCGGTAACGGCCGAATCGCTCCTTTTAGTCATTTATTGCAGCTCCCTGTGAAAATATAAGGGGAAATTGTCAGTAATTTTATCCGGTTTCAGCGGATTAACATACATAATCTAAGGCGTAAAAAAGGGTAATTCAAGCCTAAAGTTTTCGCATTTTTTTACGATAAAGGGCTTGACAGGCCTTTGGGATTCTGTTTTATAGGATGTTTCTCATTGGAAATTCGATTGACTTTGCTCTTTAAAACTGGTATAATACCCATCGTTGTAAATATACTGCGCAAAGCAGTTTAAGAACCTCGGCGAGGCAGTGTCAAAACAGTGGTTCCCCCCAGCCACTTTGGCCGTCTCGCCATTTTTATGCGCAGAATAAACGGAAAAATCCAAAGCACGAAATCCTAAATTCTAAACAAGTTCAAAATACGAAACGCAAATGTTCAAAACAGCTTTGTTTCAGCCCTTTTTGGATTTTGGTGATTCGGATTTGCCTGCCCCGTGAGGTGTCGCAACTACCTCACAGGGGTTTCGGATTTAGATATTCGGATTTCGGATTTTTATTGCCCTGTTATTTGGACGATAACAGTCCTTTTTCTGGGGCCGTCAAATTCGCAGAAATAAATACCCTGCCAGGTGCCAAGCCGCATCTGTCCGCCGCTTATCAGAACCGTCTGGCTGCATCCGAGGATTGAGCTTTTGACGTGGGCGTCGGAATTGCCTTCGGAGTGCCGATAGCCGCTCCTGTTTTGCGGGATAAGAGCAGAGAGCGTCAGCAAGATATCGTGCACGACATCCGGGTCGGCGTTTTCGTTGATGGTTATCGCCGCCGTTGTATGCGGACAATAAACTATGACGCTGCCTTCGGATATGCCGGACTCAGCGAGGGCCTTTTCGACCTTGCCGGTGATATCGACAAGTTCATTGCGTTTGTTTGTACTGACCAAAAAAGTGTCACTGATTATTTTCATAATGCTTGTTAAAAAGTTTGCTCAATTCTTCAATCAACGGTGGAATATCTTCGGTAGAGGTGCTCCAAACAACGTCAAGGTTAATAGAAAAGTATGCGTGTATGAGACGATTCCTCATTCCGATTAAAACAGGCCAAGGAATAGAAGGGACATTATCACGAAGCTGTTTTGATGTTTGCGAGGCTGCTTTGCCTATAATTTCCAGAAGACGTACGAGAGAATGAACCAATTTTTTATCACGGTTCAAATCCTGTCGTATGGAAGATTGAGCATATTGCTGGATTTCCATAGCAGCATCGAGCATATGACGTAATCTGATTTGGTCTTCAGGATTGATATTGAAGCTCGGCATTTTTTACAACCTCATCTCGAAAATAAGGGCTTAAATCTTCAAATGTTCTCAAATCGGCTTTTCGCCCCAGCATTTCGGTAAGCTCCATCTCCATTCTAACAATAGAGAATAATCCCGGTATATGTTTAGGGTCAAACTCTACCAATAAGTCGATATCGCTTTCCGGCATTAAATGACCGCCAAGAGCAGAGCCGAAAACAAACAGTTTTTTTATGTGGTTTTTTTTACAAAAGTCAGCCAGTCGGGATTGCGGAATTTTTTGTTTAAGTAAATAAGCCATAATATTCTAAATATTATCTTCTTTATCTGTAATTACAAGCGTAAATTATTACATCCTTTCAATGGTTTTAATGCCGAGCAGGTTTTCAAGGCCGTGCCGGATTGTCCGTGCCGTCAGTTCGCAAAGAAGCAGCCTCGACGGTCTGATTTTCCGCTCCGCATCAAGAACGGGACAGGCATTGTAAAACGCGCTGAATTTGGCGGCCAGTTCGTACAGATAGCCGGTAAGGAAATTAGGCTTAAAATCTGCAATCGCCGAATTGAACGCCTCGCCGTATCGGATGAGTTGCTTTGCAAGCTCAAGCTCTGCCGGTTCGTTAAGATAAATTTCCTTTATGCCTTTCAGTTCGCCGACAGTATTGATTCCTTTTTCCTCACCTTTTCTGCCTATGGATTTAACCCTTGCGTAAGCGTACTGCATATAAGGAGCAGTGTTGCCGTCCATAGCCAGCATCTTGTCGAAACTGAATATGTAATCGCTTGTTCGATTGTTTGAATAATCGGCATATTTGACCGCACCGATGCCGACGGCGTTTGCGATAGTTTCTTTTTCGCTTGTCTTCAGTTCTGGATTTTTTTCTTCAACGACAGATTTTGCCCTTTTAACCGCCTCGTCTAAAAGTTCTTTTAATTTTACGTTTTCGCCTGAACGGGTTTTCAAGGGTTTGCCGTCTTCGCCTAAAACGCTTCCGAATGTAATATGAACGAGCTTTGTATCCTTTACCCAACCCGCCATTTTTGCTACCGCAAAGAGCATTTCAAAATGCAGTTTTTGCCGGGCGTCTGTTACATAAATTATTTCGTCGGCCTTTAATTCGTTTACCCTGTACCTGATTGCCGCCAAATCCGTCGTTGCGTAAAGGAAAGCCCCATCGGATTTTTGAATAATAAAAGGCAAAGGCTCACTTTCTTTTGTTTTAAACCCTTCTGGGAATACACAAATCGCCCCATCTGATTCAACTGCAAGACCGAGTTTTTTTAGTTCTTTTACAACATCAGCAAGTTTATCTTTATAAAAACTTTCTCCACGAACGTCTTTATCTGTTAAACTTACATTAAGTTCTCTGTAAATCTCTTCATAGTGTCTTTTGGAACATTTGACTATAT
Organism: Planctomycetes bacterium HGW-Planctomycetes-1; assembly: GCA_002839495.1. Lineage (GTDB taxonomy): Bacteria > Planctomycetota > Phycisphaerae > Sedimentisphaerales > UBA12454 > UBA12454. Next base: position 6,816 of record PGYD01000069.1, read on the forward strand.
CCTCCCAGTAGCTCAGCCACATTTGATCTCCCGTATGCAGTTTCAAAACTGCATCACGAGCTCTTTGTCTGAATTCTTCGTCTTTGTTATAAAGTTCCTGTGCTTCTCTGTAGAATGCCTCTAAGTCAGCCAAGACCTTGTAGTCCCAAGCTCCTTTTCCTTTCCTGGTCTCCTCTTCAGCCTTCTTCTCATATAACGCACAGCAAAGCATTCCAAATTGCGTCCCCCAGTCGCCGATGTGGTTTTGGCGGATTACATCGTGGCCTTGTTGTTCGAGCATTCTGCAGATGCAGTCGCCGAGGATAGTGCTTCTCAAATGGCCTACATGCATTGCCTTAGCGATATTGGGGCCGGAAAAATCAACAACGACAGTTTGAGACTTTTTTGCTTTTTCTATTCCGAGAGCTTCTTTGCTCGAGTTCAGTTTTTTCAGGTTTTCTATGACGAATTCCGGTTTGAGTCTTAAATTTATGAATCCCGCTCCTGCGATTTCCGGCTTTTGGCAGATATCGTCGATTTGCAGTTCTGCTATGATTTTTTCGGCAAGCTGGCGGGGATTTGCTTTTAGCTGTTTCGCCAATGCAAGGGCGTTATTGCTTTGATAATCGCCGAATTTGGCATCTGTCGCGGCAGTTACGATTGCGGGGACATTTTGGCCGGTCGCCTTTTGAATGGCACCAGATATTCTTTCCGAAATTATTTCAATTGCAGGTTTCATATAACCTTCAATCTTTAATCTTCAATTTCTCTGCGTCTCCCCAGAGCAGTTCCAAATCGTAGTATTGTCTGAATTCGGCATCGAACAGATGAACAACGACATCGACAAAATCGAGCAGAACCCATTTACCCTGTTCGTAGCCTGCCCGGCCGAAGATTCTGAAATTATGCTTTTTTCCGAATTCCGTAATCTCATCGGCGACGCTGCGAGTTTGCCGGTCGCTTGTGCCGGTAGCGATAAGGAAGTAATCCGTTGCGGGACTTTTGCCGGTAAGGTCAAGGGCAACCACATCGGTGCAGTGCCTTTCGAGAGCGATTTTCGCCGATTCAAGGACGAATTTTTTTGCTGTTAAAACGGTCTTCTTTTTTGCAGTACTTTTCTTTTTTGCCAATTTAATCTTTCCATAAAAAAAAACGGGGTCGAGAGACATTCTCGACCCCGATAGGATACAGCTAAATTTATGTCAGGTCAACTATTGTCTTATTTCCAATATATCAATGTGAAAATACTTTATTTAATGTTGTACTGCGAATAAAGTCCGAAACACCTTTAAATCCTGAATTATTTGCAGCATTCGAGATTAGCATTTTTTCTTCAGCTGTTAGTCTGACATTTACCTGTACTGTGCGTTTTTCATCTGAAGCCGGTAAAGGCGGTATTTGGCCATTTTCAAGCATTGTAGCTACAGCTATCGTTAATGCCTGTTCAGTAGCCTTAAAACATTTTTCAGGTGTTTTAGCGTCGGCAAAAACGCCGGGCAGTTCGACGGAACTGCCGATAAAACCAAGCTTTTCATTTTTTTCGAGGATTATGCGATATTGGCTGGTAATTTTTTCGGCTTTGTGTAATGTTGAGACATTAAACGGTTTGTCTATTTTATGCTTCATTTTGGCCCTGAATGAAATTTTTAAATTTCTGGATATATTCTATACTTACTTTTCGATTCCTCACAGGTATAAGCCACGGTAATTGGCCTTCTTTTGTGAATACCCTATAAGGCTCATAAATCTTTTTCAGTTTCCAGCCATAAGATTCAAAGAGTTTCAATGCTTCTTCAAAATCAACTTCATAAGTCATCACAATTACTCCTGATTAAACGTTCTGCCATATCCAGTGCCAATCGGCTTTACTTACCATCAGCAAAACCGCTGCCATCCTTGGCGGAACATCAGGGGGCGTATGTGCTTTTGCAACGACTTATAGCCGTTCCAAACTTATCAATTCAACCTGATGTCGGTAATTCCTTACCTCATTAGTAAGTATAGCCTATGCTATACAAGATGTCAAGTTATTTATTGTAATTTTTTATAAAAAAACGGGGCCGAGAGACATTCTCGACCCCGATAGGATACATT
>PGYD01000070.1 GCA_002839495.1 Planctomycetes bacterium HGW-Planctomycetes-1
GGGGCTTCGGGAGCTTTTTCTTTTGTTTTTTTCTTGCCTTCAGCGGCGGAGGCGATTAAAAGAACGGCGGCTGTTATTAGTAAAATATTTTTAAAACTATTCATAAATTTCCTTTCCTGTAGAGTGTTTGGGCGTAAGTTTAATAAAGGTAATAGTATATCTTTTCCGCCCTCGAAATAAAAGATAAATCCCGCACCTTCTGTTATTCTATAATTTTTTGAATATTTTGAAGGCGCGGGGGAAAAGCGGGATATTTGTAAGAACTGTATCATCTTGACAGTACAGGTGTTGTAGCTTAATATAGCGGACAAATCTGAAAGGGTACGAAATGGCTGAAGTTATTTTACAGACCAATATTGCCGGCACTAGTCCTAAACACGGCAAAGTTCGGGATATTTATGACTTGGGCGATAGACTGCTCATAGCCGCTTCGGACAGAATCAGTGCGTTCGATGTGATTATGAAAAACGGAATCCCATATAAAGGCATTGTTCTAACGCAGATTTCGAAGTTCTGGTTCGAGTTCCTGGCCGATACCGTTGAAAACCATCTGATAAGCGACGATATAAAGGATTTTCCCGAGCCTTTTTGCGACAATGTTTCGCAGCTTTTCGGCAGAACTATGCTTGTTAAGAAGACAAAAGTCCTGCCTGTCGAGTGCGTAGTCCGCGGTTTTCTCGCCGGTTCAGGCTGGCGGGAATATAAGGAGAATCATACGGTTTGCGGGCATAAGCTTGCGGCGGGGCTGAAACAATGCGATAAACTTCCGGAACCGATATTTACTCCAGCGACCAAAGAAGAGCTCGGCGCACACGATGAAAATATAGATTTCGACCGATGCGTCACAATAATAGGCAAAAAGAACGCTGAATACGTGCGGGATAAAAGTATTGAAATATTCAAAAAGGCATCCGCTTACGCCGAGAAAAGAGGGATAATCCTTGCGGATACGAAATTCGAATGGGGCGAAATCGACGGTAAAATCATCCTGATTGACGAAGCGCTTACGCCGGATTCGTCGAGGTTCTGGCCTGCGGATAAATACGAGGCGGGCAGAGACCAGGAAAGTTATGACAAGCAATTCGTCAGGAATTATCTCGAAAGTATTAACTTTGACAAGTCCGGAAAAGGTATAGAACTGCCTAAAGATGTTTGCGAAAAGACGAGCGCAAAATATATCGAGGCTTATGAGCAGCTTACAGGCAGAAAATTCACATTTAAGAGTTGAAAAATGCCTGAAAAACCTCACGGATACAGTTCTTCGCTGATAAGTATCTGTCTTGTTGCGGCGATAATCGTGGTGTATTTGCCGGTATATAGTTACGACTTTATCAGATATGACGATACCGATTATGTTACCGACAATATAAATGTCCAGACCGGCCTGAACTGGAAGAATGTTCGTTGGGCTTTTACGACAGGCCATGCGAGCAACTGGCATCCGCTAACTTGGCTGAGCCATATTCTCGACTGGGAGCTTTTCGGCGACTGGGCGGGCGGCCATCATCTTGTAAATGTTCTCTTTCATATTTTAAATACCCTGATTTTATTCTATGTTCTGAAAATAATGACAAAATCACTATGGCCGAGCGCGTTTGTCGCGGCGGCCTTTGCGATTCATCCTCTGCACGTAGAATCGGTTGCCTGGATAGCCGAACGGAAAGATGTGCTAAGTACCTTCTTTTGGTTTTTGACAATGTGGGCTTATGTTCAATACGTTGCCGGAACGGCAACGGCTAAACGAACCCCCACCGCCCGCCTTCGCAATGCTTCGGATGGGCAGGCAGGGGTGGGGGCTAAACAAAACGAACCCCGCCAAGGTTCGCCTTCGCAGGGCTACGGACGGATAAATGTTGGCGGGGCTAAACGTTATTATTTACTGGCGATTGTATTTTTTGTTCTCGGTCTTATGTCCAAACCGATGCTTGTTACCTTGCCATTTGTGCTGTTGCTGCTGGATTACTGGCCGCTTGAGCGGAAATTTTCCAAAACACTTATAATAGAGAAAATACCATTTTTTTTATGCTCATTCGCTTCGAGTATTATTACGTTTATCGTCCAGAAAAAAGGCGGAGCGATGAGCGATTTTGAGTTTTATGGTCCGGCAATCAGGATAGGCAATGCCATCGTCTCTTATATTATGTACATCGTAAAGATGTTCTGGCCGAGCAGGCTGGCGGTTCTTTATCCGCATCCGAGCAGTAGTCTGCCAATATCGAAAGTAATAATCTGCGCCTTTTTACTCGTGCTGATTACGGCGGGGGTTATATATTTCGGCAGGCGTTATAAGTTCCTTGCTGTCGGATGGTTGTGGTATGTCGGCACGCTTATTCCCGTAATTGGCTTGGTTCAGGTCGGTTCGCAGGCAATGGCGGACAGATATACATATATTACGTTGACCGGATTGTTTATTATTATCGGCTGGGGCGCGAAAGAGATTATTCACAACAAAAATATTATCCTGATGTGGCTGGCTGTCATAGTATTACTTGCTTCGGCAATAACGGCCCGGCGGCAGTTAAGATATTGGAAAAACAGCCTGACACTGTTTGAGCATACTCTGCAGGTTACCGGAGATAATTTCTATACCCTCGTCAACTACGCAACCTATCTGAGTGAACTGGACAGGCTTGACCGTGCGGTTAAGTATTTTAATGAGGCACTGAAAATTAAACCTGATTCCGCTGAGGTTCATAATAATCTCGGCAGCGCCTTGTTGAAAATTGGCAGAACACAGCAGGGCGTCGAACATTTCAAATTAGCCATAAAATACAAACCCGACCTTTCACAGGCATATTGTAATCTTGCTGACGCCTTGAAGAATCAGGGTCGATACAAGGAAGCTGTTTCTTATTATCAGCAGGCAATTAAAACCAAGCCGAACTGCGTTAGTGCCTGGCTGAATCTTGCCATAACTTTTAATGAAATGAAAGATTTCGACCGGGCCATTGAGTATTTTAATAAAGTGCTCGAAATTGACCGCAATAACGTATTTGCGCGAGGCCATCTCGGACTGACGCTGGCGGCTATGGGAAAAACCGATGAAGCGCTCAGAGAAATACGTTTTGTTTTGAGTGTAAGGCCGGACGATGTTGAAATGTATCGCAATTTAGGTATTCTTCTCGAAAAGAAAGACGATATTACCGGGGCGATAAAAGCGTATCGTACGGCGGTACAAATAAATCCTAATGACGCAAATGCCCGCCGGCTTCTTGAGGCGGCTCTGAAAAAAAATGAATCGAACTGAAAACATCGCATATAATTCCAAGCTCGGTATTTTTTCGTGGTTCGGCTGGCGGCTACACATCAGCCAGAGAGCCAAACTTATAAAAGACGCGGGCTTCGATACTACCTGTCTTTGGTGGGCGGCGGAGGAAAGAGCGAATACAGGTTCGCTGGATGATTTGCCGAAGATTGTCCGAGACAACGGTCTTGAAATTGATAATGTTCACGTTCCATTTGCCGAGGCACATCTGCTTTCATCTGAAAACCAGTTGGAGCGCAGAGGAATGGTAGATATGCATAAACAATGGATTGAGGACTGCGCAAGGCACAAAATACCGAAACTTGTTTTTCATACTTGTCCGGCCTATGACAATCCGCCGCCTCCGGCAGATGTGCTTTTGGACAGCGTTGCCGAGATAGTCGAGTTTGCGCAGCAAGCGAGGGTAATTCTCGCTGCCGAGAATACCCGCAGACGCGATTATATCGATTTTGTATTCGAGCGGATTGACTGTGAATATCTGCGGTTCTGCTACGACAGCGGGCACGATTTTATCTGGAGCGATGAGCAAATTGCCGTTTTGAAAAGATGGGGTCATAAACTTATAATGACGCATCTGCACGATAACAAAGGCGAAAATGACGACCATTTAATTCCGTTGACAGGGAAAATCGACTGGCAGAAAGTAGTTGCCGCCTGGCCGAAAGATTATAAAGGCCCGCTTATGCTCGAAGTCGTAGGCAATCCGGAGACGGAATCGCCGGACGTTTTTCTCAAACGCGCATTTGAAAACCTGATAAAGTTAAAGAATCTGAAAATATGAGCGAGAGCAAAAATATTGTTCTTATAGGTATGCCTGCGGTCGGCAAAAGCACTATCGGCGTTCTGCTTGCCAAAAGGCTCGGCAGATATTTTCTCGATACGGATGTTTTTATACAGGCCGTTAGCGGAAGGGGACTTCAGGAAATTATCGACTCCGACGGTTTGGACAAATTCTGCAAATTCGAGGCCGAGCACATTCTTTGTATCGACAAAACAGATTGCGTTATCGCCACAGGCGGAAGCGCGGTTTACAGCGATAAGGCGATGAATCATTTAAAAGAAAACGGAACAATTATTTACTTGTCCTTGCCGCTCGCAATAATAAAAAAGAGACTTACGGACCTGAATATACGAGGTGTTGTAATGAGCAAGGGACAGACTATCGACGATTTATATAAAAAGCGTGCGCCTTTTTATGAAAAATGGGCCCAAATAAAAATTGATTGCCAAAATTTGACACACGAACAGGCAGTTGATGAAATTATAAAGAGATTAAAAGATTTATAATTTCCACGCTCTTGCAAATGCTCTGAAACTGCGGTCGTAAGTCTTTTCCGTCTCGGGCGGGAAACAGCAGCCGGGGAGCTGCTTCGATGCCAAATGATACTGAATACACTGGCAGCAAATACCTTTATTATCGCAGCCGCCATACGAACAACTGCAAAATTTTATATTCTCTTTTTTCTTACATTCCATCCTTATTATCCTTTCGGTTTCTTATGCAAAGTGCAGTTCTATAATATCTTTATCGTTCAGAATGTGTGTCTTATGTACGTTTTGGCCATCGTGAACACCGCTGCCCCAGCAGCGTGCGGTCCTGAGTTTTTCGGCAAGTTCTCTGTGGATAGATTGGGCTAAATCTATCACGTTTGAGCCTCTGGGCAGGATAAACGGCTCGGTCATATCCGGCCGCTGCCCCGGCTTTTTAGCGTAAATCCTTACAATGTCGAGCAATCTAAAAATATCAGCGAGCATTTTGTCAAGGCTTGCCTTGTCATTTACGGAAACAGCCGTAATTTCATAAGGTTTCGGCAGCAGCTTTTTTAACTCATCGATTTTTTCTGAAGACGATATATCTGCCTTTGCCGCGATAACAAAACATTTTTTGCCGAGGGTATTATCTTTATCGAGCAGCAATCTTTTTTCTCCAAGAAAGTCGAAGCAGATTTTTATCTGCTGTGCGATATCGCTGCTCAAATCTATCACGACGCCGATAAGGTCGCAGTTGCGAAGCGTATTGACGATTCCTGCCGGAGCGTACTCGGTTGTTATCGGCGGCATATCGACGATTTCGATTTTTATGTCCTCAAATTGTGCCATTCCGGGCAAAGGGATACTTGTTGCGAACGGAAAATCGGCTACCTGTGCCTTGGCGTGAGTAGTGGCCGCTACAATAGAGCTTTTTCCGTTGTTGGGAAGCCCAAGAAGAACGACTTGTCCTGCTCCGCTTTTTGGAATATGGAACGGGTCGGGGCCGTGCGAAACTTTTTTCTTTTTCTCCGCCGATTCCTTAAGCGCGCTGTATTTTCTCCTCAGCTCCGCCCGCATATGGTCAGTACCCTTATGTTTGGGGATGACCCGCATCATCTCTTCAAGGGCAAGAATTCTTTCCTCGTCAGTGGCCGCTTCTTTGAACCACTTGTCAGCCTTCAAATAATCTGGCGTTAGATTCGCGGGCATAGTAACTAAATTTAAAATTCAAAGTTTAAAAATCAAAATTAAGGAATCCCGCACCTGAAATTTTCAGGTGCGGGATGATTATTTTTAATTTATTCAGCTACTTTTTCAGCAACTAAGTCGCCGACCTGGGAGGTTGAAAATCCCATTTTGCCAGCCGCCATGCTCTTCATCTTGTTTGCGGTTACGAATCTAACGGCTTCGTCGATTTTCTTGGCTGCTTTTTCTTCGCCGAGAGTTTCGAGCATCATTTGAGCTGCGCAAATTGCCGCCAGCGGATTTATTACGCCCATTCCGGTATATTTCGGTGCGCTTCCGCCAATCGGTTCGAACATCGAGACGCCTTGCGGGTTAATGTTTCCGCCCGCCGCGATGCCCATTCCGCCCTGAGTTATGGCGCCAAGGTCGGTGATGATATCGCCGAACATATTGCCGGTAACCAACACGTCGAACCATTCTGGACTCTTAACCATCCACATACAGGTCGCATCGACGTGATAATAATCCCTGCGGATATCAGGATATTCTTTCTGCCCCATCTCGTGGAACGCTCTTTCCCACAGGTCATAAATATATGTTAGAACATTTGTCTTGCCGACAAGACCGAGCGTGTTTTCTTTTCCGACTCCGCGGGCCTTTTTGCCGTACTTTTTTGTGTATTCGAAAGCGTATTTAAGACATCTGTCAACCTGAAATCTCGTATAGACCGCTGATTGCACCGCCACTTCGTTTGGCGTGCCTTTCATAGTAAATCCGCCGGTGCCGGTATATGCATCGCCGGTATTTTCACGGACGACAACGTAATCGATTTCTTTCGGACCCTTGCCCTTTAATGGCGTCTCGACGCCCTCGAAGAGTCTTACCGGCCGAAGATTGATATACTGGTCAAGTGCGAAACGGGCTTTGAGCAGAATCCCTTTTTCAAGGATTCCCGGCTTTACATCCGGATGACCGATAGCGCCGAGCAGAATCGCGTCGAATTTGCGGAATTCTTCAATCGCACTGTCCGGCAGCGTCTCGCCGGTTCTTTTATATCTTTCTCCGCCGAAATCGAAATCGGTCATATCGAGTTTGAATCCGAACTTTGCCTCGGCAGCCTTTAAAACCTTTACTGCCTCGACCGTTACTTCCGGCCCGGTCCCATCGCCGCCCATCACAGCAATCTTGTACGTCTTCATTAACTATTTTCCTTTCATAATTTCAAATACAGATTAATCCAAATCTTTTTTATATATTTTCAACAACTCTAAAAAGTTTAACTTGTTATAAACAAGGCAATTTTGTTGTAAAATGCCTATATATCATTAACTAATCTGAAAGGCATAGGAACGGTAGCATGAGCATAAGAAAGAACACTATCTGCGGTTAATGCCTGTTTTATAATATTAAGTTTTTCTTTATGAATAATCTTACCTAGTTTTAAAGATGATTCATATGTATCTTCGATTTCTAACACACTTTGGCGAATTTGTCGGTATTTTTCTTTCAGTAACTCGACGAACCTTGCTTCATCTTCAACTTTCATTTCTGGATTTACCTTTTCACAATATATAGTTACAAGCCATCCCAAAACCCTCATTATTGGCGTTTTCAAGGCCATAAGTGACGTTTTTCGAGGTTTTGGGATAGGTTCTAAATATAACCGTAATATTTCACTTAAGCGGACTTCTATCTTTGCATTCGGATCCCAAATGTATAAGCAGGCCACAGCAAAACCAAACCAAAACGCTTCTTCTTTAGAATAATCTTGTTTATATAGTTCTTTAGTGCTTATTTCATTCAATTTGTACAATACTTTGATTGTATCAGAAGCAGTCTCCATTTATGTCATTGCCTCAAGACCTTTTACTAATATGGCCTAAAAGTCCGCCGTCATTGATAATTTCAATCGCGAAATCCGGCAGCGGCTTAAACTTTATTTCTTTTTTCTGCGTTTTATTGTTAATAACGCCTTTTTTGTAATCTATTTCAATTTCGTCGCCGTCGTTAATTTTTTCCGTCGCACCATCGAGCTCAATCGGGTAAAAGCCGCAGTTGATGCAATTGCGATAGAAAATCCTCGCAAAAGTTTTTGCGATAACCGCGCCGACCTTGGCGCCCTGCAGTGCCCAGACGGCGTGTTCCCTGCTCGAGCCGCAGCCGAAATCGTCGCCTGCGACGATACAGTCGCCCGCTTTGCATTTCTTCACAAATCCCGTATCAAGGTCTTCCATACAATGCGTCGCCAGTTCAGCCGTATTGTCCGTATTAAGGTACCTTGCCGGTATTATCTCATCCGTATTTATATGGTCTCGTTTATAAGTATGAGCTTTTGCCATTATGAACCTCAAAAAATCCTAATATCTAATTTCTAAACCCTAAACAAATTCAAATTTTTCAATTAAAAAATCTTAAACATCCTTACATATTCGGAAACAGCCGACATAAAATAAGAATTAACAAAATTATTGTAACAAAAATAATTGGGGGCACAATCACCCAAGACCAAGCTTTCCCTGCTTTTTTCTCAAGGGTTTCCCAAAATAACAAACAAGATACAGCTATTGCTCCAAATATAAAAAATGCACCTAATTCTACTATTAGATTTTCAAACATATTTAATCGTTCCTAAAACACATATCAGATCTACTCACTTTTGGTTACAATTGAACCAAAGATATGTGTAAGCTCACAGGCTTCGTTTTCTAAAATATTTCTTTCCTTTTCAAGTTCCTTTTTACCGTCTATATTTACCAGTTTTAACCAATATCGGCTTTCTTTCGCCTCTTTCCTGCATATTTTAATCCGCATAACAAAATCTTTTTTGCTCAAAGCTTCATTTGCCTCAATATAATTTGCTCCAATAGACCCTGAATGACCTTCCCCCATTTACTGTACCACTATGAATTAGAGTATCCAGCGTTAATTAATCCTGCTTCCACAGGTATACCTGTGGAAAATTTTACGCTTTC
>PGYD01000009.1 GCA_002839495.1 Planctomycetes bacterium HGW-Planctomycetes-1
CCATAGCGGCATCCTTTCGATAAAAGTTTGTAAAATCGTTTGCTATAATCAATCATCGGCATAACCTATGACTTAAATGTATTCTTTTCTACAGAGCAGATTGAATTTTAAAAAGGTGCGGGATGAATGCGAAAAAACTTATTTTATCGTGTTTCGGCATAGGGTTTTCGCCGTTCGCGCCAGGTACTCTGGCCAGTTTATTTACGTTGATTATTTTTCTGGCTGTTCATTATTATTATCCTGTGCCGATTATACGCGGAGCGGTTGTCGTTTTTATGATGGTATTATTCTCTATTTTGTGTCTGCTTTTTGCGGGCGAGGCTGAAAAACAGTACGACGTCAAAGACCCCGGCTGGATAGTGATAGACGAAGTTGCAGGCCAGGCGATGGCGCTTTTGCCGGCGGCTATAACGAGCCAAAAGGTATTCGTCTCGGCAATCGGAGCTTTTGTGCTGTTCAGGATTTTCGACATACTCAAACCGCCGCCGATACGTGAAATCCAGCAGCTCGACGGCGGATTAGGCGTTCTTATCGACGATTTGGTCGCGGGAATTATGGCCGGGACGGTTCTGTGCATAATTACGTTTCTCGTTACACTGGTGCAATTAAGTGATTGATAAATCACCTCTTACGGAGTATCATTTCAAAAACTTTAAGACTATACAAGAGACTTTATGGCCTTGGATTACAATACGGAATTTTGCAAAAGTTTAGATGCCCGCTATGAGCAGCTCGGCCTTGCAAGGCCGAAGAGCCCCGGCAGATACGAGCCGGGGACAGAGCTTGTCTATGATTTTGAGCCTGTCGGCGCAAGTGAAAAAGTCAAAGTAAAACTGGCTGTCGAGCATTTTGTCGGCGGCGGATTCGCAGGGCAGGTTTACAAGGTGAAAATACTCGAAATCGACCCTTCGACTGCGCTCAGGGCAGGCAGTCCAAACATTTGTCCGGAATTGTCGGTTGGTCAAATTTGTGCGGTCAAAATTCTTATCCCGCCGTCAGGGTTCAGCAAACTGTTTCGTAATTTACTTTACTGGGTCGGTTTCGGCGGGCCTTTCCAGCTTCAGGTTAATCCGGCAGCAGCAAAATCCGGAGCACTGTGGCAGAAATTTATCCGCAGGTCGGCAAAAATAAAATTCAACGACGAAAGAAGCGTTGTCGATATTTACGGTACGTTTGTCGATAATCAGATGGGCAGCTGCGGGGAAATAAGCGAATGGATTGACGGACGAACGTGGCGGCTGGAAGTGGACGACCATATTGATTTGCTTAAAAAATGGCGCAGAGGGGAAAAACTTAACGCTGAAAAACTCGGTTCGGCGGAATATCGCACAAAACATATTTTTATGCACGAATTTGTAAATCTGCTGCACGAAGTCGGCGCACACGAATTCGCAAGGCAATACGAATGGACGACACTGAAGAGCCAGCCGAACTGTCTCAAGCGTCTCGAAACGGGAAACGAGCCGGATAAAGGGCTTGTTGCGGTCGATTTCAGGGCAGGGCTTGCGCTGCTGCCGTTTCTGCCGATGAGTCCGGGCGATTTTAAACTGATTTGGCAGGGGCTGAATCGCGGCTCGCTTGTGCAGTTCGACAGGGGCGATTTAAATAAACTGAAAAACTATATCGACGAGCATAAAGAACACTTCAGCGATATGCAGGGATTGTTCGGCAAACTCGCAGAGGCGGACGATATTTACAGGAATTCGATTCCGGATATAACGCATAATCATATTCGATTACTGTCATGCGGCAAATTGTGGTCAACTATTTTCAATAGCGCAGTCGTCGGCTGGAAGGTAAGAAATATTATCGACGAAAAAGGTTTTGAAAAACTGCTGATGAGCAGGTTCAGGACTTTCGGTTTCTTTTTGCTCGGTCTTTTGCCGATTTTGGGGCCGGTTTTACGGAAATTCTGGTGCCACGAAGATTGGCGAAAACATTATGTCGGTATTCTGACCGATTTCGGATATTTCAAAAAGGCCTTTAACGGCAAGGTAATTGAACTGCTTGCGGGCTGGCACAGGAAAGGCAGGATTTCACAGAGTAAAGGGGAATTACTTTTAAAACAGCCGTGGCGGATTTCGTATCATTTGCCGTTTCTGCTTTTGATTTTTCCGTCGCTGCACAGGCTTTTGACGGATTGGCAGTTCGCGAAAGAGAAACTTTATTATTTAACTGTCAGGCCGATTAAATTATATTTCAACGCAGACCTTCGCAAACAATGGCTCGGCGATATGGTCAAGCAAGGCCGGAAAAAACATATTCTCGCTGATGAAGATGCACAGACAATCTTGTCTCAAATTAACGAGCCTTTCATCGACAAGTATTTAAAAAGCCTTGCGGTTCACGTCTGCACGCTGCCTGTAACACAGCTCGTTTCGGTTACGATTGCGATTATTTATTGGCTTACACATAGGGATGAGCCGAATGCATGGGCGGTTGGGCTTGGAATAATAGCAATCTTTCAGGTGGTTCCGATTTCGCCCGGCTCGCTTGTGCGGGGTTTATATGTCGTTTATATGGTAATAAAGGACAAGAGTTTTAAGGATTATAATATCGCGGTCTTTTTGGGATTTTTCAAATATGTCGGCTATCTTGCGTTTCCGATACAGATGACATACCGCTATCCTGCACTTGCGAGATTTATGGCTGCGCACTGGGCGACCGATGCGGTGCATATCGTTCCTGTTTTCGGCGAAAGGGGAGCACTGTTCGAACACGCGGTATTCTGTATTTTTTATAACTGGCCGCTGACAATCCGCAGGCGTATGCGGGCAAGGGCGGCTTTGCGCGAAAAATTGTCCGCAAGATATTGGCATATACTTCCAATCGCTTTTGCCGCTGCGATGATACTGAAGTTTTTCGTACAGTGGCATTTTAATACGGCTGTCATTTTGATTTCTCTTATTGCAGGTGCTTTTACGACGATTTACTGCGGCAGGGCGGGACTTTTGAAAAGATTTACCGCCGCGGCGATAACCGGCTTTTTAACGGCGATTTTCTATACGCTTTTGGGCGTTCTGACCAACGGCCAAGCTGTTTCTGATATAATAGTTTCCGCGATTTGGCGATGTTTCGGGTTCACAATAGTGTCGGTTATTGGAGCGGTTTTAACCGAAATGTTTCTGCCAGATGTCGAAAACCGTTGAAATTAAAAGAGTTAAGAATTTTATTTGTTTTTATCGGCCTTTTATGGGAGAATAAGGCCATAATGGGTTTTACGGAGTGAGTCCCGTTAGAAAATTGCAGGCTGACAGAAAGCCCTGCAGTGAGGTTTTTTTTAACAGGATTTGCCCATAGTTGTTTATTATTGTTTTTCTAACGGGATGAGGCATTATGTCGATAAGTTACAATTCATTTTGTGACGATTTTTATGTAGATATGTATATAAATACACGGTTTGACCTGCCTTCGGACAGGGATATTCTGCTTTCCTTTTTCGAGAGGATTAAAAAGCAGTTTCCGACGATGACGACGCTTGGCAGGGAAAGCACGGAGTTTTGTCTCGATGAGGCTCCCCTGTCGGGCCGGAACCGCTGGGTAAGTGTCGATATCGACCGTCTTGGCGCCGGCTGCGTTAATCCCGAATCTTTTCAGCAGGCATTCGAGCTGCCGAAGTTTGTCATTGAGCTTCTTCCTTATATGCTCGGCGTCCGCAGTCTGGATATCGAGTCTCTGGATTTGACCTTCGGAATGGATTTCGATTACGCGGGCAATCATAACGAGATAATCGCCGAGGCTCTTTTCGGCGGTTCGTCTTTTGCCAAGGTTTTCGATATGCCCGGTGCCGGGCCGCTGAATCTTTCGCCATCGGTGATACTTTCTCTCGATAATGACTGCTCGACACGGGCAAGACTTGCCGTTGAGGCTCGAACCGACGAGGCCGAGATGCGGAGCGGAAAATTCGACTCCGACAAACCTATAAGTATGTATCTGACGGTCAGGCAGTATCCGCGGGCCGGACAGGATTTCGAAATGATACCTGTTTTTAACAGGCTCTGCGGACTGGCGGTCGAGATGATGGACGAAAAGGTGGTGCCGAACATTGTTATGCCGCTTACCAACGCGATAGCGCACAGGAGATAACAGGATTACTATTTTTAAAGGATTTTTTGGAGGTTAGATATGGCTGTTATTGCGCCGTTCAGTAAGTACAAGAGAACCAATCATAAAATTTATATCGTTATGCTGCTCGTTGCGGCGGGGTGGTTCGCCTACGACGGATATTTCAACGAAAAATTCAAAATCAAACATACCAAAAACGGCGCAGCCGACCATACGCTGGTTTTTCACCGTCAGAGCCCGCCTTATTTTCTGGCAGGCGCAGTCGCGATAGCCATATATTCGTGGAAAGCCAGGGACAGGAAAATCGTCGCCGACGAACAGGAGCTTGTCCTGAGCGCAAATGAAAAAATACCCTACAGTTCCATTGAGAGCATTGACAAGACAAATTACGATTCGAAGGGTTATTTTATTATTACATACAAAGACAGTGCCGGCAAAGAATCGCAAAAGAAGATAAGCGGCCGAACTTTTGATAATCTTGATGCAGTTGTTGAATTGCTTGTGTCGAAAATCACCGGCTGAAGAGTAATTAACATTCATTCGTGCCTGCCTTGCCGGAGCTTTAGCGAAGGCAGGTTAGCTCATAATTTTTTATAAGGAAACAATGTGAATACCTGTGTTGTTGGTTTGCAGTGGGGCGATGAAGGCAAGGGCAAAATTGTCGATATTCTTGCCGGAGAGAATGAAATCGTAGTCCGTTACGGCGGCGGGGCAAATGCCGGCCATACGGTAGTTATCGGAGATACGAGATTTGCGCTGCATCTTTTGCCCAGCGGCTCTGTCAGGCCGAAAACAGCCTGCGTTATCGGAAACGGCGTCGTCGTTGACCCTGAAGTACTGCTCGGCGAAATTGATTCACTTGTGCAAAAGGGCATCAGTCTTGACGGCAGACTGTTTATCAGCGAAAGCGCACACGTCGTCCTCGATTATCACAAGGCCGAAGACAAGCTAAGAGAAGAGGCCCTCGGCAAAGACAAAATCGGCACAACTGTTCGCGGCATCGGCCCCTGTTATGCAGATAAAGTCGGCAGAAGCTTTGCGGTAAGAATGGCAGATTTGCTCGAGCCGGAAAAGCTAAAAGAAAAACTCGAAAAAATAGTCGCTTATAAAAACAAAGTTTTCGCTGCGCTGTATAACGCCGAGCCAATGAGTGCGAAGGAGATTTTCGAGAAATGCAAAATGTATTCTCAAAAGATGTCGAAATACGTCTGCGACACGACGGCGTATCTGCACGAGCAAATCGAAGCGGGCAAAAATATCCTTTTCGAAGGCGCACAGGGTTCGCTGCTCGATATCGACCACGGGACATTTCCGTTCGTAACAAGCTCGAACTCGAGCTCTTTGGGAGTCGGGCCGGGCTGCGGAGTGCCGGCGGGAATGATTGGCAGATTTCTGGGCGTTGTAAAGGCTTATACGACCCGTGTCGGGGCAGGGCCGTTTCCGACGGAATTGGATAACGAAATCGGTCAGTATATAAGGGACAAAGGCCACGAATACGGCACAACGACAGGCAGGCCGCGGCGGTGCGGCTGGTTCGACGCGATGGCCGTCAGATATACCGTTAAAATCGGCGGAATAACCGAAATGGCGATGATGCACCTCGATACGCTGGCGGGACTCGACGAGCTTAAAATATGTACGGGTTATACAATCGATGGAAAAGAGGTTAAAATGTTCCCCGTCAATATCGACAGGCTCGCGAAAGTTCAGTGCCGTTTCGAGACGCTGGAAGGATTCGGTCAGGAAATAACCGATGTTGATAATTTCGACAAGCTTCCGGAGCAGGCGAAAATTTATCTCAAAGCCGTTGAAAAGGCCGTTGGAATACCAATTACGATAATCGGCATAGGCCCGGCAAGGAAGCAGACAATTTTCAGGAAGTAGGACTTTGACGCCGAAAAAAATACCGGATATCAAGGCGAACCGCATCGCGACGGCAAAAAGGCTCGGCATCGAGCTCGAAAAGATTCCTCATCATATCGCGATTATAATGGACGGCAACGGCAGATGGGCGACTCAGCGGGGACTGCCGCGATTTCAGGGACATCGCCAGGGCGCCAGAACGGTAGAAAAAATCGTCGATTACTGCGTCGATGTGGGAATCGAGTGCCTGACACTTTATTCGTTCAGTCTGCAGAACTGGAAAAGGCCGAAACTGGAGGTTGCATTTCTGATGCAGCTTTATACCCGCTATCTTGTCGGCATCAGAAAAACCCTCAAGGAACACAACGTAAGGCTGATTCATCTGGGCAGGACAGCAAAACTTCCGCCTAAACTTGTAAGAGAACTGAACAAAACGGTCGAAATCTCCTCGAAATATACAGGTATGGTTCTTGCTCTTGCGCTGAATTACGGCAGCAGGGAGGAAATCATCGATGGCGTAAAGAAAATCTGCCGCAAATGCGCCGATGGAAAGCTGGACATAGAAAAAATCGATGAAAATCTTGTCAGCGGCAGCCTTTATACGGACGGTTTGCCCGACCCGGATTTGCTGATAAGGACTTCGGACGAAAAACGAATCAGCAATTTTCTCTTATGGCAGCTTTCATATTCCGAATTTTATGTAACAGATACCCTTTGGCCGGATTTTACTCCCGAGGATATGGACAAGGCAATAGTTGAATATTCCAAACGCGCAAGACGTCTTGGCGATATAAAACCTTCTTTAGTGTGAGATTCTTAAATGCTTAAGTTCAGGCTTATATTCGGTACGTTGATGACGATAGCTTTTATCGGGTTGATGCTTTTTGATGGTTTACTTGATGGAAGTTTGAGTCAGCAAAAAGCCGATGCCGCCGTGCAGGCAACGCTGCTGACGATTTTTCTGATTGTCGTGGCTGTTCCCGCAAACATCGAATTATCGAAACTTATAAGCTCGAGCGGAGCGAAAATTTTCCTGCCCGTCACGATAGCAGGCAGTATTCTGCTTTCGAGCGGCTGGTACTGGTCGCAGTTTTTTGCCGACAGCAATCAATTTGCGGCCTTGTTTTTTATCCTTGTTATCTGTCTTTGCGTTCTTGCGATTTTTTCGTGGCAGGGTTTTCGCTATGCGGCCGTCGGGGCGTTCGCAAATATCGGGGCAAATCTGCTTGCGATTACTTATCTGGGGGCATTGACGAGTTTTATCGTTAAAATGAGAATTGATTTTGGCCCTATTGTTTTTTTAACGTTTATTTTTGTCGTAAAGTGTTGTGATATAGGAGCTTATACGCTTGGCAGGCTTTCCGGAAAGCACAAATTTTCGCCGGTTTTGAGCCCGAAAAAGACGTGGGAAGGTATGGCAGGCGGGGTGATTTTTGCCGTTATAGCCGCCTCGCTCTTTGCGAAGATTTTTGATATAATGCCGCTCTGGCAGGCGGCGGTTTTCGGTGTTGTATTTGCCTTTATCGGCCAGCTCGGCGATTTGGCCGAGTCGGTACTGAAAAGGGCGGCTGAGCAAAAAGACGCTTCTGTCGCCATACCGGGCTTTGGCGGAATCCTCGACGTGATTGATTCGCCGCTGGCCGGTGCGGTTTTTGCTTACTTGTTTTTCCTGATAATTTTTTAAGGCGAACGATTGGAAATTACCGTTCGATTACTTTCGAGCAAGAGGCTTGAACTTTTCGGTCCCGCCGACGAGCATTTGCGAATGGTTCGCGCCCGATGCGGCGTAAATATCACGGCAAGAGACGATTCGGTTGTTATCTGTGGTCAGGAACAGGCCGTTCAAAAAGCCGAACGTGTTGTCGAGCTGATGCAAAAACATCTTGGCAGGTTCGGCAAGCTCGATGCCAACGATGTAATCGGTCTGATGAGCAAGGTCGAGGTCGATGTCGAGCCCGACGAAGGTTTCGGCATTTCGGTATATTCGCCCAAGAAGTTTATCAAACCTTTTACCCGCGGACAAAGGCGGTATGTCGAGGCGATGCTGAATCACGATTTGACTTTCTGCACGGGGCCGGCCGGAACAGGCAAAACATATCTTGCGGTGGCTGCGGCGGTCTCGATGCTGAAGAGAAAACAGATAAGAAAGATTGTTCTTGCCCGTCCTGCGGTCGAAGCGGGAGAAAAGCTCGGTTTTCTGCCGGGCGATATGCAGGCGAAGGTAAATCCATACCTTCGGCCTCTTTTCGACAGCCTTGAAGATATGATGGAATTTTCTCAGATGCGAAAACTGATGGAAATGGACATTATCGAGGTTATTCCGCTTGCGTTTATGCGGGGCAGAACTCTCAACGAGGCCTGTATAATCTGCGATGAGGCGCAAAATACATCACCGACGCAAATGCTGATGTTCCTTACCCGTATGGGCAGGGGCTCGAAAATGATAATCACCGGCGATATTACCCAGATTGACCTCGAAAGAGGCGCAAAAAGCGGGATGCTCGATGCGATGGAAACCCTTGCCGGAGCGGAAGGAATATCATTAATAGGTCTTGACGACACGGATATTGTCCGTCACAATCTTGTCCAGAATATAGTGCAGGCGTACGAAGCTAAAAAGAAAAAACATACTCGGCAATAAATGGCGATACTTAATAAAAAAAATATGAATCCGAGGCGTAAGCAAATCCGGGAGGCGATGGCCGCCGAGCGGTTCAGCAAACTCGTCGGGACAGTCAACAGCGGTATGCTGACGGCGATATCGATACTTGTCGTTTTTGCCGCGGCCTGTTCGCTGCTGCTGAGCCTTAAGACCGGCCGAGACGCCCTTGCCTGGCGGCCCTGGCATCAGATACTGGCCGTTGTTCTTTTTGTTGCCTCCCTGTCTTTTGCCGCTGCCGTTAAAATTTACCGCTATAATTACAGGCTTATCAAAACTCCTCTTCGGGCAGTGGCGCTGGGAGGCCTATTTTTAATCCTGCTTGCGATTACGAAACTCGGGACGTTTTTCGCCGGCAGCGTTTATATTGCGGTTGCCGCCGCGGTCGCCTGTTCGATAATTCTGACGATTGCCTATGACCAGCGATTCGCTTTATCTATGGGAATTGTGTACGCGATGCTGGCCTGTATTGCGGCCGGTTTCGAGACGGATTTCGGACTGTTTCTTACTATGGCCGCCGGTACGGTTTCGAGCTGCTTTCTGCTGCGGGAAATAAGGACGAGAATGAAGATTCTCGAAGTAGGGGTTTTTGCCGGCGCTGCGGTTTTTATAATAAGTTTCGCGTCAGACCTTTTTGAATTAGGTTTTAACCGTCATATTTTTGTCGAGGCCGGTTTTGCGGCCACTGCGGTAATAGCCATAAGCATTGTCATTCAGGCGCTGCTGCCGATAATCGAAAAAACGTTCTGCATCGCGACGAGTATGACGCTGCTGGATTACAGCGACGCCAACCAGCCTTTGCTGAAGAAGCTCGCGATGGAGGCGCCCGGCACTTACAGCCATAGTCTTTTAATAGGTTCCATCGCCGAGGCCGCGGCCGAATCAATCGGCGCAAACGGACTTCTGTGTCGGGTCGGCGCATACTATCATGACATCGGCAAAATCGGCAAACCTCGATATTTCGTCGAGAACCAGATGGGTACCGCCAGCAGGCACGAACAGCTTTCTCCGGCGATGAGCCAGCTCGTAATTGTCGGCCATGTCAAGGACGGCAAAGAGCTTGCCGAGGAATATAAACTGCCTGCGGTAATAAGACAATTTATCGAAACTCATCACGGCACGACGCTGATTGAATATTTTTACGAGGAAGCCAAAAAGAAGGCCAACGGAACAGGCAATCCGCCCGCCGAATCGGAGTTCAGGTATCCCGGCCCGCGTCCGCAGACCAAAGAATCGGCGATAGTAATGCTGGCCGATGGGGTCGAAGGTGCGGTAAGGTCCCTGACGGAAATCACGCCGACGAAAATCGAAACGGTTGTACACAATATGGCGATGAAACGGCTTCAGGACGGCCAGTTCGACGAGTGCGAGCTTACACTCAAGGAATTGAGCAAGATAGAAGAGGCGATTTCAAAGAGCCTTGCCGGCCATTATCACGGCCGAGTAGCATATCCGTCCACCGATAAGCTTCAGCATCTTGCCGCTGAACAAGAGACAAAAAATGCCTAAAAAGAAAATCACCCTGTCATCATCAGGTATTAAGGTAAATATCTGTATAGAGTGCAAAACAGTCGCTTTCGACAGAAAAAAAATTACCGGTCTTGTCCGCCGAACGGCGGGGCGTTTCGGTATTAAAAAAGCGAAGATAAATATCGCCGTTCTGACCGATAGACAAATCATAAATATGAACCGAAGATTTCTTGGCAGAAGAAATACTACGGATGTTATCAGCTTCGATGTTTCTGACGACGGCGGCAAAGAGAAAATTTTCGATATCGCTGTAAACGCTCAGCTTGCGAAAAAGCAGGCCAAAATTCGCGGCCACAGTCCGCAGGCCGAGCTTGCACTTTATATCCTGCACGGTCTGCTGCATAATTTCGGCTTTGACGATACGACGAGCCGAAAGGCCGTCAAAATGCACAAGACAGAGGACGAAATTCTGAAAAAATTCGGGTTCGGTGCTGTATATGACACTGAAAAAAGATAAAGGAATTTGCATTCGCACAACGGATTATTCCGAAAGTTCGCAGATACTGAATTTTTTCACCCGCGACAACGGCAAAATAGGCGTTATCGCAAAAGGCTCAAGACGGCCGAAATCGTCTTTTTTAGGCGCTATAGAAATCTGCACCATCGGCGATATGGTTTTTTCGCACAGGGACAACGAAAAACTCGGCACGCTGACGGAATTTAATCCGACTTTTCTCGGCCTTGATATCCGTAAAAAACTGCTTGCCCTTAACTGTGCGTATTTTGCCGCTGAGATGCTGAATCTGTTTACGAAAGAGCTCGACCCGCATCCCGTCCTTTTCGACGAAGCGGAATCGTTTTTGCAAAAACTTGACCAAAGCCCGCCGGACAAAATTGTGCCGTTTTTGATACAGTTCGAATTTGCAATATTGGAACAAACAGGCTCGCAGCCGCTTTGCGACGGCTGCGCGAACTGCAAAAGAAAATTCGACGCCGGCTGGAAACAGTATTTTTTCAGTTTCTCCGCCGCAGGTCTTGTTTGCCGCGACTGTGAATCGGTCTTTGTCGATAAGAAAATGATTACTCCTGAAGGTGCGGCCTGTCTGAATCAGCCGGAGAAAATTTTAAACGCCAAACCTTCTGTGCTTGCGGATGTAGAAAAAATCCTGATTGAGTATATTACGAATGTGCTCGAAAGGCCGCTGAAAACGGCGCCGATGATTTTAAAGCTTATTAAATAATTATCTATTTACAGTGTTAATCTGTGTTAGTCCGCGTCTAAAAAAACCGTGTAAATCCGTGTCATTTAGCTCTCGATAAATACGAACCGTTTTCCGTACTGATTTTTATGACCTCGCCGACCTCTATAAAAGGCGGAACACGGGTTTTAAGGCCTGTTTCGAGCGTAGCGTCTTTCATTTGATTTGTCGCTGTTGCCCCTTTCGGCTGAGGCGTCGTTTCGGTAACGGTAAGTTCGACGATTTTTGGCAGTTCAATGGATACTACCTGCCCGTCGTGTACGAGGGTTGTAACAACTGTGTCGGGCTTAAGATAACCGATTTGTTCAGCGACCATTTCCTTCGGTACGGTAACCTGGTCGAATGTTTCGTTGTCCATCAGTACCAGTCCGTGGGCGTCCGAATAGAGATATTGTTTATCGCGTCTATCGAGAAATGCCTGCTCGATGTCTTCGGTTGAGCGGAGTCTTTTTTCGAACATAACGCCGTCTTTAACGCTGCGAAGTTTTGCCTGCACAAACGCCCGTAAATTCCCCGGCGTAACGTGTGTCGATTGAACACAGATACAGAGTTTCCCGTCAAACATAACGCCCATACCGGGTCTTAATTCACTTGCCTTCACAATTATTCCCTGAAAAATTTTTTAAACGAAACCCGTAGTATATATCCTTTATCATCTGCTCGTCAATCGCAAATTTATAACACTTTGGCAGTTAGTCGGTTAGGTCAGAGAATACGGATGTTTATGCAGGCAGTCTTGTTTTTAAAGTGAGAATCCCGATTTCATCGGTGGCACTCGCAGTGTCTTCTCTCTATATGGGCAAAAATAAACTTGAAAACAATAGGGAAAGGGGTTAATTATCAACAGATTAGCTTGTATTTTTCGCAGGAGTTATTTATGGCGGTTGTAATATGAAAACGGCGCTGATTACAGGCATAACCGGACAAGACGGCTCATATTTGACGGAGTTTCTGCTCAACAAAGACTATGAGGTTTGGGGCATAACCAGAAGAAGTTCTTCGTTTAATACCGGCAGAATCGATTTTCTGTATAAAGACCCTCATGAGAAAAGCAGGCTTAGGCTTATTTATGGGGATATGACGGACGGCGTTAATCTTTCGAGTATATTAAACGATATCAAGCCTGATGAAGTTTATAACCTTGCCGCCCAGAGCCATGTTCGGGTGAGTTTCGACCAGCCTATATATACGGCAAACGTCGATGGCATTGGAACGCTTCGATTGCTTGAAGCTATACGGAAAATGGGAAAACCGGCAAAATTTTATCAGGCTTCGAGCAGCGAAATGTACGGCAAAGCTGTCGAGGTGCCTCAAAACGAGAAAACGCCTTTCTATCCGAGAAGTCCTTACGGCTGTGCAAAGGTATATAGTTTCTGGCAGACGGTAAATTATCGTGAAGCCTATAACATATTTGCCTGCAACGGCATACTGTTTAACCATGAGTCGCCCAGACGTGGAGAAACATTTGTAACAAGGAAAATAACCCGAGCGGCGACAAGGATAAAATTAGGTCTGCAGGAGAAATTATTTCTCGGAAATCTGGATGCCAAGCGGGACTGGGGTTTTGCAGGGGATTATGTAGAGGCAATGTGGCTGATGCTTCAGCAGGACAGATCCGACGATTATGTCATTGCTACCGGTCAAACACATTCCGTCCGGGAATTTTTGGACGAAGTGTTCGGTCACCTTGAGTTGGATTGGAGAAAATACGTTGAAAAAGATACACGATATTACCGTCCGACAGAGGTCGATATTTTGCAGGGCGACGCGAGTAAGGCCGAAAAATATTTGAAATGGAAACCGAAAGTATCTTTTAAGCAGTTGGCAAAAATGATGACAGATGCCGATATGGAACTGGCGGAACAGGAAAAAATACTGAAAGACCACGGACAAAAGTAAGTGTCGGATTACTTTAAAAACAGGCGTGTAGTTGTAACGGGCGGAGCAGGCTTTCTCGGAAGTTATGTCATAGAGGCATTACGTGAAAGAGGATGCAAAAATATTCTTGTGCCCCAGATTCAGGATTATAATCTTGTTAATCTCGACGATATAATCCGGATGTACGAAGATATGAAGCCGGACATTGTGATTCATCTGGCAGCCGTTGTCGGCGGTATTGGGGCAAATAGAGCTCATCCGGGACAGTTTTTCTATGAAAATCTTATGATGGGCGTTCAGCTTATCGAGCAGGCAAGGATAAGAAATATAGAGAAATTCGTTGCTATTGGAACTGTGTGTGCCTATCCGAAATTTACGCCGGTACCTTTTAAAGAAGAAGATATATGGAACGGTTATCCGGAAGAGACAAATGCACCTTACGGATTAGCGAAAAAAATGCTGCTCGTTCAATCGCAGGCATATCGGGATGAGTACGGTTTTAATTCCATTTTCCTTGTGCCGGTAAATCTTTACGGCCCGCGGGACAACTTTGACCCGCAAAGCAGTCATGTCATACCGGCATTGATAAAAAAGTGTGTCGATGCCGTTCAAAACGGGAAGGGTTATATAGATTGCTGGGGTACGGGCAGCGCTTCGCGGGAATTTATTTATGCACAAGATGCCGCCGAAGGGATTTTACTTGCGACGGAACATTATAATAGTTCTGAACCGGTTAATATCGGGACTGGCTTTGAGATAACAATTAAACATTTAGCTGAAAAAATCGCCGATATCACGGATTTTCGCGGACAAATTTGCTGGGATAATGCCAACCCGGACGGCCAGCCGAAACGCTGTCTGGATGTAAGCAAGGCACAAAAACTGTTCGGCTTTAAAGCCAAAACCGATTTTGCCAAAGGATTAAAAGAAACTATTGAATGGTACAAACATAAGTGTAAAACAGGCGGCTAATAGCGGGATATATAGCGGGAGAGGATTGCATAACACGCAAAACGGATATTTGATGTCCTGAAAAATAATGGTTGATTTGGGGATGATAAACACGTATAAGAGTACTCTCAATTCAAGTGTTTTATAAGATGTTGAAAAAGCAATATCTCTCTTTTTTACTGTTATGGCAGGAGGCCAATAATTATGGCAAATTCAGAAAATCACGATTTGGACAGTTTGTCTGCGAACGGGGGTATTCACGAGGACGAAATTGATTTAATAGACTATTTTATGGTTCTGTGGAGGCGAAAATACTTTATCTTTCTTGCGACGGTTCTTCCTGCGCTGTTTGTTGCGGTTATCCTATTTTTTTGGCCGAGAAACTACAGGACGACTTATATTTATGACGTAAAAGGCGATACAAGAGATGATACAAGAGGATGGGGCCTGAATGAAAAAAATTATAATGTGCTGCTTGGTGTATTCTACAGCGATGAAAACTTGAAGAAAATAACCGAACGCTTGAGCGAGAGCGGTCTTGAAAAATATGCTAAATTATTGGGCGGCAGGGGCAATAGACCTGAGAGATTTGTGGGATTTGAGGCAAAGCCGGCCTTTTTGGATTTGTCGAAATCGAATATTAACAATCCGGAAATTCTTTCCCAAATTAGAAATATGGAGGCGTCGCTGCTGGAGGTAACGATTACCGGCAAACCGCTGGAAGATATATATAAAATGTCTTCGGTGGTCAGATACAATATTGAGAATGTAATTCCTTTGTATATAGTTCAGCAGCAATTGCTGTCTCATATAAGAAACTGCAATAACATATTGGCAGATATAGAAAGCGGGATGTTCGGCTTAAGGCTTTCTCTCAAGAAGGATAATGAAATGTTGGAAGGGCTCAAAAAAGTAAACACGGGGATTTCCGAGGGTAAACAGGATAATATAATGCTTCAGTTCGACATCGGCAGGGATGCCCGATATTTACCTTTGAGCTATCAGATACAAGCGGCAGAGTCCCGGATAATAGAGCAGGAAACGCAGATTAGAACAAATCAAGAGAGATATGAATATTACGAGGGTTTGCTGCGGCTGAATAATAAGATACTTGCCGAACTGAATGATAGGCTGGCGTCAGGCTATACAGTTGAGCAGTTTAAAATGTTTTTAGAGGGATTATCCGGCGGCTGCGAGGAACAGGCATTAAAGGAGTATCTGAACTCCTATATCAAGAGAATAGAAAACAGGCTGCTGGCCGGTGGCCCTATCGCGGAAAATCCCCAAGTACATCTTATAGCCAAAGGAACGGCAAAGAAAAGCAGTATTACCTTTGTTGCGGCATTACTGATGTCCATATTTGCAATTTTCTTATTTGAGAGCTTTTCGAAAGAAAAAGTCGGTATTTCGTAAAAACGAAAATATCTGTTAATAAATTGAAAATATATAGTGGTAATGGGTTATGGATGGCGCACGCCGACGGGGACGGAGTGTATTCATAACAAGCATTTTTGTTGGTTTTTGAGAGGTTTTAGCAACAAGTCTTATAAATACGATAGATGAATCTGACACAAAAGACAATCAAGGCTGGGATGTGGCAGCTTACCTCTATGGCGATTAGATTTGTTGTTCAGTTGGTTGTTATAGCAATATTGGCACGCCGTATTCTGCCCAGTGCATTTGGACTCATCGCTTTGGCCAATATGGCACTGGTATTTACGGAGATGTTCGCCGAAGCAGGTATAGGGCCGGCCATCATACAGAAAAAAGATTTGCGACAAGAACATATCAGAGCAGGGTTCACGCTGGCTGTAATATTAGGGACATTTTTTGTTGTCATTCTATGGATGGCTGCGCCTTTGCTTGCCGTGCTTTTTAAGTCAGAGACTCTGGAGGACATAATAAGATGGCTGAGCCTTTCGGTACTTGTCATTAAATTTGGAATGATATCGCGTTCTCTCATAGAACGAGAGATAAGATTTGACAAACTAATGTGGACGGATGCAGGGTCATATGTTTTCGGATATGCGCCAGTGGGTATTGCTATGGCAATAATGGGCTACGGAGTATGGTCTATTGTTGCGGCCAAATTGGTTCAATGCTGTCTGCAAAGTATCGTACTATTTGCGTGGCAGCCTCATTCTGTAAAACCCGTGTTTTCCACCAGAGCTTATAAAGAAATAGGCATATATGGCGGCGGGCTTACGTTAGCACGCCTCTTCGACAATACAGCCTCACAGGGAGATGTTTTTATAATTGGTCGATTTTGCAGTGTAACATTGTTGGGAATTTATGAAAGAGCTTCATCTATTATGGCAATGCCGGGGCAATACCTGGGATACTTATTAGATAAGATTTTGTTTCCATCAATGTCTCAGATTCAGGATCAACCCAAGAGGCTGGAAGGTGCTTATTTAAAAGCTATAAATATAGTAAATGTAACACTGTTTCCACTTAGCGTTTTGATGTTTGTTGTCGCCCCCGAACTGATTACAGTTTTATTGGGCCCCAGATGGACCGATGCGGTTATTCCTTTGCGCATTTTACTGGTTACGTTAAATCTTAGGATTTGTATAAACCTGTCAGATACGCTGGTTCGTGCCACAGGAGCCGTCTATTCGAGTGCGGCAAGAAAAGCGGTTTTTGCGTTTCTCGTAATCTTTGGCAGTTGGGTTGGACAGCGTTGGGGAATAGCCGGGGTCGCAATTGCCGTAAGTTTGGCTGTAATAATTAACTATAGCCTGATGACACAACTAAGTATCAAACTTATAAACTGCAGTTTAAACAACTATCTTGGGAGATTAAAAGACGGGTATGTCGTCGGCGGAGTTTTGTTTTTAATTAGTTTTTTTTGTGTTAGTGTTTTGAGGTTGTGCACAGATTCGGCGTTGTTAACTTTGGTTATAACCGGAGTTTGCAGTTGTCTTTTGTCGGGGATAGCAGTTTTTTTATTCTTTCCTGGAGTATTGAACAGCTCAGTTTTCGAGCTTTTACCTCAACTTGTCGACGAAAAGTACCGGAAACATCCTTTCTTTTGCCGCTTGTCAGAGTTTAGGAAAAATAATTTGTGATTGGCGGGAATGTCTGGGTTTTTGACGAGTTGTTAAAGAGTGGTTTTGTACTGTGCTATGCTTTTTGTCGTAGGGATAGTTACGAAAGAGCAGATTCTTGCCTTCGTGAGGACGCTTTTATATAAGAAAGGGGATTGAATGCAATCAATCGAAGAAATTAGAAAAGTATGTCAGGAACCTGTAATTGCAGAAAATGGCTGGTATATTCGAAACTTTGTGAGAAGAGTGTCTATATATTTTACGATGTTTTTTTTATGTACACCGGTAAGCGCTAATCGAATTACTCTGTTAGCGATTTTTATGGGAATTATTGCGGGTGGTTTTTTATCAATAGGGGGGTACGCAAACGGGCTTATTGGAGTATTGTTTCTGCAATTATTTTTAATTTTCGATTGCGCGGATGGAGAAATTGCGAGATATAAAAACCAAGGTTCCCTGAGAGGAAAATATCTCGACTTAATTGCTAACGATATTGTTCTCGTTGCTATATTCTTGGGTCTGTCCATTAGAATGCTTAACAGCAATTACAGGGTTCCTATTACTTTCTTGTCGCATAATAACGTTATTTTCGTATTCGGGCTCAGTGCCATAGTCTCTCATTTATTGTATAAATTATCAGTTTATTATGCACAGGAGATAAGCGGCAAATCTGTTGTGTTGACCGACTTGTTTTTGACCGGCAAGAAAAATATGCCATTGAAATCTTTTTTACAAGCATTGCCGCATTTGGTATCTATAATAAATATTACAACGATAGGTGCTATTTTTAATCTTTTACCCTATGTTCTCATCGGCTATGGAATTATTCTTCCATTGTGGTGGATAGTATCAACAATTCTTCGTTTGTATTTAAGTAAGGAGATAATAGATGACTGACAGGCTGAAATTAGATGGCGAACGATTTCTTCCGTGGGAACAGAATCCTATAAATAATTACGAGCATCTGCATCGTTACAGATTTGCGAAGGAATTTGTTACGGGCAAGAGGGTGCTCGACCTTGCGTGCGGTGAAGGCTATGGCAGCGCTCTGCTTGCAGAAGCTGCTGAAAAAGTCGTGGGTATTGATATTGACGAAACTGCAATACAGCATGCCTCTGCTAAGTATGTGAAAGATAATCTCGAATTCATAAAAAGCTCTATGGTTCAAATTGCTATAGCAGAGGGCAAACTTTTCGACGTCATTGTTTGTTTTGAAGCTTTAGAACATATAGGTGAACACGATGAATTGGTAGCTGAAGTGCGGAGACTCCTTAAAGACAACGGTGTATTTATAGTTTCAACGCCTAACAAATATAGTCATTCCGACCAGGGGTATTATTGTAAAAATCTCTGGCACAAAAAGGAGCTGTACATAGATGAATTTGAAACACTGCTTAGCGCTAACTTTAAGTACCATGTGACGTTTGGTCAAAGGGTTTATTTATCATCAAATATTTTCCCACTTAGGAATATCTGCTCAGCCCTCAGGGAATACGTCATAGAAGAAAGAAAAGATCGTTTTGTATTTGTGCCGCCCGAAAAGAAAGAACCACTATATTACATTGGAATATGCTCGAATCTTCCACTACAAGAAATATTTGCTTCGTATTTAATTGATGTTACAGAAGAATCTTATAAAAACCTTGCGGTTATAAGTCGCATTCAAAACTCTAGTATATTGAAGGCTATTTCAAATTATTATACAATGAGGGATAGAATATTCCAACCAGGAACTAAGAGGGCACATTTCGCTAAGCTCATTTGGGGTATTATTAAAAGAATTAGGTTGATCTCCAAAAGAATTTTTAATTTATCAAGTGATAGATCTTCTCGGAGGAAAGTCACTTCCCATAGATAATATCATTATTATAGCTCGAAAACTTGACAGTGAAGCAACCCCTGACAATATAAGATTTATAAAAAATGTTGTGTACGAGTTTTAAATTGAGATTTGTTTTTCTGCCGGATTAAACTGAAATGCCGATATTATCAGTAGCAGTGATATGCAATAGGAAAGCCGAGAAAGCACAAACGATTATTTCTCTAGTACAAGCCTTCAGGAATAATCCAACAGCTTTTAAAACATTTAAACTTGTTATTTATGATAACAGTTTGGATAGTCAGGTATTGCCTTTAGACATACCGTTTCCATGCGAGTATAAACACGATCCAAAGAATGGCGGACTTGCCGCCGCTTATAATTATGCGCTGCAGCGGGCCGTAGCGGATGGCTATGACTGGCTGTTGCTTTTTGACGACGATACTTCTGTTCCTGTTGATTTTATAGAGAAATTCGACAGAATCTCGTCTAAGGTGTCGGATGAGATTGCTGCAATAGTGCCGAAAGTTTATTATAAGGGACGTTATTTTTCTCCTTATAAGGTTTTGTTCGGAGATATTCACAGGCCGGTTGATGAAAATTCAACAGGGATATGCAATTACGAGATTTCCGCGGTTGGTTCAGGAACTATGCTGAAAACATCGTTTATGCAGAATATAGGCGGATTTAATGAGACTTTTTGGCTGGACTGTCAGGACAGTTGGATTTTTCGTTCGATATATCTAAAAGGCAGGAAAGTTTATATTGCGCCCGTGAAGATAGAGCACGAGCTTTCAATTTTTGATTATGACAAATTTATGTCGGCAGAGAGGTATCTCAATACTCTTAAATACGAAGCGTTATTTATTCGCTCTTACAAAACAAAACTGGAAAATCTTTTTTATCCAATACGGCTTATCAAAAGAACAATAATACTATTTTTTACTGTGAAGAATAAAAGGTATTCCATGATGACATTTAAGCATATGTTGACCTGGATATTTAATCCGGACAAATGCTGTAAAGTTTTGAAAAAAAGTCCCTCTGTTCTAAAGCAATAAAAGGTTTGTTAAATGAGATTTATGAAAATAAAGAAATTATCCGGTTCAGATATCTTTCTTGTGATAGTGATGTTGGAGTTGTTTCTTATGGGCAGCGGCAGATTTCTTGAAATCGGCCCTGTAACTTTAAGGATGTTGTTTTTTGCAATAGCAGTTTTTTACTCAATCACACTGGCAATTTATAGAAATCATATCAATAAACAGATTTTCCTGCTGGTGTGTACGTTCATTGTGGTGCATTTACTGGCTTTTTTAATCGGCTCTCTTAACAACGCCCGGATGTATTTGATGCTGAATGATATAAAGCCTTTGTTGTTTTTTTTCATGCTCATCTTTTTCTGTACATTCATCAGAGATATGGAAGGCGTTAATCTAACGATAAAAACCATAAAAGCCGCAGCATTGATATTAGCTTTGCCGTATTTGTTGTTTCTTTTGTTTTTGCATCTTGGGATTATTCATCTTGACGCCCAAACGATAGCTATGATTGAGAATCACAAGGGCGGGGATATACGTTTTCAGCAGCATATAGGCGTTTTTTATAATGGTTTCTTTTATTTGGGTGTGGGTTTTTTCTTCTATGCCCTTGAAAAAGGTTTTCATGAAAGATTGATAGCATTGCTGTTATTCACAGCGATTGTTCTTACGTTTTCAAGAGGCCTCTTACTTGCAATGACTATGGTGTTTTTTTTATATCTGTTCTTCACATTTGCATTGCAGCGAAAACCGATATTAAGTTTGTTGATAATATTGTTTGTTTCTGCGGCGGCGGTACTATTTCTGCGGCAGTATCTTAATATTGTCGGCAATAAATATCTTTCTAATGTTATGCGTATAATAGTCTTTAATGAAGTAGTAGATTCTATAACACCGTTAAGTGTTTTCTTTGGTCATGGATTTGGTATAGGCACCGCCCAGAGGCCTATACATATGGAAGTCTCTTTTCTTGAAATATTTCATAAACAGGGTATTATAGGTTTATTGTTTTGGGCAGTTGTTTTAATTGTTATTCTGAAAAACTACTCGAGAGCTTTCAAGGCTGGAAATGGCAAAGCGGCATTGCCGTTTGTGCTGTCTTGTTTATACGCATATGTACTGACAGCGACGAATAACTATATAAATAATCCTGCGGGAATGTCTGTCTTGCTTATTTCCATTGTCGTATTGGATGTTCTTGGTAAAAACAGTATTGCTCCTCTAATAAGAAAAGTGAGTGTATATGAAAAAATGTCGAATATGCAAATCGCCGATTGAACCGTTTATATCTTTTGGTCAAATGCCGATTGCAAACGGGTTTTTAACTCGTGAGCAGTTTGCAGATGAATACTTTTTTGAGCTTCAGGCGGCCTTTTGTGCAAACTGTACTATGGTTCAACTGATTGACCAACCGGAACCCCAAAAAATGTTTCACGAAAATTACGCTTTCTTTTCCAGCACATCTAAAAGAATGGCAGTTCATTTCGAGGAATTTGCCAATCACGTCAAAAAAGATTATCTGACATCATCGAATCCTTTTGTTGTAGAACTTGGATGCAATGACGGCATTATGCTTCAGCATTTCGCCAATTCAGGCATAAAGCATCTTGGCATCGAACCTTCGGTGAATGTAGCCAGGGTAGCAAATGAAAAAGGCGTTCAGACAATTTCTGAGTTTTTTAACGAAAGTACGGCTAAAGATATTCTCGGTAAGTACGGACAAACAGATGCGTTTTTGGCGGCAAACGTAATGTGTCACATTGCCGATTTCAATTCGGTGATTGCGGGGATAAAGATGCTTGTCAATCCGGATGGAATCGTAATGTTTGAAGACCCGTATCTGGGAGATGTCATTGAAAAAACTTCTTATGACCAGCTTTACGATGAACATGTTTTTTTGTTTTCGCTCTCTTCCATTAAATACGCGTTCGAACAGTATGATATGGAACTGGTTGATATCGAACCGCAGGGTACCCACGGCGGCTCTATGCGGTATATCATAGCGCACAAGGGCGCCAGACTGGTATCGAAAAATGTATATACTCAACTGGAAAAAGAAAAAGAGATGAAATTGAATAAAGTGGAAACATATAATGTTTTCCGTAAGAATTGTGAAAAATCCCGAGACAGCTTAAAACAATTGCTGGTCGATATTAACAAACGCGGTAAACGTGTAGTCGGATATGCGGCAACATCGAAAAGTACGACAATCCTGAATTATTGCGGAATCGGTCCGGATTTAATAGAATTTATCAGCGATACGACTCCGATTAAGCAGGGCAAATTCAGTCCCGGAATGCATATTCCAGTTCGTGCTTATGAAGAATTTATGGCAAAATACCCTGATTATGCCGTACTCCTGGCGTGGAATCACGGGGAAGAAATTATGGACAAAGAAAAACAGTTTAAAGCGGCCGGCGGCAAATGGATTATCTTTGTGCCGGAAGTCAAGGTGGTATAATGACTATTTTATGTGCGAATCCTTTATTGCAATATCAGTCATATAAAGAGGAAATCGACGAGGCGATTGCACGTGTTTTGGCCGGCGGAAGATACGTTCTCGGTTCGGAAGTCAAGGCGTTCGAAGAAGAATTTGCCGATTATATAGGCGTCTCCTGCGGCGTTGGCGTCGGCAGCGGAACAGAGGCTCTTCATCTCGCATTGGCGGCGTGCGGTGTAACGGCAGGAGATGAGGTTATTACGGTTTCACATACAGCAGTTGCAACCGCAGCGGCAATTAGATTGGCCGGAGCTGTTCCCGTATTTGTAGATATCGAACCGAATTACTACACGCTTGACCCGGCAAAATTAGAGACTGCGGTCACCCCGAAAACCAAGGCCATTATTCCGGTTCATATTTACGGCCAGCCGGTTAATCTTGACCCGATTATCGAATGTGCGAAAAAGCATAAACTGTTTGTTATTGAGGATTGTGCACAGGCTCACGGAGCAGTGTATAAAAACAAGCGTGTCGGTTCTTATGGTGATATGGCCTGCTTTAGTTTTTATCCTACCAAAAATCTGGGAGCTATAGGCGATGGCGGAATGGTTGTAACAAATCAGCCGGAACTGGCGGGAAAAGTGAAACTGCTGCGGGAATACGGTTGGGCTCAGCGGTACGTCAGCCATACTGATGGCTGGAATAGCCGGCTGGACGAATTGCAGGCTTCGATATTACGTGTAAAGCTGCGTTATCTGGATGCGGATAATGCCAAACGTATAAAACTGGCAGGGCTGTATCATAAAGAACTGTCAAAATTGAATGGTTTGTCTTTGCCGATAAAACGTGAAAATGCAACTCATATATTTCATCTCTATGTAGTAAGATTAAAAAAAAGAGATGAATTGCGGAATTACTTAAAGGAACATCAGATTAATACTTTGGTACATTATCCGGTGCCGATTCACCGGCAGCCGGCATATAACAAAGGTCAAAAACTTGCGGTGACGGAAAGCATAGCAAAGGAAATTTTGTCTCTGCCGATGTATCCGGAACTTAAGCAATCAGAACTGGAAACTGTCGTTAGTGCAATACGAACCTATATGACGGAGAAATTATGATTGACGGAGTTATATTTAAGGACTTGACTACCTGGGGCGACCAGAGAGGCTTTTTCAGGGAAATCATTCGTTCTACGGACGATTTTTTTGACTGCGGATTTGGTCAATGGAGTCATTCGTTGATGTTTAACGGCGTTATAAAAGCCTGGCATTTTCATAATATTCAAACGGATTTTTTCTATGTGTGCAGCGGTGTGGCTCGTATCGGGTTATGCGATTTACGGCCAAAATCCCGAACATATAATGAAGTAATGGATTTTTTTATGGGAGACTATCAGCCTGCACGCATTGTGAAGATACCGCCCGGTGTAGCGCATGGCGTAAAGGCGATACAGGGACCGGTTAATCTGTTTTATATTACCTCGCATATATATAATCCGCAGGACGAAATCCGTATCGCGTACGATGACCCGAAGATTGATTTTGACTGGCTCAAAGACGCTCCAATTAAGTAGTTTAGAATTAACCGTTATGACAGAACTCTTCGAAAGCAATATTATAAAGACTTTTAGCGGCAAACAGGTGCTGATTACCGGCGGTGCCGGTTATATTGCGACAAAACTGGTTCAATTACTCAGGAACGTGGATTGCCGTATAATTCGTCTTGATAGGCCGGATGCAGTCTTTTCTGGTGTGGAAGGCAAAGCTCGGATTGACAATATCTCCGGCGATATTCGAGTCAGTGATGTATGGGGGAAGGTATTGGACAAAACGGATTTTGTTTTCCATTTTGCCGCTCAGACGAGTACCTATACTGCCAATGAAAATCCTGTCGCCGATGCGGAAATCAATGTTTCTCCAATGCTTAATTTGCTCGAAACCTGCCGTAAAAAGAAGACAAAACCGATAGTATTATTTTCAAGTACGGTAACGGTAATAGGACTGCCGAGTAAATTACCGGTCGATGAAAATTGTACTGGCGAACCTGTTACTGTTTACGACCTTCATAAGCTGATTGCCGAAAAATATCTTAATTATTATATAAGTCAGGGTGCTGTGAGCGGGGCGATTTTGAGGCTTTCGAATGTTTACGGTCCCGGTCCGAAAAGCAGCAAATCCGACCGCGGCATACTGAATTTAATGATTCGCAAGGCATTGGCCGGAGAAACATTAACCGTCTATGGGCAGGGTGATTATCTGCGTGATTATGTTTACGTTGAGGATATTGCCCGTGCATTTATAATGGCTGCGATAAATATCAAAAATACTAACGGCAGATATTTTGTAATCGGCAGCGGACAAGGGCATACTATTACCGAAGCTGTTAATCTTGTCGCCGACCGGACAGCGATAAAAACAGGCCGACGCGTTGATGTAATACAGATTGAACCCCAATCACCGCAGTCTCCTATCGAGATGCGTAATTTTGTTGCGGATTCCGGACAGTTTTCAACCGCAACCGACTGGAAAGCCGATGTCTCTTTAATCGAAGGAATTGACCGTACAATAGAAAGTTATTAAGGAATGCCTAATATGGAAACGATTTCTGCTCAAAAATTGCCGAGTTTAAAAGGGAAAAAGGTCTTGATTCCGGGAGGTTTGGGATTTATCGGGAGCAACCTTGCTCATAAATGTCTCGAACTCGGTGCGAAAGTTTCCATATATGATTGTCTGAATCCGCGTTCAGGGGGAAATTTGTATAATATCAGCGATATTCGTGATTCGGTCGAATTATGTTATCACGATATAGAGGATTTCGACCGTTTGTGCCAGCACGTTTGCGGTAAAGATATCATTATTAATTGTGCGGCATCGACATCTCATCCTTTCTCTATGAGAGAACCATGGCTTGATATTGACGTTAATAGTACGGCGACGATTAATCTTCTGGAGGCGATAAGACGGTTCAATCGTGATGTTCGGCTTATCCATCTCGGTACAAGCACCCAGTTAGGCAAACTGCAATATCAGCCTGCGGACGAAAAGCATCCGGAATTTCCGACTGATATCTATTCAGCGAATAAGAGCGTATCTGAAAAATATGTACTGATTTACGCCAAAGCGCATAAACTTCGGGCTACCGTGGCAAGATTGTCTAATGTCTTCGGGCCAAGAGCGTGTATTAATAGTCCGGAATTTACCTTTAATAATTATTTTATCGGGTTGGCATTGCAAGGCAAAGATATAACAGTATTTGGGAAAGGCAATCAGAAAAGAAATGTTATTTATATTGAAGATGTTTTGTCGGCACTTATCCTTTTATGCAGCCAGGATGATGGGACAGGGGAGACTTTTTTTGTGGTTGGCGACCAGCATTGGAGCGTTGCCCAGATTGCTGAAGCTACGGTCGAGTATATCGGTTCCGGAAAAGTTAAATTTATCGACTGGCCGAAAGAAAGAGAAGTTGTTGATTTCGGAGATGCTGTCATTAGTAACCAGAAGATTAAAAATGCGCTTAATTGGGCGCCGCAATATGACTTAAAGGCCGGTTTGTTGAAAACAAAAGAATATTATAAATCTTGCTTGAAAGAATATTTGAGGTAGGAATATGAAACTCGTAGTTGCCGGCGCCTTGGGGCATATCGGTTCTGCAGTGATTCGGCAAGTGCCGCTGGAATTGGGCATAACTGAAATTGTAATGATTGATAATATGATGACTCAGCGGTATTGTTCTTTGTTTAATCTTCCGGAAGGCGTGAAGTATCGGTTTATTGAAGCGGATTTACTGAATATAGACCTGCAATCTGTTTTTAGTGATGCCGATATAGTCATCCAGTTGGCTGCAATTACGGATGCTGCGGGAAGTTTTGCGAATAAAAAACAGGTTGAGCATAATAATTACAACACGACCGTAAAAGTCGCCGAGGCGTGCAGTAAGGCCGGCTGCAGAATGGTACATTTATCTTCTACCAGTGTATATGGTACACAAAAAGAAATAGTTGATGAAAATTGTTCACCCCAGGAGCTTTGTCCGCAGAGTCCTTATGCTGAAACCAAGCTTAAGGAAGAGCAATTTCTTCAGCAATTGGGAGTGTCGGAGAATCTGGATTTTATAACTTTCCGGTTCGGGACCATTTGCGGGGTTTCTCCGGGAATGCGTTTTCATACCGCGGTCAATAAGTTTTGCTGGCAGGCTGTAATGGCTCAGCCAATAACCGTTTGGCGCACGGCTTTGAATCAGAAAAGGCCTTATCTTGACCTTGATGATGCTGTGGAAGCGATAAGATTTGTAATTGAGCGAAACTTATTTGACAAGCGTATATATAATGTCTTAACGGAGAATTTAACAGTACACTCTATAGTCGAGGATATTCGAAAATATATTCCGCAGATAGACATTAAATATGTAGATTCAGAAATTATGAACCAACTGTCTTACAATGTTTCTGACCAGCGTTTCAGATCTATGGGATTTACACCTCAGGGAAGCATTAGCGAAAAAATCAGGGAAACGATTGATTTGCTCAAAGGCTGTACCGGCGGCAGATGCAAAATTTAATACTGTAAGGAAAGTTAATGGCGTGGAGGAAGAGCAAGTTTCGTTTTTTCCTCCGCTTTTGTCATAAAAGATATGGAATCCGAAACAAAAAAAGCTCCGTTTTTCTCTATCGGCATACCTACTTATAATCGGGTAGATATGCTAAAACAATGTCTTTTGTCGATTTTAGGGCAGACATTTACGGATTTTGAAATTATTGTGGGTAATGATTATACGAAGCATACGCTTTCCGGCAGAGATTTTGGCATCGAAGATGCTCGGATTCAATTTGTCAATCATACTCGTAATCTTGGCGAAATCGAGAATATGAACTCTTTGCTGCAGGTTAGCCGCGGCCGTTATTTTACATGGCAGTTTGATGATGATATATATTCACCGGATTTTCTCCAATCGGTTTATTTGTCACTGATGCAATTTGGCAAACCTAAATGTGTTTATACTACCTATGGCTATATTTGGGAGACTTCTTTTCCAAAGATTAATAGAAGAACTTTAGAAACAGGTAAGGTTCTTACCGGACGGAAATTTCTTCGGGAGTATTTGTCAGGTCGATTGAAAGTCCTGGGGTGCTGTGGTGTTTTTGACTCACAGTACCTTAAGCAGACAGGCGGAGTGCATAAACTTTGTGATAGCCCCGTAGGAGCTCATTCAGAGCATTTTATCGCTATTCGGATGGGATTATTAGATAAAATTGCATATATAAACAGGCCTCTGGTTCTGTATCGCAATCATGAAGAGTCATGGTCGTATAAAACTAAGGATGCGGATATATATAAGCAGGCCGGGAAGAATTTTTTACGTGAGACTATTAACGTTTTGATACAGCCTGCACTGCGAGATGATTTTAAACAGAATTTTTCCAGCGTTGTAAAGCTGTCTGTAAATATTATCCTTGGAAAAATGATTGTTCGTGATGGGTATCTCAAAAAAGACGAACTTCAACAATATATTTTTTCGCTTAAGCGATTATTTGATGTTATAAAAGAACCTGTGCTTTACGAGATAGCGATGAGTTGTTTGCAGCGAGTTGAAAGGGGAAATAGGATATTGGCGGTGATAAAGGCAAAATTTAAGGCTTCTATGCCGTATTTTCTTGTAAAATTTGCGCATATAATTCGGGCCGTTGTTTCGCGATACAAATAATATTTGATTGGTTTTCTTTTATGAATTTTAATCACTTTTTTAAAATTTCAGCAAATGTTTGCAGGATATTGCTTCTGCTGATGTCTCTTATCGCTTTATTTACATTATATGTTTGGTCTACCAAAAGCCCAAGGATTGATACATTTGGCGATTATTTTTTTATTAGATATTATAAACATTTTGACAGAAGATTCAGCAATGCCATTGATACTCTGAAAGTAAATGAAGATAAGGGTATTGCAATGCTTGAAAAGCTGATGAGCGACCTCGAATCTATTCAGAAATTAGACTGTCTGGACCATATAAAGCGAGAAGGAATGAAAATGCTGTCAGGAATTTTTGAAAAGCGAAGCAATCTGGATGGGGCGATGAAATGGGCAGACAAATGGGTAGATTTCGACGATAAAGACCTTTATGGTCAGGTGCATAAAGCGAGGTTAATGTGTCAAATTGCAGATAGTAGAAATGCAGGGAAACAGCTTTTGGCGAATCTTTACCAAAAAGTTCCTGAGGCAAAGGTTGTTGTAAATGCGTATTCGCAAATGCAAATAGCAGACGGCAATTCCGGCGAAGCACTCTGGGCGCAACTGCGATTGTTAAACTTTCAAAAAAGATTGATGTCGCAAAAATGGGAAATTTACTGGACGTTCTCTGATGTATTTACGCCGGAGGATAGCCGAAAGGTTATTCCTTCGGTGGATAATAATAGTATTTTATCATTAGTTTTCGACGTTCCGCAGGGCATAAGAAAAATGCGTCTCGATATCCCGCCTTCTGCAGAATTTTTGATGTCATATCCGACTCTTACGATTAAAAACGGAGAAGATTTTACAGAATTAGAACTTTGGAAGTTTAATTTGAAAATGTACGATATACTCCAAAATAATCATATTCTTGAGGTAATACAGGGCGAAGATTCTTACTTTTACTGGGAGATGCCGGAAAGAACAATTGAAGCGTCAGGTTCTTTTATCTTTAAGACCAACGTATTTCATAAAATCAATAAAGTTTTGCTGCAGTTGTACACTTCGGAGTCCATAAGGTCACTGAAGAGAGAAATAGCTGACAGAGGCGACGCCGAGATTGCAGATATTTTTTCCAATATAAAACCGGACATTTTAGCCAATTCTTCAGTAGACATTTATTGGTCTTATCAACAGAATGTTTTTTCTGAGGTTCGAAAGAACTCGGTCCTTCTAAGTGGCAGGAGAAATTTAAATAGGTTGATATTTGATGTTAATCTGCCATTGAACGATAAAGTATCGGAGTTGCGTATTGATTTTCCCGATGTGGTAGATACTCAATATACTTTAGAAAAAATAGAGTATGTAATAGAGAACGAGTTGTACGAAATAGATGCCAGCCAAGCGGTATTGGTATCAAATCATAACTTGAAAAAACAAGGGAACCGGTTTGTTGTAATCGGTCAGGACCCTTATTTTTCTTTTAAATTGCCCGAAGGCCAAAGTTATATAACATCAGTACGCCTTAAAGGACTGGCTCAATGAGAAAATATCTCGCATTTTTGTGGAAATGGAGCTGGGTTGTAACAGCCGTTATAACAGTAGTTTTTCTATATTGGACTATTGCTACAGCTAAACGTTATTATGTTTTTAGAATAAGGTACAAATCCAATCTCGGATTGCAGGAAAGCGGTATAACTGAATTTCGCCATATGATGCGGCAGCAAAAAAATTTGTTTTCAGCATCGAGAAAGCTCGACGAAGCTGTTACTAATGGCTTGAGAAACATAAATCTTTTTGTTTCGGAAACTGATTTAGCGAAACTGAATTCTCACCTTCCGCAGTCTGGTTTTAAAGAAGTTAAGGGAAAACTATGGAACGGAGATAAATTGCTGAAAGTAAAAGTTAGATATCGTGGTGATTTTATAGCCCATTGGGGCTATCACAAAAAATCCCTACGAGTAAAAACCACGAAAGAATCGCTCTTTGAAGGAATGCGTAAATTTAATTTAATAGCGCCAAAATTTAAAGCACAAATTAATAGTTATCTGGGATATAGATTAGCCCAGAGTATGGGATTAGTGGTGCCGAAAACCGAGATGGTAAATGTCCTGATAAACGGCAGATTGCAAGGGGTTTATATATTAGTAGAGCAATTAGAAGAAATTACATTGCGTCGCAACAATCTTCTTCCAGGCGACTTATATGCGGGGGAACTTCTGGCAGGCGATGGTTATACAGGGATTTCTACCGAAGTTTTTGACCATCCAGGTGTTTGGGAAAAACAAGCTTTCGATAATAAATATCCGCCGGATTTTTATAAACCTTTGGCAAAGTTAACTGAATTAATAAATGCCAAATTTTCGGACAAGGTGCAAGATGAGCTGATTAAAATGCTTGATTTAGACGTTTGGGGCAGATTTGCCGTCTTTGAGACGCTTTCGCAAACGTTTCATTATGATAATACGCATAACTGGCGACTATATTATGACCCGGCCAGAGGTGTGTTTATTCCGGTGGTATGGGACCCTGTAAGCTGGGCATGGTTAGCAGAACAGAAATGCGAGACTCAATTAGATATTATGTCCAGCAGATTACATAGCGTTCTGTTTAGAAATTATGATTTTCTTCGTGCTCGTCATAAGGCGATTGAAGATTTCTTTGATTCCGGGAAAGATAAGGATTTTTTAAAGGAGACTGATATGGCAATTTCGGTTGTAACTGCTGCGATTGATGATGACCCCGGTATTCGTTTCAGTCAGTCTGATATTATTAAAGCTATGAAAGAACTAAGAGGGGCTATTGAAAAAATATTCTCCGATATAAAAGAAGAATATCTTGCTGATAATAGCCCAATAACCTATTTTTCTGATAGCAATAACTCTTTGACGGTTTCGTTATCGGGCCGATGCCCTGTGGAATGTTTATTATTGCATTATTTATTGCCTCCAAGCAATCCTGTTTCTGTAAAGGTGCGATATTTTCAAAATGGACAGAGTGTAGAGAAAAATATCTCTGGTGCAGTTTCTGTTAATGGTAATTTTTTGGAGATTTCAACCGTTCTGCTCCCTCGATTTTCGGTAGCATTTAGACCAAGCCATTTTTTGATGTCAACTACTCTGGATGTACAACCGGCATCTTATGAATTTTTGCTGACAGGACTATCTGATGACAACCGGCTTCTCGATGTATTTGCTGATAGAGGGAGTGTACGGCATCAAAAAGTACAAAAATCTCATACAATAAAATTCTGTGAATTTAATGGGGTTTATAATATTATTTCTTCTAAACCGGTTAAGCAGGCTCAAATATGGCGAGAAGATGTGGAAATTGATGGTTTTAAAGAAGTGTATGATGATGTTATTATCGAACCCGGAACTACGATAAAGCTTAAAGCAGGAGCAACCCTTATTATTTACGGTCGTTTTTTAGCAGAAGGGACGTTGAAAAAACCTATATGTTTTATACCTTTTGAGCAACATCAGGAACCATGGGGTTCGGTAGTGCTGTTTGGAAGCGGAGCAAACGATTCAAAGTTAAGCTATTGTGAGTTTGCAGGCGGGAGCGGGGTGGAAGGAGACTTGTTGGGATATTCCGCGATGTTTTCTTTGCGTAGTGTTTCAGGAATTGAAGTCAAACACTG
Source organism: Planctomycetes bacterium HGW-Planctomycetes-1 (assembly GCA_002839495.1). Classification (GTDB taxonomy): domain Bacteria; phylum Planctomycetota; class Phycisphaerae; order Sedimentisphaerales; family UBA12454; genus UBA12454. The sequence continues at coordinate 31,801 of PGYD01000009.1, forward strand.
TTTGTTTAGAGACAATAAAATTTTTGATGATATGGTACATTCAGTCTATTCAGAAGTTTATTTTTCAAATTGTAAATTTCTGCGAGCGGCATTTGATGCATTTGATTCGGATATTGGTAAGAGTGTCATAGAAAATTGTCTATTTGTGGATAGTGGTAATGATGCTATAGATGCAATGACATCAGAAGTAGTGGTAATCAATACCTTACTTCAAAATAGCGGCGATAAAGGCATATCTGTCGGCGAGAAAAGTAAGGTGTTGGCAATAAATACCCAGTTTGTTAATAATAATATTGGCCTTCAGTCTAAAGATGATTCAATTGCGGTGCTGTGTAACGTTGATATGAGAGATAACTTACAGGCATTGGATGCATATATGAAAAACTGGCGTTATGGCAGAGGCGGGGACATCTTTCTATATAAAGGCTGTCTTGTCGATAACAAACAGAAGATAACTGCGGATAAAAAATCAGGCATTTGGATTTATGATACCTATATGACCAGTGATTTAACTTCTGCAAATGCAAATATTATTTTAGATTCCACTGTTGATTCAAAAGATGAGAGAAAAGCCGAGTCACCGCAGATGTGGCGTTTTCCCCGGGAAATAGACGTTATGAAAAAGTTCGATCCCTATTGGCGAGAAGCAGATGCCGCCAGAAGAGGAGCCGCTGGCCTTGCAGCCTTTAATTAATTTACATTTTGCAAGATTCGAATTTAAGTATATTCTGCGGGAGCAATCCCGAAAGAGTGTGGAAAAAGAACTGCAGTATTTTATGGAACTGGACCCGTTTGTAAATAATGAATTGAAACGCTGTTATTTTGTGCGCAGTTTATATTTTGACGATCCTTATTTTTCCTGTTATCATGATAAAATAGACGGTCTTCATAAAAGATATAAGTTTAGACTTAGAACTTATGCAAAAAATTATTATGAATCTGCTCAGGGTTTTGTGGAAATAAAAGGACGATTCGACCAGCTTGTATTTAAGCACCGTACCCCGTATAAGTTGAGCAGTTCTGATGTGAATACGGATGCTTCACAACTTGCCTTAAAAATGCTGGAAACATCTCCTGAAACGGCTGTTACCAACCAGTTTTATTACGAACTTTATCGTAAACGGATTAGACCAGTAGTTTTGGTTGATTATTTTCGCAGGCCATATATAAGTAAATACGATTCGGAATTTAGATTAACATTTGATGATAGAATAGAAGCAACGCCTTCTACAAGCCTGTTTCCCATAAACGGTTCGCCAAAAGCGGTTATTCCGGGTTATGTTGTTATGGAAGTCAAATTCCACCACAAATTACCGGCATGGTTTCACAGCATTATAAAGAATTATGAGCTGCAGAGAGTATCAGTTTCCAAGATGTGTAAAGGTGTTGAGGCATGCGAGTTGATAAAAAACGGAATGTAAATTGGCTATTTAATTCATAATAAATTTAAGGAGACTAAAATTGGATAGTAAAATAGTTGAAGCAGCTGGCAGCTTTTTAGTTTATAGTTATCCGGAGATTATAATTAATATGGTGCTTGCTCTGATTTTGGGTATTGTCATCTCCGTAGTATACCGTTTTACACATACTGGCTTATCGTATTCCCAGGCTTTTAACCAGACCATTATACTTCTCTCCGTTATTGTTTCAATTGTTATGATGGTGATAGGCTCAAGCTTGGCGAGGGCATTTGCTTTAGTAGGTGCTCTTTCAATAATTAGATTCAGGACGGCCGTTAAAGATGCGAAAGATATGGCTTATGTCTTTGCTTCTCTTACGGTTGGCATTTCGGCAGGAACATCCAATCATTTCCTTGCGGTAAGCGCGACAGTATTTGTGTCGATTGTCGCAGTTGTTTTGTACAAATTGAATTATGGTGCTCTGTATAAAAGCGACTTTTTAGTGCGTTTTAGATTTGATCAGGATTATGACAGCCATGCTTATATTGAGGAAATACAAAAATTCAGTAAGCGGTCTAATCTTTTGCATATCGAACCCTCGGGTGATGGTAAAACGTTGAAACTTACGTATAACATAACGCTCAAGGACAATGAAACTGTTAATCATTTGGCAAAGTCACTAGGACGAGTTGAAGGAATTTCAGAAGTAGTTTTAATAGCATCGAAAAATGATATAGATTATTAAAACGGGCTAATCAGATATGTTATTACCACGAAGAATGTATAAGTATTATTAGGTTCAAATGAAAATTCTCCTGATAGATCCTCCTTTTTATAGAATCCTTGGTTTCTACAATCGGTATTTTCCTCTGGGCATAGTTACTATCGGCACTTTTCTTAAAGAAGCCGGATGTGAAGTTGTGCTTTACGATACCGATTATAATGAAAATCCCAAGTATATGGATTACTCACTTCTCCCGCAGTTTTATCCGGCATATCTTTCTTCTTTTAAGGATGAAAATCATCCTGTTTGGAAAGAAATCGCAGAAACTATCACACGTCTTTGTCCCGATATAATAGGCATATCTATCTGGACTACATATGCAGCTTCTGCTTTTCATGTGGCCAAACTTAGCAAAGAGCTTGCTCCGGGTAGCTCTGTGGTTATGGGTGGGCCTCACGCTGCCGTTAAAGCCGATGAGATACTTAAAATATGTCCTGATGTTGACTATGTTGTACGGGGCGACGGGGAAGTGCCTATGCTTGAACTCGTGAGGCAGATTTCGTCGGGCCGGAGTGATTTTTCATCAATAAAAGGATTATCATTTCGAGGAGAAAATTCAATAATACATAATCCCTCAGGTCAAACAATCAATGATTTGGAATTGCTTTCATTTCCAGATAGGTCGCTCCTGGTTAATGAGAGCAGATATACTGCGGAAGATATGGGACTTATTATGTCCAGCAGGGGGTGTCCATACGCCTGCTCGTATTGTGCCACGCATACGCGTAGAGTAAATTATAGACCTATTGACAATGTAATAGATGAGATAAAGTTTGTGAAAGAAAAATATGGATCAGTATTGTTCTGTTTTAAGGACGATTCTTTCACGGTAAATAAAAAAAGGGTCGAGCAATTTTGCGACAGACTTATTGCTGAAAAACTGAAAATTTGCTGGGAATGTAATACCCGAGTGGATCTGATAGATAAGAATATTTTGCAAAAAATGGAAAAAGCAGGCTGCAGTAGTATTAAAGTCGGGATTGAGTCTGGAAGTGAGCGCATTTTGAAAAAGATGAACAAGGGTATAACACTTAAACAGATTAAAATGGCTGCTGAATTGTTTAAAGAATCAGGAATTTTTTGGACAGGATATTTTATGATGGGAATTCCCGGTGAGACAGTCGATGAAATTTATCAAACACTAAACCTTATGTATGAAATTAAACCAGACTTTGCCTCTATTTCGGTATATGAACCTTTTCCGGGTACGGAAATCTTCTCCGAGGGGGTCGAAAGAGACCTGGTTAAACTGGAAATGACTTTGCAGGATTTTTATGTAACCCTGCCGAATGACTACTATAAACTGGATACGAAAAAACAGGTGGACACCATTGCTCAAGAGGAGTTCGCCGCTTTAGTGAAGATTATAAAAAATAAATTTCATATGCATAATAAAAATCTACAAAGAATTTGGCGAAGAGCTCAAAACAGGGTCGCTTTTTATGTTGTCCAACCCAAGATGCTTTGGTCAGATTTCAACAAGTATATGAGCTGGCGGTAATATGATAACTCGTAAACTTTCTATAATTGTTGTAAATTTCAATGCAGAAAAGTTTCTAAAAAAATGTCTCGCATCGATTTATGCAGAAACGAAGAACATATCTTTTGATGTTTGGGTCGTTGACAATAATTCATCGGATATGAGTGTGCCGATGGTACACCGTGATTTTTTGCAGGTCAATTTAATTGAAAACAAAGAGAATCTCGGTTTTGCGAAGGCCTGTAATCAAGCTATAATAAAATGTACTGGTGACTATATTCTTCTTTTAAATCCAGACACCTTGATTTTAGAAAGTGCGATTGAAAAAACGGTGAAATTTATGGATGCCGACCCGACTATCGGGATTTGTGGTTGCAGAGTTCTAAATGAAGATATGACTCTGCAGCTTGCTTGTCGCAGAAGTATTCCAACTCCGGGTGTTGCTTTCTTTCGTCTTGCGGGGTTAAGCAAATTATTTCCGAAGAGTAAAATTATGGCAGAGTATAATTTGACATATTTAGACGAGGATAAAAATCAGCGGGTAGACGCTGTTTCTGGTGCTTTTTTGATGATGCGGAGAAATGTTATAGACAGCATTGGGTTGCTTGATGAAAGATTTTTTATGTACGGTGAAGAATTAGATTACTGCATTAGAACGAAAGGAGCCGGCTGGAACATTATGTATTATTCAAACGCGAAAATTATTCATTACAAGGGCGAATGTAGTAAATATAACAGCAGAAAAGCATTTTTGGAGTTTTATAGGTCTATGTATTTGTTTCATAAAAAGCATTTCGCCATTAATTATAACCCGATTATAAATATTATTATTTATATCGGTATTGCCCTGAAAGCATTAACAGCACTCGGAGATTTTATATTTTTCGCTAAGGTAGGCTCTAAAAGATAACTTTTAATATGCTTATACGAATAATCTTAATCTTAATAAATGCAATTCTGGTAAATGCCGGTTTTATTATTTCGTTTTTTGCGAGATATGGTATAAATATTCCATCGGTGGTCTTGCCACCATACAAAAGCAGTTTTGTGTTTTTGACACTTATAAATGTGTCAGCATTAGCTTTTTTTGGTGTTTATAAACACAGATTCAGATCTTCATGGGATTTATTCAGAAGAGTTTTCCTCGGTTTATTTTTTGGGACATTATTGAGCATTTCCTTCGTTTATGTATTCAGAGTCAAATGGGGAGCTTTCCCCACGACTATATTTATTATCTCCTTTTTTATTAATCTTCTTCTGATATTCAAGCTAAACCAGTCAATTTTAAAGGCCCGCAGGAGAATAAGAAAAAAAATCCTCGTTATAGGCGAAGGTGATATAGAAGAAGTTATGATAACTCATGCCGATATGGAAAAATTCGGTATCGATAAGATTGAAAACCTCGCTAACTATACGGATGCTGATGAAATTGTCATCTATGGGAAAATCCCAAACGAGAGAGACTTGGGATTTATAACCCATTTTGCACAAAAAATGAAGATAGAAGTGGTCTTTAGTCCTGCCTGTTATGTGAAACTGCTGCCTGAAAGGATTAACGGCAATAATTTAACCCATTCATTAGCTACTTTTATCAGCCGAAAAAGAGAGGTTGAAGAAGTTGCAATGAGAAGCCTCGACATCTTCGGCAGCATAATCATTGCGATTGTTTCTTTGCCGGCAACTATTCTTGCTGCCATATTGATTAAGCTCACTTCCACTGGTTCAATTTTTTACAAACAGCAGCGTATCGGCAAAGATGGCAAAATTTTCACGCTCTATAAATTCAGAACGATGGCAAATGATGCCGAGAAGGAACTCGGACCTGTTCTGGCGACAGAGAACGACCCGCGAGTTACGAAAGTCGGCCGATTCCTGAGAGATACAAGACTCGACGAAATACCGCAATTGATAAATGTCCTGCTTGGTCAGATGAGTCTGGTTGGGCCAAGACCGGAGAGGCCATATTTTGTCAAACGCCATAACGTTCTTATGGGAATAAGGTTAGCTGTTAAGCCGGGGCTTACAGGGCTTGCACAGGTAAGAAATGCCTACGACTTACATCCCCAACACAAGATAAAATACGATTATTTATACATCCAGAGACGTTCTCTGTTTTTAAACCTCTATATTCTCGCAAAGACTATTCCGGTTATGCTGCTGAAAAAAGGGAGATAGTGCTCTTAATGTCCTAATCTTCGCTAATGACTTACTTTGTAAGTTGAGATTTTTAAATTTTTCTCACGTTTATTCATTAATGTTGAATATACTTCTTTTGTCTCTTTATTCAATTCCAGTTTCCCATTTTTGTTTTTAAAGACGATGTATCCAGCACCCCTCAACCCATTTTCCTGTACGGGGATTTTCTCATCATACTCTATATCTTGTCGCTGAGCGTAAAAAGTTATTCGACGGTCAGGTACAGCTATGATATCCGCAGGATCGGTGTTCTTGGTTAGCCATTCTGCAGTGTCCCTATAGCCTTGTTTGTCCCATCTTAAAGGTACTATTCTGATAAACTTCGCAGCACAGAGACTTAATCCTGTCACTGTAAGTATAATAAACCATTTCTGCACATTTTTTCCAGTAACAGCGTTGATTTTGGAAGTTTTTTTATTTAGCCAGCTTGCAAGTATCTGCAGACCGAGAGGAACATAAAAAATAGCAAACACAATAAATGGCATATCGTGTCTTCTGCTTATATAGCCGTAATTGATATACAGCAACACTGCCATTACAAAATAAACTGCTAACAAGATTAGTATGAAAAACCACCCAGTGAATAACCATTGCTGAGTCCTGCGGTATTGTGTATAAAAACCAATCACCAGCGGCAGAATAAAAAAATGCATCATATTATCACTTGTCATCTGGATAAATTTAACACTCGCTTTTGCCGTGTCAATTGGTACTGCCGAAGCTGTACAGGTTTCCCGGCCAGTCTGCTCAATATTGTTTAACTGACCGGGTATAGTGTTGCTGATAAGCTTTTTTAATTTAGGGGGCAAGATTTCCCCTTTTATCTTGAAATAAGGTATCGTCGGAATCATAAAACCGATTATAATCGCCGCTATTAAATAGATGCTTTTTAATCTGTTTATATTTGGCCTTGGTGAGAAAAGGTTAATTAAAAGCCATACGCTTCCATATATTACTGTTTGTGCGCATTCCGGACGTATTAGATGTCCAAGCCCTGCGGTAAAACCAGTAATTGCAAACACCCACCATTTTCCGGATTTACTGCCCAGTATCAGAAAAAGCAGGCTTGCAGCTAAAAACAGGATATGAGGCCATTCTCTTAACACATCACTGCCGGACGCAGCCGGATACGGCAAAATGATAAGAATCAGTATTGCCCAGAAACTGTTTTTGTCGCCTATTAGAAGCTTGCCTATGAAATATAAAGGTATTATAGCTAACAATCTGCATAACAAACTCGTGCTTTGCGCACAATAACACCAACATTGTATCGATGTGCCGCAGCCGAATAGGGATGCAAATCTATGAGTAAGAAAAATGAGAAACGGATAACCGGGAGGATGTTCTCTTATCGTATTGATAAGGTCATTTGAGAGATTCTGGGTTTGCTTAATATAAAAAATGCCGTCTTTTGAGATTAAAACAGTTGTAGCAATTAAATACACACCGATTACAAGAGCAACTATTGTCAGAATTATTATGTATATAAAATCCTGTTTACTGATAAACCGTCCGGTTAGTTCACCGGCAGCACAATCGTTTTGTCCGCTGTCAGAGAATTTGTTCATAAAATTTACTCTCGTTTTTATGAGGCAAAATATCGCGTAACTATTTGTAGTATAAAGAAATGCGAGCGGAGGGAGTCGAACCCACAAGCCCGTTAGGACACAAGGACCTAAACCTTGCGCGTCTGCCAGTTCCGCCACGCTCGCATAACTAAAATCAAAAATTAAAATGCTCTGTAGAAAACATTAATAATAATATGTAAAAAAGCTCTTTTTGAAAAGTAAATAAAGGATCATCAGGTCGTAGGTCAGCAC
>PGYD01000071.1 GCA_002839495.1 Planctomycetes bacterium HGW-Planctomycetes-1
AGAGGGGCGGAGCCCCTATGGAAATTTGCCCTGCAAATTTAGGTTCTAGGCCGAAGGCCGGAATCCTGCCGGGCGTGTTCATATTTTAAAGGCGATTAATAAAAAAATGAAGTGTCTGAACGACCTTATTTATCTTCTTGCTCTTATCGCAATCAGCCCGAAAATTCTGTACCGGGCTATAACCCATAATCGTTACAGGAACGGCTGGAGCGAAAGACTCGGCAAAGTCCGCCGAAATTTTCCCGACAAAAAATGCGTCTGGATTCACGCCGTCAGCGTCGGCGAAGTCAACGCCACAAAAACCATCGTATCCGAGCTTAAAAACCAACTGCCGCAATACGAAATAATCATCAGCGCCACAACCGACACCGGCATCCAGCAAGCCCAAAAACTCTACGGCAGCGAATTAAAGATTTTTTACTTCCCGTTCGATTTTTCTTTTGCCGTTCACCGAGCGTTCAAAAGATTAAAGCCGGATATATGCCTGCTTATGGAGCTCGAAGTCTGGCCGAACTTCACATCAAGAGCGCACCGCCTCGGAATTCCCGTCGCAGTCGTCAACGGCAGAATCAGCGACAGAAGTTTTCCCAAATATAATCTTATAAAATCGTTCGTAAAACCGACTTTCAGAAAAGTCGCTCTATTCCTTGCTCAGGACGCCGAATACGCCTCTCGTTTCATTGCTCTCGGCGGCAGAAAAAACTCAACAATCGTTACCGGCTCTCTCAAATACGACACCGCACAGATAATCGACAGGGTCGAAGGGGCCGACAAACTCGCCGCTCGGCTTGCCATCGGCGCAGCTCCGCTCTGGGTCGCAGGCGGCACAGGTCCAAAAGAGGAAAAAATCATTCTCGACGTATTTAAGAAACTGAAACAGCGGGAAAAATATGACAGCCTTCGCCTTGCAATTGTGCCCCGAAAACCGGAGCGGTTCGATGAAGTCGCAGACCTCATCACAAAATCGGGTTTCGCTCTTACCAGATACAGTCTTATAAAATCCGGTCAGCAAAATATCGAAACAAAAAATAACACCGTCATTCTCGGTGATACTATGGGCGATTTGAGAAAATTTTATTCTCTCGCTTCGGTCGTCTTTGTCGGCCGCTCTCTTGTCCCGATGGGCGGCTCGGATATGATGGAATCAACCGCGATGGGTAAATGCACTATCTTCGGCCCGCATACTTTCAATTTCAACCAAACTGTCAGGGCGCTTTTACAGGCACAGGGCGCTATCGAAGTAAAGAACGAGAATAAACTTTACGATGCAATTCAGAAATGCCTCGACAATCCGCAGTTCGCCAAACAAACCGCCGCCGCCGGCCAAAACGTCATCAAACAAAATCAAGGCGCTACTCAAACGTCAATTGCAGCGATTCTTAACTTACTCAAATGAAACTCGTCATTGCTTCGCATGACTATTACCGAAGTCCTCCGTAGTTTCAACGAAGGAGGACAAGGCGCAACACAAAAAACCGTCTCCGCAATTGTCAATCTACTCAGATAATTATTAGCCTTAACTTTCAAGCTTTTCTGCCATCGCTTTTATGTGAGCAGGCGTAGTTCCGCAGCAGCCGCCGACTAATACCGCCCCAGCATTATGAATCTTCGCCATCCAGTCGCCGAAATCCTTATCGGAAAGTTTATATATTGCTTGTCCGTCAACAAGCTCAGGCTTTCCGCCATTCGGCTTGGCAATCAGTGCGATATGTTTACCTATTCCGGAAGCCCCCAACTTTATGTTGGGGGTTTGTTTATTAAGTAATTTGGCGAACTTCTCGGCCAACTGCAAGTATTGTTCCATCTTCAGCGTTCCGCAGTTAAACCCGAGCGCATCGACCCCCAGCGCAGAAAATTCATCAATAACTTTCTCAACGCTCACGCCCATCATCGTCTTAAAATCGGCCCCTGCCGCATCGAACGCCAGTGTCGCAAACACCGGCAAACTGCAAACCGACTTCACAGCTTCCGCCGCGACCTTCGCCTCGTCAACTGCCATAAACGTTTCGACTATAAACCCGTTCACTCCCGCTTCATAAAGCGACTTGGCCTGTCTGGCATATATGCTTTTGAGCTTTTCCGGCTCGAGCATTCCCAAAGGTTTCAAGAATTCACCGCTCGGCCCTATATCCCCTATGACATATCTGTCATTGCCGGCAGCTTTTCTTGCGATTTTAACTGCCGCGGCGTTTATTTGCTCGGCCTTTTCGGCAAAATTGTGCCTGCCCAGTGAAATCTCATTTGCACCGAACGTATTCGTATAGACAGCGTCGCTGCCTGCCTCGAAATAACTGCGGTGAATATCGAGTATAATCTCAGGCGACTCTATATTCAGCATCTCGTTGCATATTCCTGCCTCGATTCCGCGAGCCATAAGCTGTGTACCCATCGCACCGTCTAAAATCAAAAGACCGCTCGATATTTTCTCTCTAAGATTTTTCTTTGCCATTTATTCCGCCTTATTTTTTAAATTATTAACATCCGGCGGCGTAAACAGTGCCTCGACCTGTTTCGCCTCGGCGTTCCACAATTGCACAGAATTGAGTTTTATCTCTCTCTGGTCGGTGCATTGTCCGCCCTTAAAATATTTGTAAGACAATCTGTGCGGAAACAGCAAACCTTTTACGCCTTTCACATTTTTATATTCATCAGCCTCGACTTCGAGGACGAGATTGCCCGGACAGTTCAGGTATTCGATTTTTCTCACTTTTCTATTGCAGCGGTCCATAAAAATCTTTTTCATCCCGCAGATTTCATCGTCTCTGCACATCAGTATATCGAATCCCCCCTCAGCCTCGGCCATATACACCTTCCTGCATCCTGCGCTGAAAGGCTGTAAAAAATCAAGAAATACCGCCGGCCCGTAAAGATAATCATCGCCAGCCTCGTCAATTTCCCCTGCCGTATACACATCGAACTGCTTTGCGTAAACCCAGAATTCGCCGTTATTTACAGCAAAACTCATCCCCTTGGCATCGAACATCACATCGCCGTAAAGGCAGTATTTTTGATTGTTCAGATACCATATCCTGACCACAAATCCCTGCGCGAATGTCTCGCCTTTATCGTTTGTATAGCTTATTTTACAGTTCCCGCTCGCCCTCAAAGGCTGCGGCCCTGTCAAATATCCCTTTAAGACTTGTGAGATTTCTTCTTTTGTCCTCATCGGCGGACAACTCCGTTTTTGCCCCTCACATCCGCAAAAAAATAAAATAAGAAATCCGAATATCGAAATCCATTTAGAAAATCTCGCCGACCTGTCCGACGAAGCCTTGGCGAAGACGGAAGGCGATCCCGCAAATTTTAAATTTTCAATTTTAAATTTTAAATTCTCTGTTTGCATCCTTATCTCTTTACTTCTTTGCTTCTCTTCTGTCATCCATTAAACTCAACTTGTAATATCTGTCCTAATTGCTCTGACAACTGTTCTATTTTATCTTCCGTCAGGTGCGGATTTACCACTTCTGCCGTTTCGTCTCGTCCGGTTATTTTTACCGTCCACATTTCCGTACCGTTTTCGGTTTTGGACGAATCGTATTTAAGAATGCGTTTGCGCATCAGGATAAGCGTCAGCACGAAGCGGAAATTCACTTTTTCCTCTGCCGTTTCCGCTGCAAGTCTCTCGAAAAACGCCAGCAGCATATCGTTGTCTATAAATATTTTCTTTTTTGCGTCGGGTTTGGGCATAATGCTTTTCCAATAGCAGTAAACCGCCGGCGAATTTGCCGTCCAGTATTCGCTGCAATAATCTTTCCGTTCGAGCCTGCCGTCCGTCTCGACGAGTGTTGCGATATATTCCTCGCCCGGCTCGATTGACCTGCCGGCCCCGGCGCATACTCCCAAAGGTTTATGTATTTCCCACTCTGCCATTTAATCCTGCCTGTCAAAAACGAACCATTCTTTTAATTTTTCCGCCGTCTTTTCCCCAATGCCTCTGACTTTTTGGAGGTCTTTTTCGCTTTTGAACGCTTTTTCTTTTTCCTGACGGTATTCCGCTATCGCTTTTGCTCTTGCCGAGCCTACACTCGGCAGTTCCGCAAGTTCACCGACCGAAGCGACATTAGGATTTAGCTTATTGTCGATTTGTGCGAAGCTGTTTTTATCCCCGCTTAGCAGAATCGCCGCTGTAAAACAGAGACAAAAAACAAAACCGGTCAAAAAAACGCTTTTCAGATGTCCGATTTCCTGCTGATTTGCCTTATTTGAATAATCCATAGAACTATTAAATAGTTTATTATTACTTTTGCAGAATTTGTTTTTGCAGTTTTGCAAGGGTCATAAATGATTTTTTCGGTTTAAGCTCGTTCGTTAAAAGTCCCGCACCGGCAATAATCATATCGCTGTTATCCGCAAGGGACTCGCAGCTTACGGTATTAACGTATGGTTTGCTGAACGCCACTTTGCAGAAAGTCTCTATCCATTTCGACTGTATTGTCTGGTCCCAGTTTTTATGCCACGTTCCGCCCGGCTGCGGCGCATCCTGTTCTGAGCCGCTCCCATCCGGCACGGCAAGGCTCGTTATATGCAGTGGTTTCGGCACTGCGATAAATTTGTCCAGCATCGCTGAAATCTGCATCATATCGCGAATATGCATTCCCGGCTCGTCTTTGCCGAACAAAATCTGCACACCCAAAGCGTCGTAGTTTATTCCGCCCTGCGTTACCATTTCGACATATACCAGCGGCGGTATCGTCTCCGTATTAGAAGCGTAATACTCTGACCAGGGGAAGACGACTTCTATCATTTTAAGGCTTCGGCTGTCGGCCTCTCTGGCCGCAAGGCACACCGTTCTCGTAATCTCTAAAATCCTTTCAAAACTGAATTTGAAATGGTTATTCGCGTTCATTCCGCTAATAACCTTCCAGATGTGAACATATTTGGCGTATCTTGTTACAACTTTCGAAATAAATTCATAGCTTGCCTCGCGAATCGTCTCAAAATCATACTTGCCGTTCACGAGCCAGCTCGGCAGACATTCAGGCCGAAATTCGAGCAGCGGCCCCGCGCTGATTAGCAATCTTTTTCTACCCAGAATATCCATACAGCGGTCAAGCTCGGCAAAATCATATATCTCTTTTTCCCGTTCGATTTTCGCCCAGTTTATCGGCAAGCCGATATGCGCAAAAAGCTCCATCATACCCTTCAGATACTTTTTATCGTCCAGCCGGGCAGGGTCAATCCGACACCCCAAACTCGACCTGGCGAAACCGCGATTCTTCATCCTCGCAGAGAAAAACATCTCCGCGTGCCGAACCGTAAGCTGCTCCGCATATAGAAGCGCCTTACCAAGACACTTATCCGCTACCATAGAAGCCCTGACGGGGTCGCCGATATTCTCGAGCGCCTCGATAAACAGACTCTGAACCTCCTTGGCCTCATAATCCAAATGATTCGTCTGCTCGAAAATCGCCCAGTCCTCCCTCTTGGTCGTAATCTCCATCAGCTTTCCGCGTGCAAGCTCCAAATTGAGGATATAAGGCTCGTCCCTTTCCGGCAGCCGTGTCGTGCTCAGCAGTACCTCGCCAAAGCCATCGACCGGCCAAAGCAGACTCAAACCCGCAGGCTCATAAGCCCTTGTTTTGCAGTCGATAACGCCGTCCTTGAAATTGATGTATTTGGAACTGCGGAAAGGCACCTTATCAGCACCGAATAAAACAGCGCCGGTCAGTGTAAAATCCTTGAGTATTTTGCCGTCTTTAAATACCTGAAATTGCACGTCTTGACCTCAATCCGCCCGAGGCGGATAAATAAACCCTGAAAAGTTCGTTATTTGCAGAATTATAGCAATAATGAGGCTCAATGCAATAAATCTTTCCTGCCGCGGCACTTTGTGACGAGTTGACTGCTGCTGTTGCGTGTAAAAAACGGAACGGCTTAAATACCGTGTATTAGTTCAAAACCGATTCTGTCTGTAATTGGGCCTGATAGTCCAGGCCGGGCACCTGCGAATCCTGCACTGCCCGCTCGGCAAGGAGCGTAATCTGACTCAATATAATCTCGATAAAATCGCTGCAGCCGACCGCTTTTTCAAGGTTGCAGCCCGGCAGAAGCATTACCGCATAACCGCCGAAACTGCCGTTAGCTGAAAAGCCCGTCGCAGCAACCGCGTAATCGCCGATTTGCGCGAGCAAAGGCTCGCAGCCGTCATCGATTCGCCCGCAAAGATTAGCGAGCAGTTCCTGTCGGGAAAAAACCCGCTCGAAAACCTCTACCTTATTGGATACATAACTGCCGCCTCGGTCGAGAATCGTCAAGACAATATCGCTGTTTTGAAAACTGTCGAATACGGTTCGTGCGATTTTATTGATTGTCATTTTTCGCGCCTCTGAAAAAAATCTATCCAAACCTCACTTCGACAAATACAGAGACGCGTTTAATCTAAAATTACACCCCTTGCCCAAAAATAAGATTTATCGGACGTCCTGCCCGTCCGAAGCCCACGCCCTCCGTAGCTTTAGCGAAGGAGGGTTGGCGAAGGCGGGTGCCTACTGCCTGATTTTCTAAGACTGGCCGATTTGCCTGATTTGCCTGCGATTTACCGCCCAGAAAAGCGCCATCGCAAACAACGCCCCCAATACATCTGCGAGCATATCTTTTTGAGCGTCCCAGACATCGCCCTGCGAGCCGAGCACAGCCGCCCCCGCCGAGGCCTCGGCATTAATTGCATATAGCCATTCGAATATTTCGTAGCCCGCCGCTACAGTGAATATCGCGAATATCGGAAACATCGCCAATATCCATTTCGAGCGGACAAGTTTTTTAACCAGCAGAATTTCAGCGAACGGATAGGCGTAAAACCCGACGGAAAAATGCGAAATCCTGTCGTAATGATTTCTCGTAAATTCGAAAAGGTTCGTAACAAAACCGAACGGCACCCGTTCGAACGTGTAATGCCCGCCGATGGTATGCAGAATAATCAGAAACGACATAAGAATGAAACTTAGCGGACTGAACTGGAAATATTTATAAATGACAAGGTTGATAACGACTATAAGAACGATGGGGATATTCTCGACAATCCATACAGTCCTGTCGTAGGGCGAGACCGCGCAAACGGCAAATACGATGATATAGAGGGCTAATAACGCAATCGGCACAATTTTTTTTAACATTGGCATATTTTTTTAGTTATTTTAAATTTTTATTCGTTGTTATTCTCCTCTTTTTTTGTGCCGCTGCCGCCGATTAAACCTTTGGCGTTTTGTTCATCTAATTGCAAACGGGGCCTGACGCTTTGGATGCGTTTTTTTACCTGTTTTATATGTTCGGCGGGCGGAATATTTTCCGGCAAAGTGCCGCCGATTCGCTTAATCGCATCACGCACTTCCTGACCTACTTTTTTATGCGTCCGGATTGCCTGCTCCTGATTTTTAATTCTTTCTTTTTGCAGTTTTTCGCGTGCCTGCGTCATTCTAAACTGATTGGCCGCCAGTTCCGTAGTATTCATTCTGTCCATCAGGTTTTCACGTTTATCAATTTTTTTGAGTTTCTTGACATCTTCAACGCCCCTGTCGCCGTAAAGACCTTTGTAGCCGGCATCGTGAAAAATGCCGAACATCTTACTTTGCACTCCGGCATTGCGTGCGGCTCCGGATAATGCCCGGAATTCTTCCGACGTCTGTTTTCTCAGTTCGAGCCGTTCCATATCGGCCGCTAAAATATCCGAAATCTCCTGCCTTCGCGTCTGAATGGCAAAATATTTCTGGGCGTTGGCAATTTCCTCTTTTCGAGGGTCGCCGTTTTGTGCGATTAAATAGCAGGCAAATCGAGAAAGTTGATAATCCGTAACCTCTCTTTCGCCGCCTTTGCCCAATATTATCATTTTGCCGGCGCCGGCAAAGTGATAATCAGGCTTATTGCCCGACTGCTGACAGGAAATAATCGCCCTTTTTATAGCATCTTCAAACCGCCGCCACTTCACATAACCGAGCAAAGGCTGTAAATCTCTTGCACTCCAGTACTCGGCGTTGTGTTTATTGGTTTTCTTTAATTCCTCAAAGGACTTTTGGCCTTTTACCGGCAGGTTGTCATTCATAATATTTCCTCTATTTAACAAAACTTCTGATTTTTAAATCCTGCCAAATTATACCCCTGTTTTTTAGCGAAAACAAACGATTTTCCACCCTTATTTTTGTCGTGTTTTTTCATCTATAATTTTATCTCTTCGCGGCCTTTACGTCCTTCGTGTTTTTCGTGGTGAGCCGGTTTTTTCTGCAATTTGTGCAGGCGAAAACCTGCTCGCTTTAAAAAAATAAAAAAATTTATATCTTTATTTCAACAGCACTTAAGAATTGTGGATATTTTTTTCTTGCTCAAAAATTAGACAAAACGCGCAGGTTTTCAGTAAGGGTGGAGGAACCCACATATATGGGAAATCCGAAATCCTAATTTTCTAATGCTTCAAACTGTTTTGAACATTTAAGGCAACCTCTAAAAATGTCATTGCGAGGAGCAAAGCGACGAAGCAATCTCAATTATTGCTTCAGAAATGAGACTGCTTCGCGGAGTTTATCCTGA
>PGYD01000072.1 GCA_002839495.1 Planctomycetes bacterium HGW-Planctomycetes-1
CCGTAAAAAGCCTGTTTCCTGCGGATTTTCACAACTTTTCAAAGAGTGATATACATAACCAATTATATCTATTCGACTTATAACGGGACAGTACTGATTATTTTATATTAAGTTACATCGCCATTCCGCCGTCAACATGCAGGACTTGGCCGTTAATATAGCCTGCATCATCACTTGCGAGGAAAGCGACCGCTTTTGCCACGTCTTCGGGCTTGCCCAGTTTCTTGGCCGGGATAATGGCCAGGGCCGCTTCCTTAACCGGCTCGGGCAGAACACTCGTCATTTCGGTAACGATAAATCCCGGCGCGATACAGTTGGCGGTAATACCCTTTTTGGCGACCTCTCTTACAATCGATTTCGTCATACCGATAAGCCCCGCTTTGCTGGCGGCATAATTTGTACTGCCTGCCTGGCCCATAACTCCGGCGATGGAACTCATATTGATAATCCTGCCGAACTTATTGCGAATCATAGAGCGCAGAACGGTTTTTGTCGCCATAAAGGCCGCCCGCAGATTTACCGACATCAGGATATCGTAGTCCGCCTCGTCCATCTGCATCATAAGTCTGTCTCGTGTAATTCCGGCGTTGTTTACGAGAATACCGATTCCATTGTGCTCTTTGGCAAGCTGTTCGAGAATTTCTGTCAATTGGTCAGTTTTCGTAATATCGACACATTTTGTGATAACACTGTAGCCCGCCTCGGCAACGACCTTTTCGAGTTCTTTCAATTGCTCTGCGTTCAAATCAAGTCCGGCAACGAGCCTGCCCTGCTTCAAAAGCTCAAGCACAATCGCCCTGCCAATACCCCTTGCCGCCCCTGTTACAACCGCAAGTCTTTTTGCTTGTACTTCAGCCATCAATTTTCTCCAATCAATTCATTCATACCGGCAATACTATTTATATTTACAATATTGGTTTTCCGGTTAATCCTTCTCATAAGGCCGGTCAGAACTTTATTCGGCCCGATTTCATAAAATTTCGTCACGCCGTCGGCCAAAAGCCTTTCCATACACTTTTGCCACAATACCGTTCCGGTCAATTGTTTAACAAGCCCCTGTGAAATTTGCTCTTTTATTTTATAATATTCTACATCCACATTTGCTATAATTTCTATATTTCCGGGAGCTGAAATTTGGGACTGGCCGATGGCTTTTTTCAACTCTTCAGCGGCCGGAGCCATCATTTCTGAATGGAATGCTCCTGCCACTTTAAGCTCAATCGCTTTCATAGCCCCGTATTTTTCGGCCAATGTTAAAGCCCTTTTACAAGCCTCTATATCGCCTGTAATAACTATCTGGCCGGGGCAGTTGAAATTCGCACAGCTTAAAAGCCGACCGCCGGCAGCCTCGACGCAAAGCTTTTCAACAGCAGGTTGTTCGAGCCCGATTATGCTCACCATCGAGCCTTTCGATGCGTCAGCGGCGGCCTGCATAGCCTGTCCGCGTTTGGCCACAAGTTTAAGGCCGTCTTCGAAACTTATAACGCCCGCGGCATAAAGAGCCGTATATTCGCCAAGACTCAGACCTGCCGTTACGTTTGCCTGCTTAATCAGACCTTTTGACTTTAGAACTTCAAGAATAGCAACCGATACCGCGAAAATAGCAGGTTGTGAAATCGTGGTAGAATTGAGTTGGTCTTCGGGTCCTTCAAAACAAATTTTCGAAAGCTCGAATCCGACGATTTCGTCTGCCTTATCGAAAAATTGTTTTGCGAGCGGTTCGGTATCGTAAAAATCCTTGCCCATACCAATGACTTGGGCGCCCTGACCGGGGAAAATATATGCTGTTTTATCTGCCATCTTCTTCCCTGAAAATATTATTTAGAATTCAATAACGTTAGCGCCCCATGTCAGACCGCCGCCGAAAGCTACGAGCAGGACAATGTCTCCTTTTTTAATCCTGCCCTGCCGCATACACTCGTCAAGAGCGATTGGGATAGAAGCTGCCGAGGTATTGCCGTATTTCTCGATGTTTATGAATACTTTTTCATCTGCAAGTTCGAGCCTTTTGGCGACAGATTCGATAATTCTTGCGTTCATTTGGTGCGGAATAAATAAATTTACATCTTTGGCAGATATACCGCAATTTGTCATACAGTCTTCAACGGTTTCGATAATTCTTCTGACCGCCAACTGATAAACTTCCCTGCCGTTAATCTGCATATATATGGAATTTGGGTTTTCAAGAGGTTTTCCGACCGGATGCCTGCTTCCATAAGCGGGACAGTTCAGCGCCGTCCAGCCGGATCCGTCCGAGCCGGATGTGCTGTAGAAAATTCCCTTTGGGCCGTTTTTATCGCCTTTTTTTATGACCGCCGCACCGGCGCCGTCGCCGAAAAGGATGCAGCTTTTCCTGTCCTTATAGTCGGTGATTTTGCTCAGCGTCTCAACACCTATAACGAGGACGTTGTCGTATCTGCCGTTGATGATGAAATTCTGTGCGATGCTCAGGCCGTAAACAAAACCGCTGCACGCGGCGGAAAGGTCGAATGCCCAGGCTTTTTTCGCTCCGAGTGCGTCCTGCACGAAACAGGCGGTCGAAGGAAAAACCATTTCCGGCGTTATCGTCGCGATGATAAGCAGTTCTAAATTTTCTGCGGATATACCGGCCTGCTGAATCGCTTTTTTGGCCGCTTCGGTCGCCAGCATAGCCGTAGTCTGGTCGTCGGCGGCTATATGGCGGACTTTTATACCTGTCCGAGTCGTAATCCACTCGTCGCTGGTCTCGACTATTTTCGTAAGGTCTTCGTTTGTAAGCTGCTTTGGGGGAATGCACGAGCCAGTGCCGGCGATAATCGCCCTGAAAGCGCAATCAGAATTATTTTTTATCCTACTCATCGGCGCCTCTGACATTCGATGCCGCCAGATATTCCTTTATTTCTTTATTGGTTCCCATACTGTGGAATTTCTTTGCGGCCATAATAGCGTTCTTTATGGTTCTGGCCTTGCTCGAGCCGTGACAGATAATCGATGTGCCGTTTACGCCCAAAAGCAGCGCCCCGCCATACTCGTGATAATCGTATTTCCGGTACATCTTCATCATTACAGACTTGAAGCTCAGAGCAAGCAGAAATGACTGCTGTTTAATTTCGTGTTTTATAACCTTAAAAAGACCGTCAACCAGCCCTTCGGTGAGCTTTAGCACGACATTTCCGACAAATCCATCGCATATCGCGACATCGCATTTGCCTTTGAATATGTCCCTGCCCTCGATATTGCCGATAAAATTGATTTTCGGGTCGCTCCTGATAAGTTCTCTCGCTTTTTTTACTATTTCGTTTCCCTTCGCCTCTTCTTCGCCGATACTCATAATTCCGACACGGGGATTTTGAATGCCGAGTAGATTTTTCGAATACATAGACGCCATTATGGCGTACTGATAAAAGTTAATCGGCTTGCAGGCGATATTTGCTCCGACATCGCACATAGTAACGGGCCCCTCGAAGGTCGGAAAAACAACGGCGATTCCGGGCCTGTTGACGCCCTCGATATTCCGCATTCTCATCTGGCAGCCCGCGACACAGGCGCCGGTATTTCCGGCCGAGAGAACCGCATCAGCTTCGCCGTCAGCGGCAAGTTTGACCATAACAGAGATGGAGCTTTTGCGTTTCTTTCGAAGAGCGTCTATCGGCGATTCGTCCATACCGATAACTTCGGTGGCATCGACTATTCTGATTATATCGGCGTATTTATTCAGATTTTTTTCGCCGATTTTAGATTTGATTGTTTCGACAGGACCGACAAGAATTAAAGTATCGCCTTTGTCGAGACTTTCGAGCGACTCAAGAGCACCGTTAAGGATTTCATCAGGTGCAAAATCGCCACCCATGGCGTCAATCGCTATGCGCATTTTTAGCCGGCCTCCTCAGTCTTGGCGAGCTTAAGCGTAATTTTGGGGTTGAGGTATCCGCAGTTTTCACAAGCGGCGTGCGGCAGTTTCGGACTGCTGCACTTGCTGCATACCGAATAGTTCACAGGCTTCAAGCCGTGATGACTTCTTCTGGTTCTTGTTCTCGTTTTACTTGTCTTTTTTGCTGGTAGCATCTGATTTCACTCCGGTTCAGGATAAAAAAGAATAAAGACCAATTCCCCCTTTATCAGCTATTTTGAGCTGATAATTACGGAAAATTGCTCTTTGTATCGATATTCAGGCGAGTAAAATCGCCTTTTGCGGCAAAAAAACCGCTAATTAAGTCTAAAATCCGAGGGAATTTAATCCCGATATGGCCGGATTGTCAAGGAAATTTAAAAAATTCCGCATTTGCGGTTCGATTTAACGGCCGAATTCGGATTTTTCCTGTTGAAAGCCGGCTGTAAATCGGTTATTCTCTTGTCCTCTATCATTTTAACTTAAAATCCTGGTAAATCGGTACCTGGGCGGCAAAAAGCTGTAAATATGGCACGAAATACGAGACATATTGCGTTTTATGAGATTATCAATAAGACGCGTTTTAAAAGCGCCCAGCAGAAAGCGCTGGACAAAATAGGCGTTGTAAAGGGACCGGCCGAGCCGGAGAAAAAGGCGGAAGCTGTTTTGCAGGGGCAGACAGAACCTGCCAAGACAGAGGCCGCAAGGCCGGGCAGGCCCGAATTTGTCTGGTCAGCAAGACCCAAGACATTAAGGCTGTATCCGGACAGGATAGAGCTTTGTTTGACCTGGCAGGCGGCAGCAATAACGCTGTTGGCGTTTTTTGCGACTCTGCTGATACTGTTTCGGCTGGGCCAGATTTATTCGATAAAGACGTCTCAGGAAATAAAGACGGAAAAAACTGCCGTGCCGGTAGAGGCCGTTATGCCTGAAAAAATAATACCGGCGGCAGTTGAGACAAGTATGCCGGCGCGAACGCCGCCCAAAATGGTCGAACCTATGGGCGACAATGCGATTGTTATTACAAGTTATAATTTGCGTTCCCATCTGGAACCGGTAAAACAGTACTTCGCGCAGTTCGGTATAGCGACAGAGATAATTCAAAGAGGCTCGCGATACCTGCTGGTAACGCAGAACCGTTTTGACAGTATCGACAAGGCCGGTACTGACGGCTATGTGATGAAAAGAAAAATAATGTCTGTCGGAGCAAATTATAAGCCTCCGGCAGGTTCAGGTTTCGAGTCCTTCGGAACAAAGCCGTTCCAGGACATTTACGGTATGAAAATGAATTAGTTTTTTCAGGAGTTTTTTTATGTCAATTGATCGTTCGCTGAAGCTTAAAGGTGCCCTTGTCCGGCACCGTAACGTACTTACACGTGCAGAGAGACTTAAACGGCTCAAAGACGAAGAGAAATGGGAAGAAGGCGACAGCCTTTTCGGCCTGACCAAAGTAGCCAACAGGAAAGTAGCCGTGGTTAAGAAAGAACCCAAGAAGGCTGTTGCCGCCGAAGGTGAAGCAGCCATTGCCGGCGCTGCACCAGCTGCCGGCGGAGCACCAGCTGCCGGCAAAGCCGCGGCACCTGCAGGCAAGATTGCTGCTCCAGCTAAAGCTGCTCCCGCAGCCAAATCGACCGGTCAGGGTAAACCCGGCGGTGGCGGCGGAGGCAGAAGATAATTTAGACACGGATTAACACTGTCTTGAAAAAATACCTCGCAGACAGAACAAGTCTTATCGACGCAAGCGGTATAAGAAAGATTTTCAATCTTGCCGCTTCGATGAAGGACCCTATAAATTTTTCGATTGGCCAGCCCGATTTTGACGTTCCCGACCCGCTTAAGCAGATTGCCATCGACGCCATAAAAGAGGGCAAAAACAAATACACCATCACGGCTGGCGAGCCGGCACTTTGCGCAAAAATTGCCGAGAAAATCACCGCACAATTCAATTGGGAAAATCCTGCCGTGCTTTTCGCAAGCGGCGTAAGCGGAGGCCTGCTTTTAGCTTTTATGAGCCTTATCAATCCCGGCGACGAGGTGATAATACCCGACCCGTATTTCGTGATGTATAAACACCTTGTAAACCTGCTCGGCGGCAAATGCGTCTTTGTCGATACATATCCCGACTTCGGGCTTCATCCTGAAAAAATCGCGGACAAAATCACGGACAAGACAAAAATTATTATCGTAAATTCGCCCTGCAATCCGACCGGCTCGGTTTACTCCGAAGACGAGCTGAAAACCCTTGCCGAAATAGCCGCCAAAAAAGACATCCTAATTCTGTCCGACGAGATTTACGATAAATTCTGCTACGACGGGCCTTATCCGAGCATCGCGTCAATTTATCCGAATACAATCGTTATGAAAGGGTTCAGCAAAAGTTTCGCGATGACCGGCTGGCGGCTCGCTTATGTGGCCGCGCCGAAACATCTGAAACCGCTCATCGAGGAAATGACAAAAATTCAGCAATATACCTTTGTCTGCGCGCCGTCTCCGTTTCAACAGGCAGCTTTTGCCGCTCTCGATTACGATATAAGCGACCTTATAGCGGGATACAAAACCAAACGGGATATTATGTACGAAGGCCTGAAAGACAAATTCGAAATCGTCAAGCCTGCCGGCGCGTTTTATACCTTTATAAAAGCCCCCGGCGGAACAGCAACGGAATTCGTCGAAAAGGCGATTAAAAACAATGTGCTGGTTATACCCGGCTGTGTTTTCAGCGAAAAAGACACACACTTTAGGCTTTGCTACACTACAACCAACGATAAAATCGAACAAGGCGTTAATATCTTACGCAAATTAGCATAAGGCCGCCGATTTTTTCGATTTTATCACATCTTTTCAGCAAAACTATTTGACGAAACGGATAAAAAACCGTAAAACTTCCGTAAGCACAAGCAGCAGACCTTGTTACGTCATTTAGGAAGAAGTTGTTATGATAAAGGACATTATCTTCGGCACAATCGGCGGACTGGGTCTGTTTCTGTTCGGTATGGGTCTTATGTCGGAGGGGCTCAAGAAAGCCGCAGGCCAAAAACTCAAAAATATTCTCGGCTCAATGACACGCAATCGAATTCTCGGCTGTCTTGTCGGGGCGGGAACTACATCTTTGGTTCAATCGAGCTCGGCCACAACCGTTATGGTCGTCGGTTTCGTCAATGCGGGCCTTCTGACTCTCGCTCAGGCAATACCTGTTATCATCGGCACAAATATCGGCACGACCGCTACTGCGTGGCTCGTTTCGATTTCCGGAATCGAAGCGTTTAAGATTACCAGTTATTCGCTGCCCACTATCGCGGTCGGCTTCGCGATGCAGATGCTGTCAAAAAAGCAAACCGTAAAAAATGCTGGTCAAATACTGCTCGGATTCGGTATCCTTTTTATCGGTATAGGTTTTATGAAGGACGCTTTCGCAGGATTCGAACAGAATCCCCACGTTCAGCAGCTTCTTATAAAAACCGCCGATAATCCCCTACTGGCCATTCTGGCAGGCGTTTTAATTACGATGGTTATTCAAAGCAGTTCCGCTGCCGTTGCCAGTATTCAGCTTCTGGCCGCCGGCGGCGCTTTCGGCACAGATTGGAACGTGGCTTTAAACATCGCCATACCGTTTATCCTCGGCAGCAATATCGGCACTACGATTACCGCTCAACTTGCGGCAATCGGAACTAATATAAACGCAAGAAGAGCGGCCTGGGCACACTCTGTGTTTAACATCATAGGCGCGTTTATCTGCTTCTGGTTTATCGGCGTAATCTCGAAAGCGGTTTTTGCAATTTCGCCCTGGCCCGGCAGCGACAATACCATAGCCGCTATTATCGCTATCGCTCACAGCTCAATAAAAATCTTCGAGGCGGTAGTTTTTTTGCCAACGACCGGCTGGCTTGAAAAAATCGTCCTGTGGCTGATTAAAGAGCCGCCGGGACAGCGGAAAATAGAACCAGTAGTATTAGAATATCGCCTTCTCGACACCCCGGAGATTGCTCTCGAACAGGCACAGCGAGAAATCGTCAGAATGGCCAAATATGCCCGTGAGGCCGTCGGCCTGGCAATTTCAGGTTTGCTTAACAATAATTCGAGCAGACTCCAACACGTCCGGAAAACCGAAGATTTAACCGATACCTTCCAGTATGAAATTACGGCATATCTGGCGGCCCTGTCCCAGAGACAAATATCAGAACATACATCCATAGAATTACCGGTGCTGCTGCATACGGTCAACGACCTTGAGCGAGTCGGCGACCACGCAGTCAATATCGCTGAAATTGCCGAACGCAAAATTCAGCAAAACTTCTTTTTCAGCGAATCGGCCAGGAGTGAGATAAGAGCACTAAGAAAACAGGAAAATGAAATGTTCGGCCGGATAATAAAGGCTCTTGAAACCGGCGACGTTGCCTCCGCACAGGCCGCCCTTACAAATGAAAACGCTCTTAATAAAATGCAGATAGATTACAGAAGAAGCCACGTTCAGCGGATGACCGACGGACAGTGCAACGCCACGGCAGGACTGATTTTTATAGATTTGGTCGATAATGTGGAGAAAATCGGCGACCATTTAACCAATATCGCACAGGCTGTAATCGGCGGATTGCAATGGGACGGCATTGATGAAAAACCGAGATACTGACAATCGACCGTAAATTC
>PGYD01000073.1 GCA_002839495.1 Planctomycetes bacterium HGW-Planctomycetes-1
AAATTGTCTGCTCCGAGCCGAGCGCGGCGATGTGCCTTAAGGATGATTTGAGATTTTTTGTAGATAGTCCGGAAGCGAAAATCGTTTCGGAAAATACGTTCGAGCTTTTCGAGTATTTAAAGAAGTTTATAAATCAAAATAAACTAAACCCCGCCAAAGTGTTGGCGGGGCTAACCGATAAAAAGTATGTTCATCATACGCCCTGTCATTCGATTGCGATTAAGCCTGCTGCGGTTGAAATAATGGAGAAACTTACCGGGATTAAGGTAAAAGAGCTCGACGGAGGCTGCTGCGGAATCGCGGGGACTTTCGGGATGCAGCAGAAAAATTACGAGCTTTCGATGAAAATCGGGGGGAAACTGGCCGAAAAAATAGAAAATTCCGGCGCCGACATTGTTCTAACCGAATGCTCGACGTGCAAAATGCAAATCGAGCAGATGACGGGGAAAAAAGTAATTCATCCAATTAAGGTTTTGGCAGAGGCTTTCGGTCTGATATAATACCGATATGGCGGAAAATTTTAAAGAAGCTGTTTTGTACGAACCGCTCGACGATAAAAAAGTGCGGTGCAATTTGTGCAATTGGCGGTGCATTATAAAAGACGGCGATTTAGGGCATTGTCAGGTACGTAAAAATATCGGCGGCAAACTATACTCGCTCAACTATCACAAGCTCTGCTCAGCCAATCCGGACCCCATCGAGAAAAAGCCGCTGTTTCATTTTCAGCCTGGCAGCAGGAGCTTTTCCATAGCTGCGCCGGGGTGCAATTTTCAGTGCGCGTTCTGCCAGAATTGGCAGATAAGCCAAATGGCACTCGATGAAGGACAAATCGACGGGCAGTCAATTACGCCTGCGAGGATTGTGGATTTCGCCATTAAGGCAGGATGCAAAAGTATGGCATATACCTATACCGAGCCGACGGTGTTTATGGAGTTCGCCGCCGAGTGCGGAAAAATCGCCAAGCAAAAAGGGCTCGCTAATGTTTTTGTTTCCAACGGCTTTATGACGAAAGAGGCGCTCGATTTCGCCGCCGACTGGCTCGATGGAATCAATGTCGATTTGAAAAGTTTCAGCGAATACTATTACAAAAATCTTTGCAAGGCGAAACTGAAACCTGTTCTCGAAACAATAGAATATATAGCCAAACATACGAAAATATGGATGGAGATTACGACGCTGGTTGTGCCGGGACAAAACGACTCTGACGAGGAATTGAAACAGATTGCGGATTTCCTCGTCAATACCTGCGGGCCGGATGTTCCGTGGCACGTGAGCAGATTTTATCCGCAGTATAAATATACCGAAACGCCTCCGACGCCGGGGACAACTCTGCAGAGAGCTTATGATATCGCAAAGTCGGCGGGACTGCGGTATGTTTACATCGGCAATCTACCCTCGGCAAAGGCGGAAAATACGTACTGCCCGAAATGTCAGCACCTGCTAATCGAGCGGGAAGGGTATTATATAACTAAAAATGAAATCAAAAACAGCGGCTGCGATAATTGCGGAGAAAAAATCGCCGGATTTAAGCTTAACGGTTAAAAAAGATATTTGTTGTCGGCGGGACACAATATTGTTATCATAGCCGGCTGTATGTATTTAAACTGAAAACGGCTGTTTAATTGGGATTGCAAAATAACGCCGGCAAACAGCGATATCACTTCGATACATATCTATTTAATTATGGCCGTTTTATATAGTGCTAACCTTGTTTGATTGAGATACTTATGAGCAAAAAAATTGTTCCTCCCTTAAAAATAGGGAATTTAGAAATTTACCCGCCTATAATCCAGGGCGGAATGGGAATACGGGTATCCGAAGCGGGGCTTGCCTCTGCGGTCGCCAATACCGGCTGCGCGGGCGTCATCGCCAGCACGGGAATTGGTCTATTCGAAGACCTCAGGGGCGGAGATTTGTGGGCCTTCAACAGCGAATCACTAAGAGCCGAAATCAGAAAAGCGAGAAGCCTTACCAAAGGAATCATCGGCGTCAATATTATGGTCGCTCTTACCGATTATGAAAATCTTGTCAAGGTCTCGGTCGAGGAAGACGTCGATATGATAATCTGCGGCGCGGGACTGCCGCTGGATTTGCCGAAATTTCTCAACGGAAAAGATATTAAGCTGATTCCCATTGTTTCATCGGCCAAGGCCCTTGCGCTGATTTGCAAACGATGGAAAGGCCGATACGATAAACTGCCCGATGCCGTGATTGTCGAAGGCTTTGATGCGGGAGGCCATCTCGGATACTCTTTCGACAGTTTGGCCGACGGAAGCGCAATGACGCTCGAAGAAATAGTCAAAGAAGTCGTTGCCCTTGCTAATTCGTTCGAGCCGAAGATTCCGGTTATCGCAGCGGGCGGAATTTTCGACGGCGCCGACATCGCGAGTTTTCTCAAACTTGGCGCATCCGGAGTGCAAATGGCGACGCGGTTCGTCTGCACGGACGAATGCGACGCTCACGAAAATTTCAAGCAGGCTTATATTGACGCAGGGCCGGATGATATTACGATTATCAAAAGTCCGGTCGGACTGCCGGGCAGAGTTATTAACAGCCCGTTTGTGGAAAAAATCAAACAGGGCCTGACGATGCCGTTCACCTGCGTTTACAAATGTCTGCGAACCTGCGACCCGGAAAAGGCGCCGTACTGCATAGCTAAAGTTTTGTCCAACGCATCGAACGGCAAACTGGACGAATCTTTCGTATTCGCCGGCTCCAATGCCTATAAATGCACGGAAATCATACCGGTAAAAACGCTTGTCGAAAAATTAACCGAGGAACTCGCCCAGGCTCTCGGCACAGCCCAAAACGCCTGCGCAAAATAGCATATCATATTGGCATCGCCGCCAAAAACGGGTATAATGCCGTTTTTGAATGAGATGAAAATATGCAGATTGTCGCAGATGAAAACATTCCGTTCGTAAAAGAGTGCTTCCGCTCGGCCGGAGAGTGTCTAACGATTCACGGCTGGAAAATTACGCCTGATATTCTGAAAGACGCCGATGCGCTTCTTGTTCGCAGTATCACGAAAGTCAATAAAGACCTGCTCGACGGCACGAAAGTAAAATTCGTCGGCACAGCAACCATCGGCTTCGAGCATATCAACCTCGATTATCTGGCCGCAAACGATATCGGCTTCTCGTCGGCGCCAGGCTCGAACGCAAACTCCGTAGCAGAATATATAGTCTCGGCACTTTTGAATTTATCCGATAAACATAAATTCGATATCTCGAAAAAGTCCATCGGCATAGTCGGCGTCGGCAACGTCGGAAGCAAAGTCGAAAAAAAAACCCGCGCACTCGGAATGAAAGTCGTTCTCAACGACCCGCCTTTGAAAAGACAAACAAACGATAAAAAATACAGGCCGCTCGAGGAAATTCTCGATTGCGATATCGTAACGCTCCATACGCCGCTTACTTACGAAGGAGAAGATAAAACCTTTCATTTGGCAGACGAGAAATTTTTCAAGTCTCTGAAAAAAGACGCTATTTTTTTCAATACCTGCCGAGGCGGGGTGCATAATACGGCTGCGTTGAAAAACGCTATAACTTCCGAAAAGATAAAGGCTTGCGTACTCGATGTCTGGGGAAAAGAGCCGGATATAGATGTTGAACTCGTGAAAATGGTCGATTTCGGCACGCCGCACATCGCCGGATATTCCTACGACGGCAAAGTCGCGGGTATGATTATGATTTACAATGCGTTCTGCAAACATTTCGGAATCGAGCCGAAATCTACCGCGAAAAATTTCCTCCCCCCTCCGCAGATTGAAAGAATCGTTATCAACGAGCAGGAACAAAAACCGCTATCGGCGGCGGTGAATATGCTCTACGACATAAAAATGGACGACGCCAAACTGAGACGCATAATTGATGAGCCCGCTGAAACTCACGGTGCGTACTTCGACTCTCTGCGAAAAAATTATCACATCCGCAGAGAATTCCAAAATACACACGTTTCCATTAAAGATGCCAAACTCATAAAAATATTCAGCGGTTTAGGGTTCAAAACCGGATAGCAATGACAAAAGATTCCGACATTCTGAGCTGGCCGGGCGGGGAACTCGATTTTTCCTCAGGCTGTATCGTAATGGGCATTTTGAATGTTACCCCAGACTCTTTCAGCGACGGCGGCGATTTCCTCGACACTCAAAAAGCTATTGCCCGCGGTCTTGAAATGGCCGAGCGTGGCGCAGCGATAATTGACATCGGCGCAGAATCCACACGTCCCGGCTCAAAACCGGTCTCCGCAAGCGAGCAAATCAAAAGAGCAATTCCCATAATTGAAAAACTCGCGGCAAAAATAAAAATCCCAATCAGCATCGACAGCAAAGACTATGAAGTTGTAAAAACCGCCCTCGACGCGGGCGCAGCGATAATAAACGATATAACAGCCCTGTCGAACGAAAGAACCGCAAAGCTGGCGGCAGAGAAAAAATTACCCGTTGTCCTGATGCATATGCGAAACACCCCTGCCACGATGCAAATCGAGCCTGAATATAAAGATGTCGTCAAGGAAGTTCTCGATTATTTATTACAGCAAGCTGCTGCCGCTCAAAAGGCGGGCATTGAAAAGGAAAAAATTTTTATCGACCCCGGCATAGGTTTCGGCAAAACGCTTCAGCATAATCTGGAGCTTTTGAAAAATCTGAATGTCTTTGTAAACAGCGGATATAGGGTTTTGCTTGGCACAAGCAGAAAGAGATTTATCGGCGAATTAACGGCCAAAGAGTCGCCGAAGGACAGGATTTTCGGCACGGCGGCCGCAGTCGCTCAAGCGGTGCTTGAAAGAGTTTCGATTGTAAGAGTCCACGACGTCGCCGAAATGGCCGATGTCGTTAAAGTCGCAAATAACCTGCGAAAATAACATACTTCCGCCGCACGGTTTTTTTGCAATTTACCGGATTATATTGTATAATATATACGGAGCGGGTAATCCCTGCGGTGGTTGTCCTGGGGGGCTGGCTTCCGGAGGTCGGACCCAGTGAACATCGGCATCACAGGCGCCGCTTTTTTTATGCGCCCTTTCGATATAAAAAAAACCCGTTCTTTCAAACGGGTTTTGAATTTTAAGACAGTCGCTGTGAGATGTCCGCCCGCCGGCGAGACTTATCTCATCGGGGTATAATCCGCCTTATTTCGGCAAATACATTACCTTTGCCTGGCCGACGAGGTAGAAGCTGCCGGTGATGCAGATTAAATCTTCTTTGCTGATTGCGCTCGAGGCGATTCGCAGCGATTCTCTGAGGCTCATAGCTGTCTGGCACATCTTGCCGCAAATTTCCGTGTACATATCCGCAAGGTCCTGCGGGTACATCGCCTTGGGCGAATTGCTGCGGGTAAATATCACTTTATCGGCTCCGTACTGAAGCTGTTCGAGCATACCCCGCACATCTTTATCCTGTCCGCATCCGAAGATTACAATCATCGAATCGTAAGGCACGTGCTGGCCGATGGCCTGAATAAGTGCGCGGATGCTCGCGGCGTTATGGGCGCCGTCAATCAGGATTCGCGGGTCGGTATGTATGATTTCCATTCGGCCCGGCATCTTTATATCTTTCAGGCCTGCGATGGCCTTGGCGTCATCGATTTTATATCCGCTGGCCTTGAGGGAATCGAGCATCGCGATTGCAAGTCCGCAGTTCAGCGCCTGATGTTCGCCGGGCAGCGGAACTCTGAGATGTTCGAATTTGCTGGTCGGCGTCGTCAGGCATATCCGCGTATGCGGACCGTATTCGCGCGACGATTCGAATCGATACGAAAAGTCTATGTCTTTGCCGGTAACTGAAAGCGGTGCCTTGACTGCAAGCGCCTGTTTCTTAATTTCTTTCATCGCCAGCGCTTCCTGGGGCACGGTTATTATAGGAATGCCTTTCTTGATAACGCCGGCTTTTTCTTTCGCTATGCAGTCGATTGTCTTGCCGAGCAGATTCTGATGGTCGATGCTTATGCTTGTTATTCCGACGACGGCAGGTTCGAGCACGTTTGTGCTATCGAGTCTTCCGCCCAGTCCCGTTTCGACAACCGCAATATCGACTTTCTTATCCACAAAGTATAGAAATGCCATTGCGGTGAATATCTCGAAGAATGTCGGCTGGTCGGCTTGTCCTGAGCTCGTCGAATGGGCCTGCCCTGAGCTTGTCGAATGGGTTTTGGCCATTTTTTCGACGGGAGCGTATATCCGATTAACAAGAGCTGTTAGCTCGGAATCTGTTATTCTTTTGCCGTTGATTTCGATTCTTTCGTGCAGGTCAACTACGTGCGGAGATGTATATAGTCCGACTGAATACCCGTTCGCCTGCAGCATTCTGGCCAGCATCGTCGCCGTCGACCCTTTCCCTTTGCTGCCGGCGATGTGGGCTGTGGCGAGTTTTTTGTGGGGATTGGCGACCAATGACAAGAGCTTCTCCATCCGCTCAAGACTGAACGTTGTAACATTATAGCGGAGACGAGACTGCTTCTCGTAGTCAGTACGAGTAAACAAATACTCCAGAGCCTGCTTGACCGTGCGAAACTGCTTTGCAGTCTTTACCGCAGCGACCTTGCCAGACTTCGACCCTGCTTTTCTATTTGTGCTTTTCTGTAAAACCATAAGCCCCTTACGATAGCAAGAAAAAGACCCTAAGTCAATTTATAACCGATTATTAGCAATGACAGCGTTGTATATCCGTTTAACCTTGTTTTATAACGTCTTATAAAATATATGGTTACGGCTGAAATCTGGTTCAAAATTTAAACCGATTTTCTCAATGGTTTTAGGATTCGCCATATCGGTTTTTACCGAGATTCTGTTACTTTTCACGAAAAAACTGTAAAATCTTCATTGATTTTGTGCCTAATTCGGATAAAAAGATTACAAAACATTCCCTTTTTTAGAGAGAAAATTTGGCAGGTCATACAGAAAATATACGCAATTGGCTCAAACTTGTTCATTCTGAGGGGGTAGGGCCGGTTATTTTCGGGCGTTTGCTCGAACGCTTCGGCTCGGCAGAGGCAGTCCTTGCCGCTTCGGCAAACGGCCTGGCACAAATCGACGGCATCGGACAGAAAACGGCTGAAAAAATCGTCAATTCGAGAAAAAATTTCGACGCTGAAAAGGAAATCGCACTGGCCGACAAATCCGGCGTCTGCATTATCAGCCTTTTGGACGAGCGGTATCCTGCGCTGTTGAAAAAAATTTATGACCCGCCGGCGGTTCTTTACGTCAAAGGCGAAATTGTGCCGAGCGATAATCTTGCCGTTGCGATTGTCGGGGCACGTCAATGCAGTCATTACGGCAGCGAACAGGCAAGCAGATTTGCACACCTGCTCGCATCGGCAGGGTTCACTATTATATCCGGTATGGCAAGAGGAATCGACTCGTCAGCTCACAGCGGAGCACTGAGCGCAAACGGCAGAACTATCGCAGTACAAGGGTGCGGACTTGCGAAAATATTCCCGCCTGAAAATAAACAGCTATTCGAAAAAATCTGCGCAAACGGGGCGTGCATAAGCGAATTGCCGATGGAGTACGAACCGCTGGCGGAGAATTTCCCGCCACGCAACAGGATTATCGCAGGGCTTTCACTGGCGACAATCGTTGTCGAGGCGATGCCTCGCTCCGGCGCGATGATTACAGCGCGGGCGGCGATGGAAAACAGCAGAGAAGTAATGGCGGTGCCGGGCAGAATTGATTCGGCACTGTCGAAAGGGCCGCATAAACTTATTAAAGACGGAGCCAAACTCGTCGAGTCGGTCGAAGACGTAATTGAAACGCTCGAATTTCTGCAGAAAGATTTTGCCGAATATGCGAAACTTTCGACAATACAGGCTGGCGAAAAGGCCGAATCGACCCTGTTCGATGTATCGAAATTGAGGCTTACCGAGGCGGAAAGAAAGATTTTAAATTGTCTCGATAGCGAGCCGGTCCATATAGAGCAGATAATAAACCAGACCGAATTAGCGGCCGGTGCGGTCAACGCAGCGGTTGTTTTGATGAGACTAAAGGGGATAATTAAGCAGTTGCCGGGCAGTTACTTCACAAAACGAATATAATGTACTTGTTGTGGATTGACATCAGGCTTGCCCGCCGTAGGCGTGGGGCAGGGAGCGGCGTTCAGAGCCCTGAGCGTACCTGTCCGTTCGTAGCCTTGGCGAAGACGGAAGCGATGGGTAAACGTATCAGAGCCCCAGCGATAGCGCAGGGTTATTTAATTCGGTTAGCGCGGGGTAAACGTATCAGAGCCCAAGCGACAGCGCAGGGGGCATATTGATACCCGGCGTTCGTTTTTTTCGTGTTTAGCCCCCGGTCTTACTGGGAGTTCGTCCTAACCGGGGTCATTCTGAACGGAGTGAAGAATCTCGTCTCTCAAATTTTACCCGCCTGTTCACCTCACAAAACAAGGTAGCTGTGATAACCCTGCAAATCGAGGGCTGCTCCAGCTATCGGCACACAATTAGATAAGGCTTTTGAGCTGTGATAACCCTGCAAATCGAGGGCT
>PGYD01000074.1 GCA_002839495.1 Planctomycetes bacterium HGW-Planctomycetes-1
TTTTGTGCCGATATTAGTGTATAATAGAGCAGATTTAATATGACCGACTATAACATAATAAAAATAACAACCAGCGGGGCCGTAACGACGGTATCGTTCAACGTGCCGAACCTGACCATCGACCAGGGGCTGGAGCAGATTTCACAGCAGATTTCCGACCTTATTAAAAATCAAAAACCTAAAAATCTGCTCATCGACTTTACCGGCGTGAAATTTTTCTCGTCGCAGGCGCTGGGAATACTTATCGATACGAAGAAAAAACTGTCAGCCCAGAAAGGCAACGTGATAATAAGCGGAATAAATCCGCAACTGTACCGAGTTTTTAAGATTACGAACCTCGATAAGATATTCAAATTTTATCCCGACGCTCAAAGCGCGATAAACGACCTGCAGAAAACCTGATTAGAAAGGGGCGATATGAACATAGAAAAGCAGTTTTCGATTTTTATGGTAAACAAGCCCGGCATTATGGCACAGATTCTCTCTGAATTCGCCAGGGCAAAAATCAATATAACCGCTCTTACCGTGATGGACTCCGTAGAGCATGGAGTATTGCGGATTGTTCCGGAATCCGCGGACAAGATGCGGGAAGTTCTAAATCATATCAATATGCAATTCAACGAAACGGAAGTGCTCTGTGTAACGCTACCCAACAGGGCCGGCGCATTTGCGGCAGTAGCGGAAAAATTGGCAAAGGCACATATCAATATAGCTTACGCTTATGTTACGGCCGGCGCCAAAGGCGGAAAAACCACGGCGGTTCTCAAAGTCGCAGACGTTAAAAAAACAACGAAAGTACTCGGAGGTTCGGCAGAATTGGACAGCGATTCACGCCGTGCCGAACGCCGGTCACCATCATCGAGAAAAAACTGATACTCAATTACTCGACCGTAACGCTTTTGGCGAGGTTTCGAGGTTTGTCCACATCGCGGCCGCGAAGTACGGCGGCGTGATACGCCAAAATCTGCAGCGGCACTACGTTAACCATCGGCTGGAGTTCCTCCGGCACATTTGGAACCTGTATCAGGAAATCGGCATACTGTCTGATATTGTCATCGCCCTGGCTTGCAACAATAATCGTTCTGCCGCCGCGGGCCCTTACTTCTTCGATATTGCCTATGATTTTATCGTACTGCGAACATTTAGTCGCGATAAAGACCGCAGGCATACCGTCATTAATGAGCGCGATTGGGCCGTGCTTCATCTCCGCGGCGGGCAGACCTTCAGCGTGAATATAACTTATCTCTTTTAGTTTAAGCGCACCTTCCAAAGCGACCGGATAATTGAATCCCCTGCCTAAAAACAGCCAGTTTTCTCTGTCGCAGGTCGCTTCGGCAATTTTCTTTATATGTTCCGACAAAGTAAGAACCTCTTCGATTTTCGAAGGTATTTTTGAAAGCTCCTCAATATAGAATCTGACCTGTTCGGTCGAAAGATGCCTCCTTCTGCCCAGTTCGATAGCGAGCATAGCCAGTACGGCGACCTGAGCGGTAAAGGCTTTAGTGCTTGCGACGCCGATTTCTGGGCCGACCCTCAAATAAACTCCGGCATCTGTGGTTCGTGCAATCGTAGAACCTACGACATTTACGATGCCGAGCGTTTCGGCACCGCGTTCCTTTGCCTGCTCGACGGCGGCAAGCGTGTCGGCTGTTTCGCCGGACTGACTGATTACGATTACTACCGTGTCATCTTCGATAATCGGATTGCGATATCGAAATTCGCTGGCGTACTGCGTTTCGGTATTGATTCTCGCAAGCTGCTCAAACAGATACTCTCCGATAAGGCCGGCGTGCCAGGCGGTACCGCAGGCGTTGATAATAATTCTCTTTGCCCTTGTAAGCTCGCGCCAGTACTTGCCGACGCCGCCAAGGACGATTCTAGCGTCCCTTAAGTCGAGTCTTCCGCCAAGACACATATTGAGGGCCTTTGGCTGCTCACAGATTTCCTTGAGCATATAATGAGAAAAACCGTTTAACTCGATAGCGTCGAGCGAAAATTCTATCTGGTTAAGCTCCTTGCGGATTTCAACATTGTCGATTGTCTTGGTATGAAAACCTTTGGAGGTTATGGTAACCATTTCGTTGTCGGCAAGATAAATCGCCTGCGTGGTATGCTCGACGATAGCGGCGGCGTCCGATGCGATTATGTATTCATTTTCGCCCAGACCGAGAATAAGAGGACTGCCCTTCTTTGCTCCGATGAGCATATCTGGAAAATCAGTGCAGACCATCGCCAGTCCGTAAGTACCGACAAGCTCATTAAGGGCACGCTGGACGGCCCATTCAAACCTGTTCTGTCCATCGGTCGGCACGTTTTCGGAGTCTTTACCGGAATATAAATAGCCGATAAGATTCGCGATAACCTCGGTATCGGTTTCACTGACGAAATTGCAACCTTTGCTTATGAGCCAGGTCTTCAGGGTACTGTAATTTTCGATAATACCATTGTGAGCGGCAGCGATTTTGCCGGTATAGTCGAGATGCGGATGGGCATTTATCGTGTTGGGTTCGCCGTGCGTTGCCCAGCGAGTATGGCCGATGCCGACAATCTCATTAGGGTTCGGCTCCTTGAGAAGCTCTTCGAGAACGCTGATTCTGCCGCTGGATTTGATGATTTTTATTCCGGTTTTATCGGGGTTTATCAGGCCTACGCCGGAAGAGTCATAACCCCTGTATTCGAGGCGTTTTAGGCCTTCGATAAGGATTGGCTGAGCCGGTTTTTTGCCTAAATAAGCTACAATTCCGCACATAAATCTGGCCTTAAAAAAACTCTACTTCTTCATCAGAGAAACGGAATCGGGGTGATAGGATTCGAACCTACGGCCTTCTGGTCCCAAACCAGACGCTCTAGCCAAGCTGAGCTACACCCCGTCCAATTAATCCAGTCTCATCGTCATCAGGAATTCGGCGTTTGATTTGCATTTCGCCAGTCTGCTCTTTAGCAGCTCAACGGCCTCGACAGGATTCAATTCGCTAAGAACCCTTCTGAGCCTGTAAACAAGCTCGAGCTCTTTGGCGTCAAGAAGCAGTTCCTCGCGTCTTGTGCCGGACTTGCTGATGTCGATTGCCGGATAAATTCTGCGTTCGACCAGTCTTCGGTCGAGATGCAATTCCATATTGCCGGTGGCTTTGAATTCCTCAAAAATAACTTCGTCCATTTTCGAGCCTGTGTCGATAAGAGCGGTGGCGAAAATCGAAAGCGAGCCGCCCTCTTCGATGTTTCTTGCGGCACCGAAAAATTTCTTGGGCATCTGCATCGCGTTAGCATCGACACCGCCGGTGAGAATCTTTCCTGAATGCGGAACTTCGGTGTTATACGCCCTTGCGAGCCTTGTGATAGAATCAAGCAGAATTACGACATCGACGCCGTATTCGACAAGCCTTTTCGCTTTTTCGATAACCATTTCGGCGACCTGGCAGTGCCTTGAGGCCGGTTCGTCGAATGTCGAGCTTATGACCTCGACGTCTTTTGCAACCTTGCGTTCCATTTCGGTAACTTCCTCAGGACGCTCGTCAATCAAAAGGACAATCAATTTGACTTCGGGGCAGTTTGTGCTTATGGAGTTCGCGATTTTCTGCAGAAGTATGGTTTTTCCGGTACGAGGAGGAGCGACGATAAGGCCTCTTTGTCCTTTACCGACCGGCGTAACAAGGTCGATGATACGCATATTAAGCTCTTCTGTCCTTGTTTCGAGTATGAGTCTTTTTTCCGGATGAAGAGGAGTAAGGTCGCTGAAGTTCACCTTTTCGGAGAGCCTGTCGGGTTCTTCGAAGTTAATCGCCTCGACGCGCAGAAGCGCGAAATATTTTTCCGATTCCTTGGGCGGGCGAATCTGTCCGCTTACCACAGTGCCGGTGCGAATGCCGAATCTTTTTATCTGGGAAGGCGAAACATATATGTCGTCCGGGCTGGAAAGGTAATTGTAATCGGGATTTCTCAGGAAGCCGTAGCCGTCGGGCAGAACTTCGAGTACGCCTTCGCCGTACATCAGGCCGTTCGACTGGATACGCTCTTTGAGTATCTTGAAGATAAGCTCCTGCTTCTTCATACCTGTAAATTCACTTACGCCTTCTCTTTTACAGACCTCGTGCAGTTCCGCTACAGTCATTTTTTGCAGGTCGGTTATATGCAGATTCCCGCGTTTGATTCGCTCGTATTTGGCGTGGGTGGATTCGTGTTCGGCCTTTTTGTCCTTGTCGCCGTTGACCGGGGCGCCGTTAGTCTGACCGTTTGATGCGGGCTTTTCGTCCCCATTGGTCTGCGGGACTTCCTGAACGGGCTGGGCCTGCTGGGCAGTTTCCGCCTGCTGTTCTTCGTCTCCGTTTTTTGGGACACTTTTTCGTTTTCTCGGCATTTTATCGTCGGCTTTTGTCATCGCCTTAGCCATTTTAACTCCTTTGTAAAATTATTGTTTTTTTGCGTTATTTTGTATGTAAAAAAAATGCTTTTCTCTCTGCGTTCGGACTACAGACAAACCTTTCGAGGCAAAAATCGACTTCTGGAACAATCTGTCCGCCGCAGGCGGATAAATTCGATTTGCCGTCATTTATGTAAAACTAAATGTGATTTTACAGTCCCGCCGATGCAATTACGAACAACTCTAAACGACTACTCTATGATATTAAAGCGGGAAAAATCTCGCCGATCTGTTTAGTCAGCTCTGAAAGGTTTTTATTATTATCGACTATATAATGAGCTATCTTTTGTTTTTTGTCCAGAGAAATTTGGAAATTTTCTCTTTTTTTTAGCTGATTTTCGTCAAAAAGGCCCTTTTTTGAGGCCCTTTCGAGCCTTGCCGAGCGGCTGCAATCGACAAAAATCAGCTTATCACACCTCTTTTCCCAGCCTGTTTCGAGCAGTAATGGGATATCCAAAACTACCGCTTTTACTGCTGCGTCATTCCGGTATTGTGCGATTAACTCTTCTGTTCTTTTTAGTACCTTCGGGTGCACTATAGCGTTTATGGCCTCGACGGATGCCCTGCCGGTAAAGACCATATCAGCGAGTTTTGCCTTGTCCACCTGTCCAGCCGTGTCGAAAACCCCGCTGCCGAACTGGTCGCGAATCTGCTTTTTGACGTCATCAGTCCCAAGAAGCTGCTTGGCGATGGCATCGGCATCAATAACGGCACAGCCGCGATTTTCAAGCTCCTTTGCGAGCGTACTCTTGCCGGACGCTATGCCGCCGAGTATTCCGATTATTGGTTTTTTGTTCATAAAAAAGGATGTAAGGAAGCAAAGAAACAAGGAAGTAAGGAAAGAAAAACTGCATTCAAATAGATTCCTTACATCTTTACTTCTTTATTTCCCTGCTTCTGGTAATAAGAAATGCCCAGGAGAGGATTCGAACCTCCATTCCCCGAAGAGAACCAGCCCCTCAAGCTGGCGCGTCTGCCAGTTCCGCCACCTGGGCAAGGCCGAACCATTATATTACTGAAAAAAAGGACATAATCAAGGGGATTTTTAAATGCCTCTTGTCTCGCCGAAGACAAGCTGCAAACGGGGACTGAAGGTAAAACCGTTGGATTTGCACAGCTCGGCAACAAGCGGACTTCTTTTAATATACTCCGAAACATTCGCCGCCTGCGGCATAAGCAGAATTTTCGAGCGGTCGGTATTTTTCAGTTCTTTAAGTACTTTTTCGACTTCTTTAATATCTCCAGCTTTCTCAATCACAAATTTTAACTGATAATTATAATTTTTTATCAATTTCTTTAACCGGTCTATTTTTAAATACAATTTTTTATCGCTCTTTTTTAAATATGCGTTGGAAAGTTTCGGACTGATACTCATAAGCCCGCATTTAAGACCGTCGATGAATTTTATACCTGCCGTTTCGATTGTGATATGGTATTTTTTCAACGCATTGCAAAGCAGCGGCAAATTCGGACAAATCATCGGCTCTCCGCCGGTGATTACAATATAATCTGTTTTATATTTTTTAATCTGCTTTACTATTTCATCGATTGTTCTTATTTCACCTGCCTTTGAGTCGTTCGCGTATTTTGTATCACAGAATTTACATCGCAGCGGACAGCCCGCAAGTCTTACGAAGACGCTGGGCCTGCCGGCGAGGAGACCTTCGCCCTGAATGGAATAGAAAATTTCGGAGATTTGGATTTCAGTGTTTTGCATACCAGCCACAGAGAAAACTTATTTTGTTTTTGGCCACAGAGTTCACAGAGAACACAGAGGTATAAAAAAAATAAATTTTGTATTTATTCGTTTTCATTTGCGGTTAATTTTCTGATATCGCAATGGGTCATTCAGATGCGCCTGTGCAAAACCCTTTAGTCGCAGTCGGCAGGAATCGCATCTGCCGCAGGATTTGCCGCCTTTGGCGGGATTATAGCAGCTATGCGTCAGGGCGTAATTAACGCCGAGACGGGTGCCGGTCTTAACGATTTGCGATTTCGACATTTTGATAATCGGGGTATGGATTTTAAATATGCCTTTTTTCTGTATCGCCGCCGCTGTTGCGAGATTGGCCATTTTTTCAAATGCTGAAATATACTCCGGTCTGCAATCGGGATAGCCGCTGTAATCGGCGGCGTTTACGCCGATGAAAATATCGAATGCGCCGATGGATTCGGCAAAGGCAAGGGCAAAACTCAAAAATATCGTATTCCTCGCAGGCACATAGGTAACGGGTATCCTCGAAGGGTCAATTTTTCTGCCGAGCGGGACTTTGATTGATTTGTCGGTCAGGGCCGAATTGGCAAAAACCGCAGGGTTAATGTCGATAATGTTATGCTGAACGGCGCCGAGGTATTCAGCTACTTTTTTAGCAGCCTTGAGTTCGATACTATGCCGCTGGCCGTAACGAAAAGTCAGGACAAAACATCTAAACCCTCTGCTCCTTGCGATTGCCAGAGTCGTTGCCGAGTCCAGCCCGCCGCTGAGCAAGATAACCGCTTTTTTGACCCTTTTTTTCATAAATTACCCTACTTGCCAATATTGAGAAATTATATTATAGTGATATTTTCAGGTATATAAAAAGGGAAAATTGATGGGCGAACCGAAAATAGAGCTTTTTGACAATCCGCGGCCATGCCGGGAATATACGATTACCATCCGCTGTCCGGAATTTACGAGCCTTTGTCCGAAAACGGGCCAGCCGGACTTCGGCGAAATTGTCATCGATTACTGTCCCGATAAAAGCTGTATCGAGCTGAAAAGTCTAAAGTTCTATATCCAGAGTTTCAGAAATAAAGGCATCTTTTACGAGGCCCTGACAAACGAGATACTCGACGAGCTTGTCTCGGCCTGCAAGCCGGCGAGAATGAAAGTAACGTCGAAATTCACGCCTCGCGGCGGCATTACTACCGAAGTTTCGGCTCAATATCCGAGTTAGCAAAGGAGGCACCGAATATGTCAATCACCTTACACTGTGAGTCTTGCAAGAAGAAGATAGTCGCGCCCGATACTGCGGGCGGCAAATGGGGCAAATGTCCTTTCTGCAATCATCGCTGCTATGTGCCTTTGCCGGAAAGCGAAGGCGATGAAGAATTGAAACTTGCCCCTGTCGATGAAACCGAAGAAAAACAATACGAGCAAATGATGAAGGAAACCCAAAACATTACCCAGTCGCTTCTGCACGAAAAAGAAGACCCGCAGGACAGCGATGCGCCCCAAAATCCGAATGGAACAGACGCCTCCGCAATGGTAATAAAATATCTGCGGTTTATGGCGGACGGTTCGCTCGACGAAGCCCGCAAGGCCGCTGAGCAAATTATGAGCAATAAGGCCGCGGCAAAAGCATTTCTCAAAAGCCTTTTGAAAGAGAAAATACCCGTCGCTCAGCTTCAGGATATACCGCAGAAAGTACTCGAAGGCTTTATAAAAACTATGCTCGCAAAACTTTAAGATAAGGGAACAAAATGTCGGATACCAAGCCATTTCATAACCTAAAATCTTATCTATTTTAAGCTTGCGCCACGCAAAGACTTATGTAAACTTGGTCATCGAAAGGATTTTTTATGGCCAAGACAAGATGGATATTAACAGACGAACAATGGAAAAAAATTGAACCTTTATTGCCAAAACCCAGCAAATCCAAACGCGGCGGAAGACCACGGGCGGATAACCGCAGAGTATTTGAAGGCATCCTTTGGATACTGCGTACAGGAGCTATGACAGCGACCCATTGCGTGAATGTCTGGCCGGTAAAGGCATTGAATTGATTTGCCCTTACAGGAGCAATAACAAGGGGCAAAATACTATAGCCAAGCTGAGCTACTCCCCGATAAAAATACGTCATTTATCGGTAATACAAAACTTCAATTATATTTTACATCACTACTGTCCCATTAACTTTTAAGTAAATTGTTGTAAATAGAATAAAAATAACAAGTTGTGAGAAAAAATGATTGGGGTCGATTTCAAT